>NZ_JBEYXP010000100.1:0-23535 GCF_040704615.1 Streptomyces sp. NPDC046862 | reverse complement strand
GTCCCGCGAGCTGACCGGGGAATCCGCACCAACGTGGCGAATCGAAACGGACATCCCACTCGCATCGGCGTGAACACTGATCAGATGCTCTCTAAGTGCTTCCGGAAACCGCCGACAAATGTTGTCCGTTCCCACCTACGAAACCAGACATCACCGGCTGGTCTCCCGGACGAAGAAAACCGTGGCCTTGCGGAGGATTTCCCTTTCCTCGCGCAGCTGCCTGCCCTCCCGGCGCAGCTGGGCGAGTTCCTCCTTCTCCTCGCTGGTCAGGCCGGGACGTTCGCCGACGTCCACACGGTCCTGGTTGGCCCAGGTCCGGATGGTCTGCACGGACGGCTCGAACTCCTGGCCAGTTCCTCCGGGGTACGGCCGGCCCGGACCAGCTCCACGATCTGGCGACGGAACTCCGGCGGGTACGACGGACGTGTTCTCGGCACGATGGACTCCTCCTTGCGGGACCAGTGTCCCCAAGCGGATGGTTGTCCACCAAACCGGAGCAACTTCAGCCGTGTTCGATGCACGAGATGACCACGGGCCAGACGCCGAAGTGGTGGGCGACAGCAGTGAGGGTGATGTTCTTGGCATGCGGTGCGGTCGCAGGTCCACGGCCTCCGGGATGGCGACTGTGGTGGTGAGGTAGCGGACACTTCCCGGACGATGACCTGCTTGAGAAGCCGGATGATCTCCTTCTTGGCCCGGCCAGCCTCGGTCTGGCGGGCCACGTAGTCGCGGGTACGGCAGCCGCTGGAAAGCACCGCTGGTCGTATCCAGTTCTACGACCGCCTTTACACCCGGGCGGATGTGCTCTTCGAGCTCGCCGACGCGGTGCCGTGTGCCGGGTCCGGTCGCATCGCTCTCGTCCCTCTGGCCGGCCGACTCGCTTTGTAGGCTGATCTCCATCCCCTCACTCCTCGCGGCGCCGTCCTGGCGATGACTTGCCTCACCGTGCCGCAAGGATGAGGGCCACCAGTACTGCGGTACTGGTTCCCTGCCGGATTCGGGTTCCACGGTGCCGGGGGTTCGCGGAAAGCCGCCCATAGCGTGAGCACAGGGTCGATCAGGCCCGCTCTCGTAATGATCCCTCTCCTGGTGGGAGTACTTCCGTGGCCACCTTCCTGTACCAGCTGGGCCGGCTCGCCTTCCGGCCCTGGAGAAGCATCTGGCATGACCACCGTCCTGATCGTCGACGACCAGACCCTGCAACGCCTGGGCTTCCGCATCTGCTGGGGGGGGGCCGAGCCCGACATGACCGTCGTGGACGAGGCAACCAAGTGGCGGTGATGCGGTCCGCAAGACGCCGAGTTGCGCCCCGGATGTCGTCCTGATGGACGTCCGCATGCCGGGTACGGACGGCATCGAGGCCACCCGCCGGATCGTGGAATCGGGCGGCCGCTCCCGCGTCCTGGTGCTGACCACCTTCAACCTCGACGAATACGCTTACGCTGCCTTGCGCGCCAGCGCCAGCGGCTTCTTTCCTCAAGGACGCCCGCCGACGAACTCGTCGTCGGCATCCGCGCCATGCCGCCGGGGACTCCGTCATCTCGCCGGGCCTCACCCGCAAACTCATCGACGCCTTCACCCAGCACGGCGGCCGCCACTCCCCCGACCAGAATCGCCAACTCGCCGAACTCACCGAGCGCGAACGTGAAGTTCTCGCTGTGCTCGCCGGCGGCTGGACCAACGCCGAGATCGCCGAACACCTCCACCTCGCCGAATCCACCGTCAAGTCCCGTGTCAGCCGCATCCTCGCCAAGATCGGTGCCCGGGATCGCGTACAGGCCGTGATCTTCGCGTACGACGTCGGCCTGGTCCGCCCCGCCGGGCCCGCTCACCGGACTCCCCTCCTCCCGGCCCCCCGTCGGTTCTCACCGCTCCGTCCCCTCAGGGGGCGCCACCTGCCCCGCCCGGACACTGCCCTGCCACAGCGCTGGGCGGTGCCCGACCGCAGTCGAGCATCCGCGACGAAGACAGGACACAGCGATGAAACTCTTGGCACGAACCGGCCTGGCCGGGCTTCTGACCTGCTGTGTACTCCTCGCCGTCATCGGGGTCACCCAGCGGAACGACGGACCTGGCGACGGGGACGGGGGTACAGGCATCGCCGCGCCTTTGGTACGAGGTCCGTACGTCGCCCTCGGCGACTCCTACACGTCCGGGCCGAAGATCCCCGACCAGACCGGGAAGCCCGCGGGCTGCGCCCGCTCCAGCCGCAACTACCCGGCCGTGGTGGCGAAGGAACTCGGCATCAAGTCGGCCGATTTCCGCGACATGAGCTGCAGCGGCGCTGCCATCCCCGACCTGACCGCACCCCAGTCCACCGACGACGGCACCAACCCCGCCCAAACATCCGCATTGTCCATAAAAACCCGGCTGGTCACCCTCGGTATCGGCGGCAACGACATCGGCTTCAGTTCGATGCTCACCAAGTGCGTTACGACCGGGGCGCTCTACAAGGCCGCCGCCAACCTCACGGACATCTCCGACCAGGCGCCCTGCAAGGAGCGGTACGCCGACGACGGGGCGAGCAAGAAGATCCGTACAGCGGGCGAACACCTCTCTCAAGCGCTTCAGGAGATCGAGCGTCGCGCGCCTGAGGCTCGGGTGTACGTCATCGGATACCCGGCGATCCTGCCGTCCGACGGCTCCACCTGCGACCGGAAGATACCCCTCGCTCCCGGCGACGTGACCTTCCTGCGCAACCAGGAACAGCAGCTCAACGCCATGCTGCGGCAGCGCGCGCAAGCCGCCGGAGCCACCTACGTCGACACCCACACACCGTCCGTCGGCCACGATGCCTGCTCTCCGGCGGGCACCCGTTGGATCGAACCCCTCCAGCCCAGCAACCCGGCAGCCGTCGTCCACCCCAACGAACGAGGTGAGCGGGGCATGGCTTCCGCCGTCCTGCGGACCATCGGGGCCTGAGCGTCCGCGGAGCACGCGTGCCACGGGGGCACCGTTGGAGCGGCGTGCGGTGCCCCTCCACCCCCACATGGAGAACGCCCCACCATGACCACCGTACTCATCGCCAGTGACCAGGCTCTGCAACGGGTCTGCTACCGCATGCTCCTCGCGGCCCAGCCCGACCTGACCGTGGCGGGCGAGGCGGCGACCTGCGCGGAGACGATGCGCAGGACCGCCGACCTGCACCCCGACGTCGTCCTGTTGGACATTCGTGTGCCTCCCTCGGACGGCGTCGAGTCCATCCACCGCATCACGAGACCCGGGGCGCAGCTCGCCGGAGATCCCGGCCCCGTCCCGGCGGGTGCGCGACCCCCTCATGTGCTGATCCTGGCCCTACCGACTTCGACGAGTTCGCCTTCGACGCAGTGCGCGCCGGCGCCAGCGGCTTTCTCCTGAAGGACGCCTCGCTCGACGAACTGACGGCTGCCATCCGCGCCGTGGCCGCGGGCGACGCCGTCCTCTCGCCCGGTCTGACCCGCGAACTCATCGAAACCCTCCGCCGACCGCGGCCCGCCCGCTCCCCGCAGAGCGACGGCCGACTGGGCCTGCTCACCGAACGCGAACGCGAGGTGCTCACCGCCATCGCCTCCGGCTGGAGCACCGCCGAGATCGCCCAGCGGCTGTCCATAGCACCCACCACCGTCAAAACCCACATCCGCAGCATCCTCACCAAGATCGGCGCGCGTGCGCGTGTCCAGGCCGTGGTTTTCGCCTACGAGACCGGGCTGGTCCGGCCCCGGTGACGCTTCCCCCTCATACCCCCTCGCCATCAGGAGCAGCCATGCACATACTCCTCGTCGAAGACGACCCGACCGTGGCCCAGTCCCTGCAACTGGGCCTGCCTCGCTACGGCTACGACGTGGACTGGGTGCCGACCGGCAGCGCCGCGCTCACAGCATCGGCGTCGGACATGGTCCTGCTGGACCTCGGTCTGCCGGATATGGACGGGCTCGACGTCTGCAGGGAGCTGAGGTCACGCAGCGACGTACCGCTCATCGTGATCAGCGGGCGGGGCAGCGAGACGGAGAAGGTCGTAGGCCTCGAACTCGGCGCCGACGACTACCTGGTGAAGCCCTTCCTGGTGCGTGAGCTGGTCGCCCGGATGCGGGCCGTGCGGCGCAGACATCTCGGTGGGTCCGGGACCGGCCCGAACCCACGCGAGACGTACGGCCGTGTGACCGTCGACCAGCGAGCACACCGCGTCTTCCTGGACGGCGCCGAAGTCCCGTTGAGACCCAAGGAGTACGCGTTGCTGGTCTTTCTCACCGCCCGGTTGGAGGCCCTGGTGACCAGGGAGGCCATCATGACGGCGGTCTGGGACAGCAACTGGTTCGGGCCGACGAAAACGCTGGACACCCATGTGGCGGCCCTGCGGCACAAGTTCGATGACGCCCTGTTCATCGAGTGCGTCCGCGGTGTCGGTTTCCGGCTCGTGCTCAGGGCCCCACAGCCGACTTCACCGGCGCATCCGGCGCAGAGGTAGCGGCCGGCGGCTGCTGACGCGGAATGAAGGACGCGAACGCGAGAGCGAGGACGGCGGCACCGACGCCGATCGCCCTGACCGTGCGGAAACCGTTCTGTGAGGGCAAGTTGACACCGTGGAAGCCGGTGGTCATATGGGCCAGACACCCGCGGCGGCGCTGGAGACCGAGGTGCCGGTGGACCGCATCAGGGCGTTCAGGCTGTTGGCGGCAGCCGTCTCGGACGCGGGCACCGCCCGCATGCTCAGCGTGGGCAGCGCGCCGCAGGCGAAGCCTACGCCGGTGGCGACGACGCAGCTGGCCAGGATGAGCTGCCGGATCTCCGAAGAGCGCCCCTACCACGCCACCAAGATTGTCGACCACGCCCTGACGGCCCTCGCCGCCGACCTGCTGACGTCTACAGACGCCGAACGTCTGACCGCCTGTGGCTCCCCCTGCAGGCGCTACTCCTTCTGCCACAGCCCACGCCGCTGATGCTCCACTCGCTGCGGCGACCGCGCCCGCGCCGCCCGCGCATACGCCCGACGTACTCAATCCCGGGCCCACTGAGCAGCGCGGTCTGGACGTAAGTCCAGACCGTCTCGGGGGTGTCGGGCGGGCGCGGGCCGGACGGGGCCGGGGCTTCGACCAGCCGGAAGACCGCCTGCTTCCCCCGGGGCACCGGCGCCGTGCGGTGCCGGCAGCCCGGTGTCGAACACCAGCCCTCCCCGTACGGCATTTCACGACTTTGACGGCCGAGGCAGCACGGACCGCCATGGACGCCTACGAGGCCGGCACCCCGCCAACACCGCCGCAGGGGCGGCGGGACGGGATGCAGCGGTTGACGCCGATGGGTTGGTTCGAAAGTGGCGGGCAGTAGACACCTCGCGCTCCGGGTCGGAGGTCCACGCCGCGTCGCCGTGCCCGAAGTCGGAGCCGTCGACGTCGTACGGGACGAGGGAGAGCTCCGGCCGAAGATCTACTCCTGGGCGATCACCGCACTGCGCTCGAAGCGCCCGAAGACGGGTCGGCTGCACGAACCAGCTCTTGCCCAGGTTCTCGGAGCGGCCGCCATGGGATATGAGGCGGGCGCCCTCGACGCGACTCTCCGCGATGCAGGACTCCAGGCGGAACTCAGGCTCGCAACCACTGGCGGCCGACCGGCTCGCTGCCTCAGCTCTCGAGCTCGACGACGATGTCCTTCAGCGTCGCGATGAACGACGAGATGTCGTCGTCCGTCATCGGTGCCGACAGCGAGAACTCTCCCCGGTGCACCGGGAAAAAGCCTCGGTTGGCCAGCTCGAGGGAACAGATCTGAGTCTTCTCGCCGTCGAGTTTGCGGCTGTAGTCCCGGTGGGTGCGGATCTCCAGACCCGGCTCCTTCATGTAGCCGTACGCCATGTGCGAGAAGCCCTTTCCGTAGACGACGAACGGGCTCATCCTCGAACGACTCCAGTCGTTCAGTTCGGACATGACGCGACCGGAGTGCCGGTTGAGCTTCTCGAACGCGGCCGCGTCCATCGCACGCATGCAGGCCGCGCCCGCGATCAGCGACAGCTTGTGTCCATGATGGGTTCCGGAGATGGTCACCTGGCCGTCCTCCAGCACGCTCATGACCTCGGCCGAACCGCCGAGGGCACCGAGTGGGAGTCCTCCCCCGATGATCTTGCCCATCACGGTCAGGTCGGGGATGACGCCATAGACGCCCTGCAACCCGCCGAGACCGGCCCGAAGGCTGATGGTCTCGTCGAAGACCAGAACAATGCCGAGCTCGGTCGTCAGGGCGCGAAGCTCCTCGACGAAGTCCTGATCAAGCACCACCAGCCCACCCGCCCCGCTCTGCAGTTCGACAATCAGGCAGGCGACGTCGTCGGCGTGGGCTCGTAGGATCCGCTCGCAGCCGATACGGTCGTTCTGGGTCAGCAGGACGATGTTGCCGACGTCCTCGGCGGGGATGCCTCCGCTGTCAGGTACCGCCTTCGGATCGCTCGCCGTGCCGTGGTCGTGGTCGGGGTAGGTGTGTGACGACATGTGCAAGGGATCGCTGAATCCGTGGTAACCGCCTTCGAATTTGGCGATCTTCGTCTTCCCGGTGTAGGCGCGGGCCACCCGGATGGCACTCATGCATGACTCGGTCGCCGAGCAGGAGAACTGCACCTTGTCGACGGAAGGAATGCGGTCGATGAGTATCCGCGCAAGCTCCGCCTCGGCGGTGCTCGGGTTGCCGAACGAGATGCCCGACGGGATCGCCTCCTGAAGCGCCGAGGTGATCGCCGGGTGGTTGTGGCCGAGAACGTTCACGGTGAAGTTGTTGTTCAGGTCGAGCAGGCGGTGGCCGTCGACGGTCTCGATGTACGCGCCCTGGCCGGTGTCGACGAAGACAGCGTGAGGACCGAAGTTGAAGGAGTTCCGGCTGTAGCCCCCGGGAATGAGCTTGCTGCCGCTGTGCGTCATGGCGGCAGATATGGCGAACCTCCCAGTGAAGTTCTCCATGCTCGCGTCGATGGTCAGCTTGGTCATGGGGATCCGATCTCGAGAGCTGTCGGATGTGCACGCGCCGCTTCGGTTCCTGGCACATCGCCGAGTCATCGACCCATCGTCGATTCGCCGACAGATGCCGACAATGACCGAACAGAGATCAGACGATCGCCAGGCCAGATCAGGCCGGTCATCCTGCTCCGTGAATGATCGATCTCCGACTGTCCGCCCGTGTGCAGCCCAGCGACATCGGACGTTCGCACTGAGTCACTCGACGAACAGAGGCGCACGGGCAACGACCGTCGGCTCCCCGGCCGTGAGCCGTCTCGGCCGAGAGGAAGGGCTGCCGGTTCGCCGACGTCCCTGCGCTTCACCACCTCGCCGCCACCGGCGGGTCTCCGGCTCGCCCCACGTCTCCGCCACCACCGTGCGTCGCCGGGTGTAGGAAACAACCGAGCTACTGGCTGTGCGGGCACCGCCACTGGACCGGGCACTGAAGAAGATCGTCCGCAGCGGCGGAGTCGTGGGCCTGGGGACGGCTCCCTCGTCCATATGCGCCATCGCACCGGAACGGACAACCGGAAGAACTTCTCTGGCAAGCACAAACCCCTAGCCTGCTGTTTCTCGCGCTGCCCCACGAGAAGGGCAACCCGATCCGGACCTCCGCGGCCAAGCCCGGCCACTCCAGCGAGATCACGGCGGCCCGCCACGACAAGATCACCAGAAATCTGCGTGAGGCAGGGCCTGGGGCCCTGGCCAATCTCGGCTTCGCCAACCTGGACGACGATTCCGATGACCCAGTGATCATCACCAGCCGCAACGCCACCCGCAATCACCAGCTCACCGACGCAGAGAAGGAAGCGAACCGCCTACTCAACCGCGAACGCGCCGCCGTCGAGCACGGCTTCGCGAACCAGAAGTCCTGGCGTTTCCCGGCCGAGATCCGCATGAACGCCCGGCACGCCACCACCCTCCTGCGGGCCCTGCTCGTCCTCGCGAACACCGAAATCTACTGGTGACAGACGATCCCCCGAAAAAGATCACACCCTTGACCGGCACGAGTACATCACCGCAATCGCACACCAGCCCCCTGACCTGCGAAGTCAGGACCAAAAACTTCTCAATGCGTCTCCGAAGCTCGTCACGAATCGTCCTCTGCCAGCCGATGCAGGAGAAGAGACATTCGGTGGGGGATGACCTCGGTCGTCGCAATGGAGGTGCTGCTGCGTTGCACGCCGGGCGCCAACTGAATGCCCTGCGTGATCCGGTGCAAATCAACAGTGTCGCGCGCGACCACACGGAGCATGAGATCGGCATCTCCCGTTGTGGTGTGCGCTTCGATGACCTCTGGAATGGCGCCAATCGCCGCATATACCGAGTCGATCTGCTGCTGCGACACGGACAGAGTCACGAAGGCGAGTAGGGGCCGGCCGATTGCTGCTGGGGAGAGTGGGGCGCTGGGTGTGCCCAGCGCCCCACCGTCGCGGAGCCTCTTCAGGCGCGCGTGCACCGTGTTCCGCGACACCCCCAGCCGGGCGGCGATCTCGATCAGTGAGGCTTCGGGTGCATCATCCCGGGCGAGCAGTATCCGGGCATCAACCGCATCAAGGTTATGCATATGGCACACAATACCTGCGGAGCAGATCCTAGGCTGTGCATCTGCACGGTCAAATACGATGTAGTTGTGCATCAGATCTGGCCTGTCTAAGTTCTGCGAGCATGACCACAGCACATGACCACACCGACTTGCCGCGTATCGACCTCCGGGGGTTCACCTCGCCCGTGCATTTCCTGCCTCGGCTGAGCGATGAGCTCGGCGTGGAAGTCTGGTCCAAGCGCGACGATCTGGGCTCGGTGGGCCTCGCAGGGAACAAGGTGCGCAAACTTGAGACGGAGCTCGCGCACGCACGCGCGCTGGGAGCCACGCACATCGTGACCGAAGGTTCTCGCCATTCCAACGCCACTCGTGCAGCTGCCGCTGCGGCTGCTTCGATCGGAATGAAGTGCACTCTCGTGCTCTGCCACGATGAGCCGAAAGAGCCCGTGGGCAATCTTCTCCTCGATGCCCTCTTCGGCGCTGATCTCCGTCTTGTCGGCGACACTTCCTGGGTAGAACTCGCTCGGCTGACCGAGGATGTCGTCCGCGAGCTAGAGGCTGCTGGCGAGCGGGTCTACCGACTGCCCATCGGCTCGGCAACCGGCCGTGGTGCGGCGAGCTTTGCGCGCGCCTACATCGAAGCTGAAGAGCAGATGGAGGCGCAGGGCGCGACATTCAGTACGATCGTGCACGCCAGCTCGGCAGGAAGCACGCACGCGGGACTTGCACTGGGGCGGGCGCTCCGCCAGAAGTCGACCCGCATCATCGGCGTCGTCGTCGCGGGAGAGGTGTATGACGACCTACCGGGTAACTACCTCCGGCTCGCGAACGAGGCAGCCGATCTCATCGCGCCCACCATTCGCATTGCTGCCTCCGACATCGAGTTGACTGAGGACTACTTGGGGGAAGGCTACGGACAGCCCGCCTCGGGCGTCACGGAGGCCATCGACCTCATGGCGCGACTCGAGGGAATCGTGGTTGACCCGGTGTACACAGCGAAAGCGGTCGCGGCAATCATCGACATGGCGCGCAAGGAAACATTCGAGGGCCCAGTACTTTTCTGGCACACCGGCGGGTACCACGCGATCTTCGACCCGCGCTATACGGCAGCGGTGTGGTCTGACCTTCCTCGACTGCGGGACATTCAGCTTTAATCTCGATCTTGCATGACGGTTCGTCAGTTTCGCTGGGCCGCCTCACCGACATCCTCACCGCCACCATCGCCGACTTCTGTTCCTGAGCCCGCGGCCGGCCCCGAACCCCGGGGTGGGTACGGAACGAAAGGTGCCTCACCAGACCACTCAGGTCGACCAGCACCACGGCGGCCGCGCCGCCGCCGACAGCGCGCCCGACGAGGGCTACCAGCGCCGCCTCAGCGCCCGCCAGATCCGGCGTGATCAACATCGTGCCGGCCGGACGCGAGGCCGGTGCATACCTCGTGTCCACCCGGGCGTGGGCAAGGTCGCCTTCACTGGCTCCACGTCTGCGGGGCGGGTCATCGGCGAGACCTGCGGGCGCCCGGCCGTGCGCAACAGTCGTACTGGCGAAACGAAACGCCTGGCAGGCACCACCCGGTACGCGGTCGTCACCCGCGGGTCTGCCTGCGCTGACCTGCGGCAGGGCTTCGGCCGGTGCAGGCTGGAGCTGTGCAGTTCCCCATCCAAGTCGCCTTGGCCCAGCTCCTCCCGGAACTGCCGGTCGGCAAGAACCGGCGGTACGAGCTGAAGATGGACGGTTCTCCAGACACTTGAAGTTGTCCCATCGAGTGACAACTCGGCGTCTCTCAGCACGCCTCCGATCGGCACCGAAAGACTGCACAGCCCTGCAGCCTCGCGCCACAGGCGTGGACACGAACCGTGACGCCCACATAACATGTCACCGTTAACTTAACGGCGACAACCTGAGGGGCCGCGATGACCATCACCGAGCAAGACGTCTACACCTTGGCGCCGTTCGCCAGGACGCTCGGGATACGCTTCGAAGCCCTCAAGGCCGACGCTGTCACCGCGCAACTCGCCTACACTCCCGAGCAGTCCACCGTCGGCGCCGCGATGCACGGCGGGGCACTGATGGGGCTGGCCGATGTAGCCGGCGCCGTGTGCGCCACGCTGAACGGGACCGCCGACACCGTCCCCGCGACCATGGAATCCACCACCCACTTCCTGCGGCCCGTACACGGCACCGGCGCCTTCGCGACCTCCCGCCCGCTACACGTCGGCAAGTCAACGGTCGCCGTGGAAATCGACATCAGGGATGACGAGGACCGGCTCTGCGCCCGCGTCACTCAACTCGTCGCCCTCCGGAGGCGCCATGACTAAGGGACCCGGCCAGACCACGGCCGACGGCCGCGCCAGCACAACCGAAGGCCATCGGCGCAGTCGCGCCAAGCGAGGCCACGGCGGCCGACTGAGGGACGAACTCATCGAAGCGGCCGGCACGCTGCTCGACGACGCCGGCGAGGACGGCGTGACCATCCGCGCGGTGGCACAGGCTGTCGGGGTCAGCACCCCCTCGGTGTATCTCCACTTCGACAACCGACTGGAACTGCTGCACACCGTGTGCCTCGGAGTCTGGGACGAGCTCGGCCGACGGATGCTGAACATCAGCGCCCAGCCCACCGACCCGTTCGCCGAACTCCACCAGCGCAGTGTCACCTACATCAGGTTCGGGCTCGACCATCCCCTGCGCTACCGCCTGGTCGCGACCGGACCCGCGACAGCCGCCACTGAGCAGGTCGCCGACGCCTGCTTCCGATTCCTGCGGGAAACGGTGCAGCGATGCGCCGACGCCGGCGTGCTCCACGGCGATGTGACGGCGCTGACCCGGGCCATCTGCGCGTGCCTGCACGGTGCCGTCTCGCTGCTGATCCTCCAGCCCACCTCGAAATGGCCCGACGACATCCCCCAGTACGCAGACGATGCCGCCACCCTCGCCTGCCAGGGCGCCGCCGCCCTCTCACGCGCGCACCATGGCCGCTACGGAACGTGAGCCGTTCTGCCCTGGGCAACGCTCCGCTACCCCTGGCTGGCGTCCTCATCGGCCGACGGTTGGCGCAGCGGTCGGCCGCCGACCTACGCGGGGCGGAAAAAGGGCTGGTCCTCCACGCCCTTGCGGCAGTGCTGGCGCAGTTCGCCACGCTGGCCTAAGAAGAGCCACCGGGCCAGGCGGTGCCGGTTGATGCCGACGGCGCCGGTGCGCACTCGGCGGGCCACGGCGGCACCGCGCTCCGGGTCGGCCGTCCACACGCTGCCGCCGAGCCCGTAGTCGGAGTCGTTGGCGAGCCGGACGGCGTCGTCGGTGTCGTCATAGGCGATGAGGAAGAGCACCGGGCCGAAGATCTCCTCGCGGGCGATGGTCGCGTTGTTGTCCACGTCGGCGAAGATGGTCGGCTCGACGAACCAGCCCTTGTCCTGTCCCTTCGGGCGGCCGCCGCCGGTCGTCACCCGGCCGCCTTCGGCCAGGCCCTTGGCGATGTACCCCTCCACCCGGTCGCGCTGGACGGCGGTGGCGAGCGGTCCGACCCGGGTTTCCGGGTCCAAGGCGTCGCTTGCCGGGCGCCGAGACCAAGGCGTTGTTCGCGCGGCGCGTCTACGCGGCCATGGACGAGATCCTTCAACGCCCCTGCGAACACCAGATCATCGTGACGCACGGCTTCGCCCTGACGTTCGTCGTGGCGTCTTGGATCACGATGCCGATCGAGTCCGTCGGCTATGCCAGCTTCCGGGGGCCCTCGGGCAGTATCACCACGCTGCGCGAAGACGACTTCTTCCACAACCGCCAGGTCGTCAGCCTCGGCGACACCCGCCATCTCGACTCCGCCAAAGCTGGCTGACCTCTACCTGACCCGCTTCAACGGCCCGCCACCCTCATGGCCGGCGGGCCGTTTCGCTTCCACCGCCAGCCACTGCCGTCATTTCTCGTCGACATCCGAACGACGAGAGATCACCAACCGCCTCCCAAACGCATCCCACAACTGCTGTTCCTAGAGATGCACGAAGCCATCCTGGCCTGGGGCTCGGGAACGACCTGTCAGATCGCAAGCCAGGCCGCGAAGCACCTACTTGCTCTCGGTGCTGAAGGCGCCGGTGCTGTGCCTGATCTGGTCCTGCAGGGCCCCCTGCTTCGTGCCTCGACGCTGAGGGCGTCGTGCAGGTAGGCAGAGACGGCGTCGGCGACGAGGACGACGCGGGCGGGGGCCTCGTCGGTGGTGTCCTTGGCGGCCTCGCCGGAGATTCCGCCGAAGAGGTGCTCGGCCTCGGCGATGGTGAGCAGTCGCTTCGGGCCCGGGCTGAGGTGGTAGGCATCGGTGAACCATTCCGGTCCGCGGGTAGTCATCACCGACTGGTCCTTTCCGCCGGCGATGACCAGAGCGGGAGCGGTCATGCTAGAGAAGTCCGGGCGCGCGAACGGGAGATACGTGAGCGCGAAGGGCGTCAGGGCGTCCCCGGCACCGGCCGCCGCGATGAGCGCGCCCGCCTTGACGGCGGGGTGGGAGAAGTCCTCTCCCGGGTTGCCCTCGGTGTCGAAGACGCGGGCGCCCAGGAGGACTCCGGCGGTCTGTGCTCCCCAGGAGTGCCCGACGACCGCGACGCGATCGCTGTCGACGCGCGCGGCCAGACCGCCGGCCTGGTCGAGGATGTCACCGAGGCCGTCGAGGACACCGTGCAGATCGGCTATGCGCACGCGCCAGATGGTGGCGAAACGGGGATCGTCGAAGCCGATGCCGTGGCGGCGGGAGTCCAGATGGGTGGGCTGCACCACGACGAACCCGGCAGCAGCCCAGCGGTCGACGAGGGGCTCGTAGCCGTCCATCGACCAGGCGTTGCCGTGGGAGAAGACGATGACGGGCAGGTCTCTCCCGTCGACTGGTGCGGTGACCTTGACCTGCAGGTCGATGCCGCGGTCGGTGGTGGAAACGGTGATGGGCTTGACGGCGATGACCTGACGGTTGAGCGGGGCCGTGGGGCGGCTCTGGCCGGAGTGAAGTTCCATGGCATCGACGTTAGGAAACCGATAGGTACCAAATGGTAACCTTCGGCTTGTGAACATGACCGCAGCCGACCTGGCGAGCGCGGCAAAGGACCTGGAAGCGGGCACGGTGTTCCTCGCCGACTGCCCCGCAAGGCTGGCGATCGAGATCATCGCCAACAAGTGGTCCGTCGTTGTCCTGTTCGCTCTCACCGGCGGACCCAAGAGACACAGCGAACTCGTCGCGCTGTCCGGCGGGATCTCACGCAAGGTACTGACGCAGACCCTTCGCCGCCTGCAGAGCAACGGCCTGGTCGACCGGCAGGTGTACGCCGAAGCGCCGCCGCGGGTCGAGTACAGCCTGACCACGCTCGGCCAGACACTCCAGGAGCCAATCGTGATGCTGACCGAGTGGGCGCGAACCAACGGCGAAGCTGTCGTGGACTTCCGAGAGTCGGCAGTCGCCAGGTCAATCAACTGAGGCGCCGTTCATCAGCCGATACTGCGCGGCTTCAACCACATCACCGACAGCTGAGCCGCCGCTGCCGGTGCGTCGCGAGCTCCAGTCGTCCCACGATGCGGCCCGCCGACGAGGCGGAACCCTGGCGCGGCGGTGCAGACGCGCAGCACCGGCGAGCGCCCCCAGTCCCGGCCGCGGTCACATCTCGCCCCAGGCAACTGTCCTGACCAGATCATCGACTACGCCCCCTCCCCTGAGCTGACTGGCGGGTGTTCCTCCCGCATTCCCTCGCGAGGGAAACCACCCGCTGTGTGTTTCCTGAGCGCAGCCGGCGCCCACACCTTCAGGCGATCCGGGCGCGGTGATGCGGCGCGCGTCCTGTCGCCGGTTCAGCCCTCGGAACCGGCGCCGTCGGCGGGACGCAGGTAGAGGGTCTTACCGTAACTGTCGCCCAGCCAGATGCGGTTGGCCTCGGTGACCCGCCGCGGGCTGGGGTGGATGTAGCGGCGGGTGTCGGGATTGACCGTCACCAACACCCACTCGATGCACCACGGAGGCTCACTGCCTGCCGACTCCATCCGCAGGCACACGGGGAAGGAGGCCAGGTCCTCGGTGTCCAGCGGAGGCTTACGAGGGTCGTTGAGCTCCGGCTGCTACACGTTGGCGGCCTCGCCGAAGTAGTACCCTGTCGTCCGCGGGCCGCTGTGTGTCGGACCGATCTGCCAAGTCGAGATAGAACTCGCGGCCGCCGACGCCGAGATAGACGTCACTGCCGGTGCCGGCGCCTGAAACATCCGCGGTCCTCACGTGAGCGAGGATCTGGGTGATCGCTGCCATCGCTGCTGCTCCCTGTCTTCGCACCGACCGCCCAGGAACACTCCACGGTGAAGGCACTGCCGGACCTCGATACAGGGGGTCTTCCGAAGCGAAACGTTCCGCTACGCCCGGCCAGCTCCGGCATCACCCCGATGCGGGCTGGTACACGGCACGCGTTCGACCAGCACAAACGTGCCCAAGGTACGCCGGTTCACGGTCCCGGCGCTCGCCGTGGGGCCCGTGCGCTTCCTGCCCAGGCCCCACGCACCCTCGCGAGTCAGGGAACGGCGTTGACGGTCACATCAGTGTCGGGACACTCGGCGGCGATACGGCGCATGGCCGCCTGCTCGGCCGGGTCCGCGGTCAACTCCCAGGCGAGCTTGATGGCCACCTGATCGGACAAGGTAACCGCACCGCTGGGAGGCCGGTCTGGCGGCCGTCCAGACCGGCGGACGGGGCGACGTCACGCAGGGACGCCGAGCGGCGGGTGCTCGAGCACGCGGGGCTTGTACTCGACCAGCTGGATGCGGCCGTCGAAGGTGCGGTGCTCGATCATCTCGAGGGCAACGTCCGGATAGCCGTCGTAGATGCGTTCTTCGCCCGTGGCCCCGGTGATCACCGGAAACATCACGACCCGGAAGCGGTCGACGAGTCCGGCTCGCAGCAGGGACCGGCACAGGCTGAGGCTGCCGATCGTGCTGAGGAGTCCCGAGCCACTCGACTTCATGGCGCGGACCGCCTCGACGGCGTCGTCGCGGACGAGCGTGGAGTTGGCCCACGTCAGTGGCTCCTCGAGTGAGGAGGAGAACACCACCTTGGACGCTTGCGTGAGCTCGTCGACGGACGCCTCTTCCTCGGGCCTGAACTCGTCTTGACCACTCGGGACCTCGCCCTTGGCGAAGCCCGACATCAGGCGGTAGGTGTTCGCTCCCATCAGGTAGGTGGCCTCGGGCTGCTCGCCGAGCCATGCGAGATACTCCGGGCCCTCTAGGCCCCAGAACCCGGGCCATCCCTCTCCCGATGCGTGGCCGTCGAGGGAGGTGATGAAGTCGACGAGAAGCTCCGACATGGCGGTGTCCTTTCCTGGGGTGTCACGAGCTTGGACCCGCCGGGAGCCACAAACTCATCGGCCGCGCTGTGGAGCAACGAGAAAACCCATGACGCTGCAGCCGATCAGGCCGACCGAGCGGCACTGCTTCGGAGGGCCCGGAGGCCTACATGATTGCACTATGCACGCAGTCGGGGAATGATCTCGCACCCGAATGGGCACAGCGGTTTGAGTTCTGTCAAAGCCCCAGCTCAGCCCCACCCGCGAACGGCCCCACAACCAGATCCCCGACGGTCCCGCTCCGGGCCGCCCCCCAGGGCCACTCGCGACGTCCGACATGCACAGAACATCCATAAAACGGGGCCACGCGAAGTCGTCATGGTGGAGCCGCTAAACAACGTCACGGCCAGACGGTGGATGGCTGCTTCGATTCGGGCCGTTCCCCTTGGGGTCGGCTCCGGCGGCTGGCGGGAGACTGCTACCGACAACCTCAGCGGCGCTGCGGCAGTTGCGGAGAAGTCCGCAAGGTCGTCCGGCGCGGTGGCGACGACACGCCCGATCTGTGTTCCCGCTGCTATGACGCACCGCCGGTCGCCTGCTCCGCCTGCGGCCGGCTACGGCCTTGCGCGCGCAAGGTGGCGGGACAGCCGTTCTGCCAGAGGTGTTATCCCCGCCCTACGGGGCCATGCGCACGCTGTCTCCGTGACCGTCCTGTTCACGCCTACTGGCCGATGGGTCCGGTCTGCACAAGCTGCGTCGCGGCAGTGCGTGAACATCCCGGTGCCTGCGCTCAGTGCGAACAGCAACGTCCGCTCATCGGTTTCACCGATGCGGGGAACGGGATCTGCGGACCCTGCGCCGGGGTCGATCTCACCTACGCGTGCCGGCGTTGCGGCACGAGCCACAAGATCTTCCGCGAGCAGTTGTGCACCCGATGCTTCGCCACGAAACGACTGGCCGAGGCGCTCGGTGGAGATGGCGATACGGTCCCCGCACAGCGGCAAGACTTCCACTCGGCTCTTTCCGCCGCCGGACACCCCCGCCGAGTGGCGTATTGGCTGACCCGCGACGGCGTGTCGGCTCTCCTGTCTCAACTAGGTGCTTCTCATGAGGAGTTCACTCACCAACAGCTCGACGACCTGCCCAACACGCCGACCACTCGCTACATCCGCGACGTCCTCGTCGCCGCCGCAGTGCTGCCGCCGCGGGACGATCGATTGGAGGCCCTGCCCCGCTGGGCAGACGCCCTCTTGGCCCAGGCACCGCTCCCCCAGCGCAAGTTCCTCACCCCCTTCGCCCATTGGTATCTACTGCACCGCATCCGCCGAGCCCACCGGCACCGCCCGCTACGCGCCAGCACGCAGCACCAGATGCGATCGCGACTGCGCCGAGCCCTGGAACTGCTCGACTGGCTCGACGAGCACGGCATCCCTCTCGGAGAGCTCACACAGCCAGAACTCGAGACGTGGCTGGACGAAGGGCCTGAGAAACGTCATGAAGTGCATGCCTTCGTCACCTGGGCGAAAGGCCGGGGCCTTGCCGGCGAGCTCGTAGTCCCACGGGCCCCCGTCGCCGCCCCCAGCGTATTCAGCACGGACGAGGACCACGCCGAACACCTGAACCGGTGTCTCGTCGACGATGCGCTGCCTCTCGATGTCCGCACGGCTGGCGCCCTGACACTCCTCTTCGGGCTGCAGCACACAAGACTGCTCGAACTCGCCGTGCACGACATCATCGACGACGACACGGTGGTGGCGCTCAACCTCAACGGTCATCGTCTTCCGCTGCCGCCCGAAGTCGCCCAGCTGGTCCGCGCACTGCGCGACGAGCGCCAGACTCGCTGGCAGTTCGACCAGACGGCCAGCACAACACCGTGGCTGTTCCCCGGGCAGGAGCCCGCCCGCCCTCTCGGAGCCACCTACCTCTACGCCGACTTCACCGGCACCAGCATCAGCAACTCCACTCGCTGGACTGGATATGCCAAACGGGACTGGCTCGACTACATCGCAAGCCGCGCGCAGGACCGTCCATGAAGCACGCCTCCTCGCACCGTCTGCCTCGACTCAGCGCATCCCGGGCAGGCGACGCAACTCGTTGACCTTCATCAGCCGGGCGAGAAGGAGGTACCCCACGGCTGTCGCCAGCACCCCAGTAGCCAGTGCGACGGCCGTAGGCCACGTTCCACTTCCCAGGCCCGCACACGCACGCGCTGCAGCCCAGCCCAACCCAGCAGCCGGGCCCGCGGCGCAGAACAGTTTCACGTAGGTGCGGCGCAGGCCGCCGTCGTCGATGCGACCCCCAAGCCTCCTGCGCAGCAAATGCGCGGTGAGTGCGAGACCGGCCACGCAGGAGAGGGTGTAGGCGCCGGCCATACCGACGACCGCCCAGCGGGCGGGCAGGAGCACATGACACGCGGTGGCCAAGGCGATGTTCACGCCCGCGATCCAAGCCGCCATGAAGAACGGCGTGCGCGCGTCCTCGAAGGCGTAGAAGCCACGCAACAGCAGGTACTGGGCGGAGAAAGGGATGAGCCCGAGTCCGAACGCCTGCAGCATGTACCCCAGCGGGCGGGCCGAGGCGGCGTCCGCCGCCCCGTGGGCGAACAGCAGCGAGGAGATCTGCGGCCCCAGAGCGAGGAAGACGAACGCGGCGGGCACAATGACCACGCCACTGATCCGCAGCACCCGGGACAGGTCCGCGCGTAGATCCAGGATGCGCCCCTCAGCGACGGCCCGGCTCATACGCGGCAGCAACGCCGTCACCAGGGACACCGTCACGATCGACTGCGGCAGCATCCAGATGGTCTGCGCGTAGGTGTAGGCCGAGTAGCCCGCGCCGGCCTGCGGCAGCTCCTGGTCGGCGGCATTGGCGTAATTCGTGACCACCGTCAGGGCGACCTGGTTGGCCAAGACGAACAGCAGCGTCCACTTCGCTGCGTGGACGCTCTTGCCCACGCCGGTGCCCCGCCAGTCGAACCGCGGGCGGAAACGGAAACCGGCCGCCCGCGCGAACGGGATAAGGGCAACGGCCTGCAGGGCGATTCCTGCCGTCGTCCCGATCCCCAGCAACTGCACCTGATCGGCGGTGATGTCCTCCACCCGGTCGGGAACCGTCATCAGCCCCAGATAGGCGGCGAACATGCCGACCAGCACGACGTTGTTCAGCACAGGGGTCCACATCATCGCGCCGAACTTCTCGCGAGCGTTCAACACCTGCCCGTAGATGCTGAAGAGCCCATAGAAGAAGATCTGCGGCAACAGGAACCGCGCGAACGTCACCGTCAGCTCGAACGCCTCGTGACTGTCCGGGGTGTCCCGCATGTACAGGCCCACGATCTGCGGCGCCGCCCACACCGCCAGCGCCGTGCCCACACCCAGTACACAGACCACGAGCGTGACCAGACGCTGCTCGTAAGCGCGTCCGCCATCGGGCTGTGTTGTCCTGGCCCGGACCAGCTGCGGCACCAGCACGGCGTTGAGCGCGCCGCCGATCAGCAGCGTGTACAGGCTCGTTGGCACGGTGTTCGCTGTGTTGTAGGTACTGGCCAGCAAGCCCGTTCCCAGCGCTGCGGCCTGCAGCACTTGGCGGATCAGTCCCGTCGCCCGTGACACCACCGTGCCAACAGCCATCAGCAAGGACGAACGAGCCAGTCCGCCCTTGTCCTTCTTCCGCCGGGCGGCATGCCGCCCCCTTGTCTGCTGCTCCTGCGGCATGGTCTGCGCCGCGGAGTTCGCCCCCTCCACCATGCCGTCAACCTATGCCCCAAGGTTCCCCGGCCCCAATTCGTCCGTCTGGACGCAGAGTTCAGCGAACGCTCCCCGGCCGTGACCGTGGCCGCAGGAATACGACAGCCACGGAACAGGTGCTCTGCGCCAGTACCGCTGCGCACCCAGGGCCAGTGCGATCCCTGCGCCAGGGGCTACGAGCCCAGCCCCGACACCTACTTCACTTCCACGGTCCCGGTCACCCATCGGCTGGCCGCCTGATCAACGCACCTTCCGAAGGAGAGCCACTGTGCACCCGCTTCACCGTCCAGCCCTTCGACCGGCCGTGACCGTGCGCGCCCGAACCGCCGTCCTGGTCGCGGCCGTCGTGCCCGTCACGGTCGCCGCGGCCGCCATCGCGCTCAAGGCCGGCCACTGGGAGTTGCACGCCGACCGGCACCGCATCCACCTCACCCCCATTGCCCGCCGCTCCTGCCCCGACTGCCGGGGCGCGGGCGGCTGGTGGGTCAGAGGCACGAACCCGGAGATGGAGCCGTGCGGCTGCTGGGCAGAGCGGCGCGAGCTGACTCTGCGGCTCCTGCCGCGCCCCACCGTCCCGTACGACGAACCCCCGTTCTGACGGATCCCCGTGCTGCCCGGCCAGCTGACAAGCGCTGGCTAAGAAGTCGGTTTCTCTCGGACATGAGCCCCGACATCATGGTCGTCGGTAGGTTCATATGCGAGAGGACGAGTGCGGCGGGTGCATGAAGACGGGCAGACCGATCTGACGGAGCTGTGGCAGCAGCGCTGGCCCAGTTGCCCCCGGTTGCGTACAAACTCCGCGACCCATATCGGGACGTCTGGGTACGTTTTCACGGCCTGCCGGAGTCGAAGCGGTATGCGGAGGACGAGAGCGAGTACACCGCCGTCCTGGAGCGTTACAACACCGTCCTCGATGAGTTGTTCGCTGGTGCGGACGTGTATGTCATCACTCCGCTCTGGACGACCGAAGCCGAGGTTCCGTCAGTGGAACCTCACGGGGTTTTGGCAGAGCCTGCTGGTGGAGGACGATCCTGACCCCGAGTTCCGCACGTACTGCCACCTCTTTGCCGCCCGCCAGCCCTGGCAGCGGGGCTGCATCGACGACTTGCTCCGAGATATCGCCGACGACAAGGTGGCGGGAATCCTCATCACCGACACCCGCATGCAGCGCATCCACCACCCCTACGACGGTGGCGCTGATGTCTTCCTCGCCACGCCCGAAGAACGGGACCAGATGCGCGATCGGCACGCCGACTGGCTTTCCAGTCACCCCTCGGGTCTCTGACCGGCTCGGATCGCCGCCCCGCTCAGAATGGTCCTCACCGCAAGCACCGGGTTGAAGGGCTCCACCAGTTCCTTGGTGGCGACGGCCACGAGGCGCGCGGGCGTATCACCCTCCAGCAAGGCGCTCACGTATTCGATGGCCTCCGCGGGCGAGAGCACAGGCAGCCGTTGGCGCAGTGTCCGCACAGCATGCATGCGCCCGCGCGTAGCGGCCACTCCGCGGAGCGCATCGTGTAGATCGTCCACTGCAGTGCGCACCGGCAGACCGCGTATCCGAGCCCGGTAGTCGGCCTCCCACTCCCCGGTTACCGCGGAGACGACGCCGATCCGATGCAGTCCCCCGTCGACGCGGTCGACCAGATACGGCCCATTACCAATCAGCGCGTACTTCGAGTTCCGTGTGCGTACGAACTCCTCGGACTGCCAGGAAACGATCCACACCAACTCGTGCTCCTCAACGCGGACCACAGCCATCCTCACCGCGTCCGCGCCCAGAGCCCGCCACTGCTGATAGTCGCGCTCCAACTGCTCTTCGACAGCCCGAACGGCGGCTTCTCGCTCGATCACGCGTGCAGCATCCCGTACCGGCCCCTCTGACGACCAGCGAATTCGCATGGCCCAGCGCCATGTACGAGGGGCCAGACGGACCTTCTTACTCGAGCGAATAGATCCTGAAGTCCCTCAGGGCTGCTCGCATCCGCTCTGACCGCCGGTGCTGAGTGACTTCCCGCTCTACCGCTCGGCGGTGCCGTTCGCACCGTCAATTTCGTAGATCCGCCCCTGAAGCCGTTCACCGGCCCAGTCCAGCTCGACACCCAGGTCAAACCAGTGCCGATCCTTGCGGACTCCGGGCGGTGAGAGGTTCACCGCCGCCCACGAGAACACCCCCACGAGGATGGAACGCCCGTGCTGCGTGGTGCGCACGGACAACGCAAACGGTGCGGCGAGTGCCGCGCGGGCCACCAACATGACCTGTTCGTCCTCAGAATGTCGACGCCCACCCGTGAGAAACCGAGGCGTTTCAACGATCTTGACCCACTCGACCCCTGCATCTGCCACCTGGGCGCGCAAGGACTCTTCGATGCCCTTCCGGACGGCGATCGCGGGATCATCGCCGAGCCAGCCAAGCCAGTGATCAGGGTCAGTGAGCTTGCTGAAGTCGTCCTGCGGCACCCCGTGACGAGGATTCTCCTGGTACTCACCTGTCAGTTTCCCGCTGCTGTCTACCAACCACGCGCCGCGGATTGCCTCGGGCGGTACGTAGCCGTTCGGATCGTCGACGTACGTCGGGTCGATCTCGGCGACGCTGCCACCGGGATTCTCAGCAGCCGCCGCCAGTAGTGCCGGCTCCTTCGGTATGCCCTTACGTCGGCTTCGCCAGCCAAAACGCCCCACGTTCCCACCCCCACCGTTGCCTACCCAGTTGACCGTGATTGTGCCGCACCGGTCAGGACCGCATGAGGGGGTGTGCGTGACGGCGAGGGGTGGGTGGGGAATCTCAGCGAGCCGGTCTGTCCCATCCCCAAGAGCCGCACGCAGGATCATTCAGTCCCGGGATGAGCCTGCAATCACAGGGTCAGGACGGTCGGCCCGTAGGCGCTGCAGAACTCGCAATCACAGCTGGCGAGACAGTTCGCCTGGCAATGGGCGGTCGGCCAGAAGCGGGATGCACAGGGGCCTGGGTCGAGCAGCCTCCCGTCGCGGGGCACCGTCCTGTCGCACCAGGTACAGCGGATTGCTGCAGGGACGCTGGCGTCCTGCAGCCGCCGGGCCGCCACGCTCGCCCGGTCGAGCGGGGCTTCCTCCAGAACCGTCACAGGGGCGCGGTCGAGTAGAAGCTTGCAACGCCACAGGCTCAGTCCGGTCACCGCTCTGACTGCCTGCAGAGCCTCCTGTCCGCCCTTCCCGGGCTCGGTCACAAGCACGGCGAACCCTGGCTCCTCCACGGACACATCTCCTTCGGCGACGGAGTACCTGGCCCAGTGTGTCGATGAACAGAGCCCTCGGCCCGTCAATTTTCGGTGTCCCCTGAGCTGCCAAGCTCTTTCAGCCACAACAGCGGCAGCGCCATCACAGCCACACTCAGCGCCCCCGGGTGACAGAACCTTACGAGTGGCTCGATCGCCCCGTAGGAAAAACGTAGGGCGTCATCACAGGAATACGACAGCCACGGAACAAGTGCTCTGCGCCAGTGACGGTGTTGCAGTTCGCCGACGACCTGACCGACCGGCAAGCTGCGGCGATGGAGGTGCGGGCGATCGACTGGAAGTGCGCGCTCGGGGCCGAGCCGACGAACACGGGTTTCGATGCCAGCGTATCGAGCCGGTGCCGCACCCGGCTGGCCGGGCACGGCATGGTACAGGAGGTCTTCGACCGGCTCCTGGAACACTGCGAGGACGGGGCCTGGTGGCCGCCCCGGGGGGGGTGCCTCTATGTCTTTCGTCAAGCGAGGCGTGGGGTTCTGGGTTCGTAGAAGGTGCCGTCGCGGAGCATCGCGAACAGCACGTTGATCCGTTGTCGGGCCAGGCGGAGAAGTGCCTGGGTGTGGGTCTTCCCACGGGCCCGGCATCGGTCGTAGCAGGTGCGGGAGGCGGGATCGTGCAGGGCGGCGAACGCGGACAGGAACATCGCCCGCTTGAGCTGCCGGTTGCCGCCGCGGGGTGCATGTTCGCCGTGGATCGAGGTCCCCGACGACTTGGTCGTGGGGGCGAGGCCGG
>NZ_JBEYXP010000099.1:0-24104 GCF_040704615.1 Streptomyces sp. NPDC046862 | reverse complement strand
GGGGCTGCGCCCCCAGACCCCCGGGTGGGGGGGTGGGGTGGGTGGGTTGGTGCGGGTGGGGTGCGGCTGGTCGCGCAGTTCCCCGCGTCCCCAAAAAAAGACGCGCCGTTCCCCGCGCCCTTGAAAGATCGCCGTTCGTTCCCCGCGCCCCTAAAGGACGCGCCGTTCCTCGCGCCCTGAAGTCGCGGCGTTCCCCGCGTCCCTCTTGGCCTGTGGTCCGTCCGCTCTCAGTCCCAGGAGCCCTGGGCCGCCGGGAGAGCCGCCAGTTCTGTCAGGTCCTGCGGGGTCAGGCGGAGGGTGCCGGCGGACGCGTTCTGGGTCACCCAGCGCTCCTGCTTGGTGCCGGGGACCGGTACGACGTGGGAGCCCTGGGCGAGTACCCAGGCTATGGCCACGTGAGCCGGGGTCACACCGTCGCCGTGGCGTGCCGCCACCCTTCGCAGCCCCGCCACGATCGGCTGGTTGGCCGCCATCATCTCGGCCGTGAAGCGGGGATGCCGGGCGCGCATGTCGTCGCGTTCGAAGCCCTCACCCGGCGTCAGCGTGCCGGTGAGGAAGCCGTTGCCCAGGGGCATCGCGGCGAGGAAACCCACGCCGCGTGCCGCGCACCAGGGCAGGAGCGCGTCGAGGGCGTCGGGCGACCACACCGACAGTTCCGCCTCGACCGCGCTGACCGGGAAGACCTGCTGGACGCGTTCCAGTTGGCGAATCGTTCCGTCGTGCAGCCGCGCACCCGTACGGCGCCCCGCACGCGCGCCCACCGCGCACAGGCCCAGCGCCCGCACCTTCCCCGCCCGGACGAGCTCCGCCATGGCGCCCCAGGTCTCCTCGACCGGCACCTCGGGGTCCGCGCGGTGCAGCTGGTAGAGGTCTATGACGTCCGTCTGGAGGCGGCGGAGTGAGGCGTCGCAGGCGCGTTTCACATAGCCGGGGCGGCCGTTCGCCACGATGTGCTGTTCGCCGACCAGCAGACCGACCTTCGTCGACACGAAGGCCTCCGCGCGGCGCTCCTTCAGGACTCGGCCCACCAGAAGCTCGTTCTTGAACGGCCCGTACATGTCGGCCGTGTCCAGGAGCGTGGAGCCGAGGTCCAGCGCGCGGTGCACCGCCCGGAGCGACTCCTCACCCCGCTGTCGCGACCCGGCGTACGCCCAGCTCATCGGCATGCACCCGAGACCCACCGCCCCCACCTCGAGCGTCGCCGCGCCGATCGTCCTGCGCTCCACCTGGTAGTACCCTCCCTCTCCTGGCACCCCAAACTAACCAATGCGGCCAGGGAGACTTCGCATAGCCTCCTGAGCATGACTGGTGACGTGTGGCTTCCGTTCCGAGCAGATGAGATCGATGGGCTCCCCGAAGGGCTCAACTACCGCTTTTGGGACGGTGACCCGGACTTTCCCGCTGAACCGGGCGAGTGCGTCTTCTACGTGGTGCCCTACATGAAGGCACCCGCGATCTCCCAGCGGCCGCTGCCCGGCATGGCCTCCGTCCAGGTCGTGCAGACGCTCTCCGCCGGCATCGACCACGTCCAGCCGGGCCTGAAGCACCTGCGCCCGGGCGTGCGGCTGTGCAACGCGCGCGGGGTGCACGAGGCGAGCACGGCCGAGCTCACCCTCACGCTGATACTCGCCTCACTGCGGGGCGTCCCCGACTTCGTCCGCGGGCAGGAGCGCGAGGAGTGGCGGAGCGGGTTCCGTCCGGCGCTGGCCGACAAGTCCGTGCTCATCGTGGGCTACGGGTCCATCGGCGCCGCCATCGAGGACCGGCTCGAACCCTTTGAACTGGCGCGGGTGGCGCGCGTCGCGCGCTCAGAGCGCACCACGGCGCGCGGACCGGTGCACCCGCTCACCGAACTGCCCTCCCTGCTGCGCGAAGCGGACGTCGTCGTCCTGTCGACGCCCCTCACGGAGGCCACGCGCGGCCTGGTGAACGCCGACTTCCTGGCCCACATGAAGGACGGGGCGCTGCTCGTGAACGTCGCGCGCGGTCCCGTCGTCGACACCAAGGCGCTCCTCGCCGAGCTGGAGACCGGACGCATCACCGCGGCCCTGGACGTCACCGACCCCGAGCCGCTCCCCAAGGGGCACCCCCTCTGGCAGGCGCCCGGCGTGCTCATCAGCCCCCATGTCGGCGGCCCGACGTCCGCCTTCCTGCCGCGCGCGAAGAGGCTTCTGGTGGACCAGTTGAATCGATTCGTGAACCGGCAGCCGCTGCGGAACGTGGTCCTTACGACGGGCGATACGACGAACGTCTAATCCACTTCGGGCACCCTCCGCAGTCCACCGGATGCGGAAGGTGTCCGTATCGGCGTTGATCGTCACGGAGCGTAGAGGAGCTATGTCCCTGAGTGACGAGACTGGTGTATCGTCCGGACAGGGGCTGCGCCGCGCACCGTTCGGCGCCGGGGATGGACATGCGACTGCGAGGGGGGCGACGGGCGATGCACGGCCTATGGACGAACGATCCGACGCGGCGGGGCCGCCGACGGCGACCCTCGCGGGGCGCGACGGGCGGACAGGAGCACAGCGGTCACGGTCAGAGGTACCGCGGGCACAGCGCTCGCAGGAGGCACACCCGTCCGGCGCACCGCGACCAGCGGGACGTGGGACCGGTACTGACGGGGGAGGCCCGGTGAGCGCCCGGTCGTCCTCCGCCGCCACGCTCAACCCGACGCTGCGGGCACAGCCGCCCGTGGCCCCGTTGTTGTCCGGCGCGCCGGCCCTGCGCGGGGGCTCCGTGCGGAGCATGCGCTCGCAGCTGGTCCTGGCCCTGGTGTGCGCGGGATACGCCGTGGGTTCCGCGTTCGGCTGGGGCTCGCCGTATCTGGCGCTCGTCATGGGCGACTTCGGGCTGAGTGCCGCCGCCGTCGCCGCGGCCGTGTCCTGCTTCCGCTACGCACGCGGCCGCCGCAGCCGCTTTCGACCCGCCTGGCTGCTGTTCGCGCTGTCCTCCACGATGGCGGCGCTGGGCAACCTGGTCTGGGGCTGGTACGAGGTCGTGCTGGGCCGGCCGGTGCCCAACCCTAGCTACGCCGACCTGTTCTTCCTGTGCTTCGCGCCGCCCGCCATCGTCGGGCTGCTCGTCCTGGCCAAGCGGCCCGTGACCAAGGCCGGCTGGGTCTGTCTGGCGCTGGACGCCTGGCTGATCGGCGGCTCCCTGGTCACGCTCTCCTGGAGCCTGGCCCTCGCGCAGACCGCCAAGGACGACGGCGACGTCGCGCACACGGCGCTCTCACTCGCCTACCCGCTCCTCGACATCGCGCTGGTCAGCATGGTGCTCGCACTGCACTTCCGGCGCTCGGCGGTGGGCCGCTCCGCGGTGAACACCGCGATCGGCGCCCTCGCGCTCACGGTGATGTGTGACGCCCTGTTCACCTCGCCCCTGCTGCACAACAGCTACCGCTCCGGCCAGCTGCTCGACGCGGGCTGGTTCGCGGGCTCGCTGCTCCTCGCGTACGCACCCTGGGTCGGCCACTCCCGCGCCCGGCCGACGGCCGACAGGCACGACGCGGCCGGCGACAGCGCGGCCCGGCACGCCACGGACGAGCACGCGCGCGTGGTGCACGAGCCCATCCCGGGGCAGCGCCACGAGACAAAACGGCTCGAAACAGCACGTTATGAAACCCCGTGGCACGAAACCCCACGCCACGAAGCGCAACGACCCGAAGCAGACCGGCACGGCGGACACCAGGGAGGACATGTGAACATGCTCCTCCAGGGAGTGGGACTCAGCCGCTGCCCGGCCACCCGCCCGATCGCCGGATCGCTGGCCGCGCTGACCCCCTACCTGGCCGCCGCCGTCTGCACCCTGGGCATTCTCTACAACGTGCTCAACGGCCGCAGCGTCGACCGCGTGGTGCTCATCACCGCCTGCACCGTCGTGCTCGCGCTGGTCGTACGCCAGGGCATCATGCTCCTCGACAACATCACCCTCACCCAGGAGCTGGCCCAGCAGGAGAACCACTTCCGCTCCCTGGTGCAGGGCTCCAGCGACGTCATCATGATCGCCGCCCCCAGCGGCATCCTGAGGTACGTCAGCCCGGCCGCCGCCGGTGTGTACCGGCTCCCCGCCGAGCAGCTCGTCGGGACCGAACTGGCCAACCTCATCCACCCGGAGGACCTGGGCTGCGTGGTGCACGAAGTGCGCCGCTTCCTCGCCGCCAGCCCCCTCGAAGAACCCACCACCCGCATCGAGTGCCGCTTCAGGTCCGGCGACGGCGGCTGGCTGAACGTGGAATCCACCGTCAACCGCCACCACGGCGGCCTCATCTTCAACAGCCGGGACGTCACCGAGAGGGTGCGCCTCCAGGCACAGCTCCAGCACAACGCCGAGCACGATCCGCTCACCGACCTGCCCAACCGCGCGCTGTTCACCCAGCGCGTGCAGCAGGCCCTGTCGGGCCGCCGCGCCACCGACCGGGGCCTCGCCCGGCGCAACACGGCGGTCCTCTTCATCGACCTCGACGGCTTCAAGGCCGTGAACGACACGATCGGGCACCAGGCCGGGGACGAGCTGCTCGTCCAGGCCGCCCGCAGGCTCCAGGACGCGGTCCGGCACGGGGATACCGCCTCCCGCCTGGGCGGCGACGAGTTCGCGGCCCTCATCGCGGGCGACAACACCCGTGACCGTGCCGCCCGCGAGCGGCACATCTTCGAGCTCGCCGACCGGCTCCGGGTCGCGCTCTCGCAGCCGTACACCATCGGGGGCAACGAGGTGCGGGTGGCCGCCTCCATCGGCGTCGCCTTCGCCGAGCCGGGCCTCGGCGCGGGCGAGCTGCTGCGCAACGCCGACCTCGCCATGTACCGCGCCAAGGCCTCCGGCAAGGGCCGCGTCGAGCTGTACGCCCCCCAGATGCAGCAGGACGTCGTACGGAAGGCCGAGCTGGCCACGCGACTGCGGGCTGCCCTGCACGAAGGCGAGTTCGCGCTGCTGCACCAGCCCGTCGTGGCGCTCGGGAACGGCCGGATCACATCGGTCACCGCGCAGGCCCGCTGGCGCTCGTCCCAGGGAGTGCTCTTCACCCCCGCCGAGTTCCTGAGGGTCTCCGAGGACAGCGACCGGACCGCCGAGCTCGACCGCTGGCTGCTGGAGGAGGCCGTCGAGCAGGCCGCCGAGCGCACCGCGGCCGGCGTCGGCGTGCCCGTGACCGTCCGGATGGGCGCCAAGCGCCTGCTGGACCGCTCGCTGCCCGTCGGCTCCATCGAGACACTCCTGACCCGTCACGGGCTTCCCTCCGGCGCCCTGGTGCTGGAGCTGGCGGACACCGACTCGCGGGTCTGCCTGGACGACCTGGAGCGCCGGCTGAACACCCTCAGGCGGCTCGGTGTCCGGATCGCCCTGGACGGGTTCGGCGGCGGCCACGCGGCGATCACGGCGCTGCGGCGGCTCCCCGTCGACATCCTCAAGCTGGACCGCGGTCTGGTCGAGGGGGTCGTCGAGTCACCGCGGCTGCACAAGATCACCAGTGGGCTGCTGCGAATGGCGAGCGACCTGGGCATGCAGACGCTCGCGGACGGGGTGGACCTTCCCGAGCAGGTGATCGCCCTGCGCGCGATGGGCTGCAGCCACGGGCAGGGTGCCGCCTTCTCCGCACCCCTGGACGAGTACCGGCTGCGCCGGGCACTGTCGTCGGGGCCCTACCCGGTGCCCCACGGACCGGCGGAACCCGCGTTCGCGGGCGGAGTCAGGGCTGAGCGAGCCATGGAACGGGGGGCGGGAGGCTACACCAGCGGTGTGGCCGCGGTCTATGGAGGTGGTACGCCCTTCAGCTCACATAATGAGACTCCCGTCCCACCCACTTGACACGTGGTGCGTGCCGGGTAGAGGGTCTGTGCCATGCGCACCCGAATTCTCGTACTTGGAAAGCGCGTCGGCTGAAGCTGGGGCCCACCGGATGACGAACCGGAAATCCCAGCGACCGTACCCGGCGCGCTCCCCTCGCTTGCCTTATGGCACGAGGGGTTTTTTGTTGCACAGGCACCTGTCGCACACTGAACAAACCTCGCAAAAACCCTCGCACAAGACCTCAGCATCGAGAAGAGAATGCCGATGACCGAGCAGGCCTCCGGGGCCCACCATCCGCAGCCCCGGCCCCGATCCGGAGGGCCGCAGTCCGCAACCGTGGAGCACGTGACGGGCGCGAAGTCCCTCATCCGCTCGCTCGAGGAGGTCGGGGCCGACACGGTATTCGGCATTCCCGGAGGCGCCATCCTGCCGGCGTACGACCCGATGATGGACTCCACGCGGGTGCGTCACGTCCTCGTCCGCCACGAGCAGGGCGCCGGTCACGCGGCCACCGGTTACGCGCAGGCCACCGGCAAGGTGGGGGTCTGTATGGCGACGTCGGGGCCGGGCGCCACCAACCTGGTCACCCCGATCGCGGACGCGCACATGGACTCCGTGCCGCTGGTCGCGATCACCGGGCAGGTCGCCTCCAAGGCCATCGGCACGGACGCCTTCCAGGAGGCGGACATCGTCGGCATCACGATGCCGATCACCAAGCACAACTTCCTGGTCACCAAGGCCGAGGACATCCCGCGGGTGATCGCGCAGGCGTTCCACATCGCCTCCACCGGCCGCCCGGGCCCGGTCCTGGTCGACATCGCCAAGGACGCCCTCCAGGCCCGGACCACCTTCTCCTGGCCGCCCACCATGGACCTGCCCGGCTACCGGCCCGTCACCAAGCCGCACGCCAAGCAGATCCGGGAGGCCGCCAAGCTGATCACCGCCGCGAAGCGGCCGGTCCTGTACGTGGGCGGCGGCGTCATCAAGTCCCGCGCCACCGCCGAGCTGAAGGTCCTCGCGGAACTCACCGGAGCGCCCGTCACCACCACCCTGATGGCGCTCGGCGCATTCCCCGACAGCCACCCGCTGCACGTGGGAATGCCGGGCATGCACGGTGCGGTCACCGCCGTCACCGCGCTGCAGAAGGCCGACCTGATCGTCGCCCTCGGAGCCCGCTTCGACGACCGCGTCACCGGCAAGCTGGACAGCTTCGCCCCGTTCGCCAAGATCGTCCACGCCGACATCGACCCCGCCGAGATCGGCAAGAACCGCGCCGCCGACGTGCCGATCGTCGGTGACGCCCGCGAGGTCATCGCCGACCTGATCCAGGCGGTCCAGAAGGAACACAGCGAGGGCAACCAGGGCGAGGCCGCCAGGTCGAAGTACGCCGCCTGGTGGACCGACCTGAACCGCTGGCGCGAGACCTACCCGCTCGGTTACGACCAGCCCGACAACGGCTCGCTCTCCCCCCAGCACGTCATCGAGCGCATCGGACAGCTCGCCCCCGAAGGCACCATCTTCGCCGCCGGTGTCGGCCAGCACCAGATGTGGGCCGCGCACTACATCGAGTACGACAAGCCCGCCACCTGGCTGAACTCGGGCGGCGCCGGAACGATGGGCTACGCGGTCCCGGCCGCCATGGGCGCCAAGGCCGGAGCCCCGGACCAGACCGTCTGGGCGATCGACGGCGACGGCTGCTTCCAGATGACAAATCAGGAGCTCACCACCTGCGCCCTGAACAACATCCCGATCAAGGTCGCCATCATCAACAACGGCGCCCTCGGGATGGTCCGCCAGTGGCAGACCCTGTTCTACAACCAGCGCTACTCCAACACCGTCCTGCACTCCGGACCCGACGACGTCAACCCGGACGCCAGGGGCACCCGCGTCCCCGACTTCGTGAAGCTGTCGGAGGCCATGGGCTGCCACGCGATCCGCTGCGAGTCGCCGGACGAGCTGGACAAGGTCATCGAGGAGGCGAACTCGATCAACGACCGCCCGGTCGTCATCGACTTCATCGTCCACGAGGACGCGATGGTGTGGCCGATGGTCGCCGCCGGCACCTCCAACGACGAGATCATGGCCGCCCGGGACGTCCGCCCCGACTTCGGCGACAACGAAGACGACTGAGCGAGAGACGTAAGAGAGAGACGTAAAAGACCATGTCCAAGCACACGCTCTCCGTTCTGGTGGAGAACACTCCGGGCATTCTGGCCCGGATCGCCGCCCTCTTCTCCCGCCGCGGCTTCAACATCGACTCGCTCGCGGTCGGCGTCACCGAGCACCCCGACATCTCCCGCATCACCATCGTCGTGGGCGTCGAGGACCTGCCGCTGGAGCAGGTGACCAAGCAGCTGAACAAGCTCGTCAACGTGCTGAAGATCGTCGAGCTGGAGCCGTCGCAGGCCGTTCAGCGCGAACTCGTTCTGGTGAAGGTGCGCGCCGACAACGAGACGCGCTCCCAGATCGTCGAGATCGTCCAGCTGTTCCGCGCCAAGACCGTCGACGTCTCCCCGGAGGCCGTGACGATCGAGGCCACCGGCAGCAACGAGAAGCTGTCCGCCATGCTCAAGATGCTGGAGCCGTACGGCATCAAGGAGCTCGTCCAGTCCGGCACGATCGCGATCGGCCGCGGCGCTCGTTCGATCACGGACCGGTCGCTGCGCGCGCTGGACCGGTCGGCATAAGGCGGGAACCGGGCGGTCGGCAGATGCCGGCCGCCCGCACGGCCGCCCGCACGGCCGCCCACATGGCCGTCCGTACCGCCGCCCGCATACCGAGACCCCGAGACCACCACCGACGCCGCCGTCATACGGTGGGACGCAACACCTGCACTCCCAAGGAGAGAACCCAAAGTGGCCGAGCTGTTCTACGACGCTGACGCCGACCTGTCCATCATCCAGGGCCGCAAGGTCGCGGTCATCGGCTACGGCAGCCAGGGCCACGCCCACGCCCTGTCGCTGCGCGACTCGGGTGTCGACGTCCGCGTCGGTCTGCACGAGGGCTCCAAGTCCAAGGCGAAGGCCGAGGAGCAGGGCCTGCGCGTGGTGACCCCCTCGGAGGCCGCCGCCGAGGCCGACGTCATCATGATCCTCGTCCCGGACCCGATCCAGGCCCAGGTCTACGAGGAGCACATCGCCCCCAACCTGAAGGACGGCGACGCCCTGTTCTTCGGCCACGGCCTGAACATCCGCTACGGCTTCATCAAGCCCCCGGCCGGTGTCGACGTCTGCATGGTCGCCCCCAAGGGCCCGGGCCACCTGGTCCGCCGCCAGTACGAGGAGGGCCGCGGCGTTCCGTGTATCGCCGCTGTCGAGCAGGACGCCACGGGCAACGGCTTCGAGCTCGCCCTGTCGTACGCCAAGGGCATCGGCGGCACCCGCGCCGGTGTCATCAAGACGACCTTCACCGAGGAGACCGAGACCGACCTGTTCGGTGAGCAGGCCGTCCTGTGCGGTGGTACGGCCGCGCTGGTGAAGGCGGGCTTCGAGACGCTGACCGAGGCCGGCTACCAGCCGGAGATCGCGTACTTCGAGTGCCTGCACGAGCTGAAGCTGATCGTCGACCTCATGTACGAGGGCGGCCTGGAGAAGATGCGCTGGTCGATCTCCGAGACCGCCGAGTGGGGCGACTACGTCACCGGCCCGCGCATCATCACCGACGCCACCAAGGCCGAGATGAAGAAGATCCTCGCCGAGATCCAGGACGGCTCCTTCGCCCAGGCCTGGATGGACGAGTACCACGGCGGTCTGAAGAAGTACAACGAGTACAAGACCCAGGACTCCGAGCACCTGCTGGAGACCACCGGCAAGGAGCTGCGCAAGCTCATGTCGTGGGTGAACGACGAAGAGGCGTGAGCCTGACCCGTGGCGGTGCCCTCAGCCGGGGTACCGCCACGGGGCTCCGCCCCGGACCCCGCTCCTCAACGCCGGAGGGGCTGTAGTGGTGGGGCACTCGCCGGGGAGAGCCGTTGCGGTGGGGCGGTCGCCTGCCGGGCTGCTTGCTTCGAGGGGCACTGACGGGGTTTGCCCGTCCGGGTGATCCTTCCGGAGAAGCGCCGGACGCCCCCGTCACACCACTACACTGCCGTACTACATACGCGTCAGGCCCACAGCGTCGTGCGTCTTCCACGCGGCCACCACCCCTCCACCGCCAGCGGCCGTCGGGACGGCCGTCCGCACTGGACATGTGAGGACTCACGTGAGCTCGAAACCCGTCGTACTCATCGCCGAAGAGCTGTCGCCCGCCACCGTGGACGCGCTCGGCCCGGACTTCGAGATCCGGCACTGCAACGGAGCGGACCGAGCCGAGCTGCTCCCGGCCATCGCCGAGGTCGACGCCATCCTGATCCGTTCCGCGACGAAGGTGGACGCCGAGGCCATCGCCGCCGCGAAGAAGCTGAAGGTCGTCGCACGAGCCGGCGTCGGCCTGGACAACGTGGACGTCTCCGCCGCCACCAAGGCCGGCGTGATGGTCGTCAACGCCCCCACCTCGAACATCGTGACCGCCGCCGAGCTTGCCTGCGGTCTCCTGCTCGCCAGCGCGCGCCACATCCCCCAGGCCAACACGGCTCTGAAGAACGGCGAGTGGAAGCGCAGCAAGTACACCGGTGTCGAGCTGGCGGAGAAGACCCTCGGTGTCGTGGGTCTCGGCCGCATCGGCGCCCTCGTCGCCCAGCGCATGTCCGCGTTCGGCATGAAGGTCGTCGCGTACGACCCGTACGTCCAGCCTGCCCGGGCCGCGCAGATGGGCGTCAAGGTGCTGTCGCTGGACGAGCTGCTGGAGGTCTCCGACTTCATCACCGTGCACCTGCCGAAGACCCCCGAGACCGTCGGTCTCATCGGTGCCGACGCGCTGCACAAGGTGAAGCCGTCGGTGCGGATCGTCAACGCCGCGCGTGGCGGGATCGTCGACGAGGCGGCGCTGTACTCGGCGCTCAAGGAGGGCCGGGTCGCGGGCGCGGGCCTCGACGTGTACGCGAAGGAGCCGTGCACGGACTCCCCGCTCTTCGAGCTCGACCAGGTCGTGTGCACCCCGCACCTCGGCGCGTCCACGGACGAGGCCCAGGAGAAGGCGGGTATCGCGGTGGCCCGGTCCGTCCGGCTCGCCCTCGCCGGTGAGCTGGTGCCGGACGCGGTGAACGTCCAGGGCGGTGTCATCGCCGAGGACGTCAAGCCGGGTCTGCCGCTGGCCGAGCGTCTGGGCCGGATCTTCACCGCGCTCGCGGGCGAGGTCGCGGTCCGCCTCGACGTCGAGGTGTACGGCGAGATCACCCAGCACGACGTGAAGGTGCTGGAGCTGTCGGCGCTCAAGGGTGTGTTCGAGGACGTGGTCGACGAGACCGTCTCCTATGTGAACGCTCCGCTGTTCGCGCAGGAGCGGGGTGTGGAGGTGCGGCTGACGACGAGCTCGGAGTCGCCGGACCACCGCAACGTCGTCACCGTGCGGGGCACGCTGGGCAACGGCGAGGAGGTCTCGGTCTCCGGCACGCTCGCCGGTCCCAAGCACCACCAGAAGATCGTCGCGGTGGGTGAGTACGACGTGGACCTCGCGCTGGCCGAGCACATGGTCGTCTTCAAGTACGCGGACCGGCCCGGTGTGGTCGGTACCGTCGGGCGGATCTTCGGTGAGGCCGGCATCAACATCGCGGGTATGCAGGTCTCCCGCTCCGCGGCGGGTGGCGAGGCGCTTGCGGTGCTGACGGTGGACGACACGGTGCCGCAGCCGGTGCTGACGGAGGTTGCCGAGGAGATCGGTGCGACGTCGGCGCGGTCGGTGAACCTGGTCTGAGGTTCGTGCTCGGACGACGAGTAGGGGCGGCGGGGGTGAGTGGAGGTTTCTCGCCCCCGCCGCCCCTACCCGTCACCCGCCCCATCCTGTCCCTGGGAGTTGCGCCCCCAGACCCCCGGTGAGGGGTGTTTGGGGGCGATTGGTTGCGTGCGGGTGGGTGGGGGCTGGTCGCGCGGTTCCCCGCGCCCCTGAAGCCCGTGCGGTTGCCCGCGTAAGGGGCGAAACACATCCCCCGGCACCCCGGCACCCAGGCGTTCCGTCAGACGACCGCCTTCTCCTGGTCCCGCGCAGCGCCCTCCGGCACTCGAATCCTCCGCAAGGCCGCCCCGGCCACAACCGCCGCACCCAGCAGAACCACCGCCCCCGCGATCGCCGCACCGTGCATCCCGCTGGTGAAGGCCTCCCGCGCGGCCGCCGCCAGGGCGTCCCCGGCGCGCCCCGGCAGCTGCTCGGCCACGGCGAGGGCACCGCCGAGGGTTTCACGGGCGGGAGTGGGAGCCGACGCGGGCATCTCGTGCTGGTAGACCGCCGAACCGATGGAGCCGAGCGCCGCCATGCTCAGGGCACCGCCGAACTCGGTGGAGGTCTCCAGGAGGGACGAGGCGCTCCCCGCGTTCTCGACGGGCGCCGTGCTCAGGGCAACGTCGGCCAGCTGTGCCGTGACGGCGATGATCCCGGAGGCCAGCACACCGCACGCGGCGAGCACCAGCCAGAGGGAGTCCGTGCCGGTCAGGACCAGCAGACCGTAACCGCACCCCGAGGTCACGAAGCCCCCGGCCACGACGTACGCGCGCGGCACACCCCGCTGCACCAGCTGGGCCGAGACGGCCCCCGCGAAACCGATGAACACCGACGGCAGCAGCGCCCACAGCGATGCCTCCAGCCCGCTCTTGCCGAGGACCGACTGGATGTACTGAGTGGTGAAGTACGCCGAGCCCATCATCCCGAAGGCCGCGACCAGGTTCAGGCAGACCGCGGGGGTGAAGCCGTGGCCGTGGAAAATCCGAGGCGGGACCATCGGGGACGCGGTGGTGCGCTGACGGTGCACGAACAGCGCCGCGAAGAGCAGGCCCACCGTCACCGACATCACGTACAGCACGTTCCAGCCGTGGGCCGCCAGCTCCTTCAGGCCGTAGATCACCGGCAGGACCGCCGCCATCGACAGCGGCACGCTCACCAGGTCGAAACGGCCGGCGTCCGGGTTCTTCGACTCGGGCAGCAGGATGGGGCCGAGGACCAGCAGTAACACCATCGCGGGCAGGTTGACCAGGAAGACCGAGCCCCACCAGAAGAACTCGACCAGTACACCGCTCATCACCGAGCCCAGGGCGATGCCCGCCGTCATCACACCGGTCCAGAGTCCGACCGCCTTGGCCCGCTGGCCCGGGTCGGTGAACATCGTGCGGACCAGCGCCATCGTCGACGGCATCAGCGTCGCCCCGCCGATGCCGAGGACCGCCCGGGCCGCGATCAGGGTCTCGGCGCTGTGCGCGTAGGCGGCCACCAGGGAGGCGGCTCCGAACGCGGCCGCGCCGATGAGCAGCAGTCGGCGGCGGCCGATGCGGTCGCCGAGGGAGCCCATCGTCATCAGCAGGCCGGCCAGTACGAAGGCGTAGATGTCGAAGATCCACAACTGCTGGGTGCCGCTCGGCTCCAGGTCCGCGGTGATCGCGGGGATCGCGAAGTACAGCACCGAGACGTCCATCGAGACCAGCAGCAGCGGAAGCATCAGCACGCCGAGGGCTGTCCACTCACGGCGGCCTGCTCGTGTCGGGTTCGTTGTCATGCCGAGGAATGTACAAGCGTCTTAAACGCTTGTCTAGAACGAGCGTCTAGAACGAGCGTCTAGGACGGTTGTATGCTGAGCCGCATGGGACACCGTGAGGATCTGCTCGAAGGCGCCAAGCGCTGCCTGCTGGAGAAGGGCTTCGTGCGCACGACGGCGCGTGACATCGTCAAGGAGTCGGGGACGAACCTGGCGTCGATCGGCTACCACTACGGCTCGAAGGACGCGTTGCTCGCGGAGGCGTACCTGGCGTTGGTGGGAGATCTGGCCGACGCCTTCGACGGGGAGCAGGCCGCCCCGATCGACGCCGAGCCCGGCTCGCTCGAACGGTTCCAGGAGGTCTGGGCGAACATCATCGGCACCATGCGGGGGCCGGGTTCCATGTGGCGGCTCAGCATCGAGATCGTGGCGATGGGCGACCAACTGCCTGCGGTGCGCGACCATTTGGCGTCGCAGCAGCATGACGCGGCGCGCGCCCTCGTCGCGCTGTTCTCGGGCACGAAGGAGGAGGACGTCCCGGACGAGACCCTGAACACCCTGGGCAAGTTCTACACCACCCTGATGACGGGTCTCATCATGCAGTGGAAATTCGACCCGCAGAACGCGCCCGAGGCGGACGAACTCGCCGAAGGGCTGCGCCAGGTGATGGAGGCCGCCCGCCGCACGTGACCTACGTGACGGGCCCGTCCGTGACGCGTCCGTCCCGCATCTCGACCGACCGGTCCGCGAAGTGCCGTACGACTGCTCGATCGTGACAGATGAACAGGTACGCGAGCCCCAGCTCCTCCTGGAGGTCCGCGAGCAGGTTGAGGACCCCGGCGCGCACGGACGGGTCGAGGGCCGAGACGGGCTCGTCGAGGACGAGGAGGCGGGGCTCGGACGCCAACGCGCGGGCGATCCCGGCGCGTTGGCACTGGCCGCCGGACAGTTCGTGCGGGAAGCGGTCGCCGTACGCCGCGTCCAGGCCGACCCGGTCGAGCAGTCCGGCCACCCTCGCAGGGCCCCGCGCGTCCCAACGGCCCTGGACCTTCAGCGGTTCCGCCACCGCGTCGCGGATGCGCCGGCGGGGGCTGAGGGAGCCGTACGGGTCCTGGAAGACCAGCTGCATCCGGGGGCGTACCGGGCGGAGTTCGCGTTCGGTGAGCGACGTCAACTCAAGGCCGCCGAAGCGCACTTCACCCGCCTCCGGGCGGCGCAGTTGCAGGACCGCCGCAGCAGTCGACGACTTGCCGCAGCCCGACGGGCCGTTCAGCGCGAGGGTCTCGCCCGCGTCCAGTGTGAACGAGACGTGGTCCACGGCGGTGACCGGGCCGTAGCGTACGACCAGGTCACGTACGTCCAGGAGCGGTGGGCTCGGGTTCATGCGGGCTGCTCCGGGAACAACTCGGCCGCCGGGTACGGGACCTCGTCCCAGCGGTGACAGGAGACCTCGTGCTCGTCGTCCACCTGCCACGGCTGCGGCTCCTCGCGTAGGCAGCGGTCCTCCGCGAGCGGGCAGCGCGGCGCGAAGGCGCAGCCGGGCGGCAGGGTGGCTGGGGTGGGCGGGGTGCCCGGGATGGTGGGCAGGCGACGACGGCTCCCGTGCGGCCGGGACTCCTCCGGCGGGAGTGACGCCAGCAGTCCCGCCGTGTACGGCGCCCTCGGGCGGTCCAGTACCCGTGCCGCCGGGCCCTGTTCGACCTGGCGGCCGGCGTACATGACGAGCACGCGGTCGGCGTGCTCCCGGACCACCGACAGGTCGTGCGTGACCAGCACGAGCGCGGCGCCGACGGCCTCGCGCCGCTCGCCGAGGACCCGCAGCACCTGCTCCTGGAGCTCCGCGTCCAGCGCGGTCGTCGGCTCGTCGGCGACGACGAGGTCCGGTTCGTTGACGGTGGCCATGGCGATGACGGCACGCTGGCGCATGCCGCCGGAGTACTCGTGCGGGTACGCACGCGCCTTGCGTACGGCGTCGGGGATGCCCACACGGTCGAGCGCGGCGACCGCGCGGGCGCGAGCCTCCTTGCGCGAGACGCGGGCCACCGACCGCACGGCGGCGGCGAGTTGGTCGCCCACGGGGTGCACGGGGGACAGGGCGGAGAGGGCGTCCTGCGGGACGAGCGCGATACGGCGGCCGCGCTGGGAGGTGAGATCCGTGTCCCCCTTCAGCCGTACGGTCCCGCTCGCCGTCGCGCCCCGGGGCAGCATCCCGAGCAGCGCCCGTGCCGTGAGGGACTTGCCCGCGCCCGACTCACCCACCAGGGCGAGCACTTCTCGCGGGCGGACGTCGAAGGACAGGCCGCGCACGGCCTCCGCCCCCTCGAAGGCGATCCGCAGACCGCGTACCGACAGCAACACGTCGGACTTGAACACGTCAGGCTTCAACGGGGACCTCCTTCGTCAAGGCGCCGGCCCCGGTGACCCCGGCGGCCCTGGTGTCCTTCCGGGCGCGGCGTTTCCGACGCCGCCCGCCGCGTCCCTCCACGTACGCCGCCGTCGACACCGCCAGTCCCGCCAGCAGGGCGAGGGCCACCGCCGGGGCCAGGGCCGCCCACGGGGCGCGTTCCACATAGGCGCGGGACTCGTCGAGCAGCAGGCCCCACTCGGGTGTGGGCGGTTGGGCGCCGAGGCCCAGGAAGCCGAGGGAGGCGAGGGCGAGGGCGATGCCGGGGAGGCGGAGGATCGCGTGGCGGGAGACCGGGCCGGCCACGGAGGGCAGGACGTGCCGGGTCAGGATCCACCACGGTGACGCCCCGATGGCCCGCTGGGCGGTGAGGAACGCCGACGCGCGGACCTCCTGCACCAGCGCAGCCGCGTGCGCCGACAGCGCGGGCCAGGAGAGCAGGGCCACGGCGAGCGCCGCGCCGCCCGTGCCGGGGCCGACGGCCGCCGCGACCAGGATGCCCGCGATCACCGGCGGCAGCGCGTTGGCGATGTCCGAGGCGCCGGACGCCACGGACGGCAGAAAACCGAGGACGAGGGAGAGGAGCAGGCCCGCCAGGCAGACCGCGGCCGCCGTTCCGATCGTCGACGCCGCGCCGTGGCCCAGCCGCGCCAGCACGTCCCGGCCGAGTCCGTCCGTGCCGAGGGGGTGCGCCCAGGACGGCGCCAGGAGCCGGGCGGTGGTGTCCACGGCGTACGGGTCGCGCAGCAGCCCCCAGCCGATCGCCGTCAGCAGCACCGTCGCGAGCGCCACGGGAACGGCCGGGTGCGAGCGGACCGGGCGGGCCGTGGGCAGGGTCAGTCCCGCGTCCCGCAGCGCCGGGCCGAGCAGCCGGAGCCGTACGAGTGCCGCGAGCGCGCCCGTGACCAGGCCGAGCGCGAGCAGCGCCAGGACCGCGCCCTGGAGCAGCGGCAGGTCCTGCGACTTGGCCGCGCCCAGTGCCGTACGGCCGATGCCGGGCACCGCGAACACCGTCTCCACGGCGACCGCGCCGCCCGTCAGACCGACGGCCGCCATGCCGAACTGCGGGACCAGGGGCGGCAGTACGCGCCGCAGGGCCGCCGCCGCGACACGCGCGCCGCTCACCCCGGCGCCCCGCCACAGCTCCACCCAGCGCTCGTCGAGGACGGCGGGCAGCGCGTCCGCGACCAGGCGGCCGAGCAGGCCGCCCGCCGGAACGCCGAGCGCGATCGCGGGCAGCACCATGTACTGGGGGCCCTGCCAGCCGGACGTCGGCAGCAGGCCCAGCCACACCCCGCAGACCAGCAGTGCGACCGTGGCCAGCAGGAACTCGGGCACGGCGGCGAGCATCGCGGCGAACGCCCCGGCCGAACCCCGGCCGCGTACGAGTACTGGCACCACGAGCGCGCACGCCAGCAGCACCGCGATCCCGAAGGCGGCGGCCATCAGGCCGAGCGACACCCGCAGACCGGAGATCACGGAGGGGAGCACGTCCGTGCCCGACACCCATGACGTGCCGAGATCGCCGCGCAGCAGTCCGGAGGCCCAACTCCCCAGCAGGGACAGGGGGCCCGCGTCCAGGCCGAGGTCGGCGCGGATCGCGGCGAGGGCCTCCGGGGTCGCCTCCTGCTCGGCGGACCGCGCACGCAGCACGGTCAGCGCGGGGTCCTTGCCGGAGAGCCACGGCAGCAGGCCGACGGCGGTCAGTACGGCGACGAGACAGACGAGGCGGGTCAGCCCGGCCGCACCGGCCAACCTTCGTACCCGGGACTTCACTTGACGTACGTGTCGGCCGTGACCAGCTCGCGCTCGCGCGGGTCGTGGGCCGCGCCCGTGACCCCGGCGGCGTCGCCCTGGATCACGCGCTCGTGCAGCATCGGCACGGCCGCGTCGGTGGCGAGCACGGCGGCCTCGGCCTCCATGACCGCGTCCCGGCGGGTGTCACCGGCCTTCGCCTCGGAGGCCCTGTCCAGGGCCGCGTCGACCGCCCCGTCCGCGAGCTGGGAGATGTTGAAGGACCCCTCGGAGCCGAAGTCGCTGTAGAGGTACGCGGCCGGGTCGCCGGAGTCGAGGATCGTCGCCCGGGACAGGATGAACGCGTCGAACTCGCCCGCCAGTGCGTCCGACTCGATGTTCGCGTACTCGCGGATCTCCAGCTTCACCTTGAACCCGGCCTTCTGGAGCTGCTGTTGCAGCGCGGCCGCGACCTCGGGCAGTTCGGCCCGGTCGGTGAAGGTGCCGATGGTGAGCGACCTGCCGGACGGGTCACCGGCCTTGGCCCGCCTCGCCGGCGACCGCAGCTCGGCGGCCCAGGGGAGCGCCGGCCCGAGCAGCCCCTCGGCGACGTCTGCCATTCCCTCGTACACGCCCTCGACGATGGACTTCGCGTCGATGGCCTCACGGGCCGCCGCCCGGAGCCCGGCGTCCTTGAAGACGCCCTTCCCGGTGTTCAGGTAGAGGGTGTTCGTGCGCGGCATGGGGACCTCGGTGATCAGGTCCTGGTCGAGCACCGCGGCCTGGGAGACGGGGACGGCCTCGACGATGTCCGCCTCGCCGCTGCGCAGGGCGGCGGCACGCGCGGTGCCGTCGGGTACGAACGTCACGTCGATTCCCGGGGACTTGGCCCTGCCGCCCCAGTAGTCGTCGTAGCGGTCGAGGGCCGCGGAGGACGTGCCGCTCACCTTCGTCAGCTCGAAGGGGCCGGTCCCCGCGCCGACCGGGTTCACCGTCTTCCCCGCGTACGCCTTCGCCGCCAGGATCGACAGCTGCGGCGAGCTGAGACGCTGCGGGACCAGCGGGTCCTCGGTCGCCGTGGTGACCGCGACCCCGCCGCCCTCGGCCTTCACGGTGAGCTCGACCCCGTCGAGGATGCGGGGCTTGGGGGAGGCGGTGGCCGCTCTGGTCAGGGAGCGGGCGACGGCCTCGGGGGTGAGCGCGCTGCCGTCGTGGAACGTCACCCCGTCACGTATCCCGAACGTCCAGGTCCTGCCGTTCTGCTGCCACCTGGTGGCCAGCGCGGGCTTCGCGTCGCCTTCGTCGTCCAGCTTCACCAGCGTCTCGGCCGTCGACCAGCGCGACAGCTTGAACGCGTCGTCGGAGAGCGGGGACAGGCCCGAGCGTGGCGGCTGCATCATGGCGAGGCGTATGCGCTGTCCCCCAGCTCCGTCGCCGTCCGTGGCCGGGTCCGTGCCGGTGAAGCATCCGGTGAGCAGGACGGAGGCCGCGGTGAGGGCCGAGACGGGAAGCAGACGAGCGGGCAGGCGCACGGGGCCCTCCGGGCAAAGAGGTGGTCAAGAGAGAGTGCGCCGACCGTAGCATGATGACAATCGTTTTCAACAGCTGGATTTGGTGCGGCGTCGCGTTCTCGAACGGGGCGCTCAGAGACGGCGCTCAGAGACGGCGCCCGGAGCCGGGGCTCAGAGACGGTGTGCCTTGAGGGCCATGTGCAGCAGCAGACGGTCCTCCCCGTCGTCCAGGTCCAGACCCGTGAGCTGTTCCACGCGCGAGAGGCGGTAGTACAGCGTCTGCCGGTGGATGCCCAGCTCCGCCGCCGTGCGCCCCGCCTGGCCCGCACAGTCCAGGAACACCTCGGCGGTGTGCGCGAGTTCGTGGTGCGTGCCCATCAGCAGCCCGCGCACGGACGGGTCCTGGACCGCTCCGAGGGGCAGCGCGGTGAGCAGACGGTACGGGCCGATGGCGCCCCATTCGGCGACCGGGCCCAGCCGGGACTCCGCCAGCGCGGCGCGCGCCGACGCCGACGCCTCCTGCCACGCGGTGCCCAGGTCTGCCAGCCCGGAACGGGCGCCCGAGACGCCGGCCGCCGCGCCGGCCCCCGCCCGCTCCAGCAGCCGGGACGCCGCCGTCCGCGCCGGCTGCGGTACGTCCGCCGAGCGCAGCCGCACCAGCAGCGCCAGGCTCTGGGCCGCGGGCCCCCACGGCACGGTGCACAGGGCCGTCGCCCCCGGCACCGCTCGCGCGGACGGCGCGTCGGACGGGTCGGCGGACGGCCAGGGGGCCACGCAGACCACCGTGTGCAGGCCCTCCGCACGCGGGCCCAGACCCATGCGGAGTTCTCCCACCGCCATGTCCTGCTGCCAGCCGGGCTCCGCCGTGAGGGCCGCGCGCAGCTCACGCGTCAGGTCCGCGCCCGCCTGGGCCTCGTCCACCAGCAGGGCGCCGATCCGGGAGGTCACCTCCATGGCGGCGGAGAGCTGGGCGTCGGTGGGCCCCGGCTCGCCGTCAAGGAGCCAGACGTACCCGAGGACGACACCCCGGTGGCGGACGGGCAGACAGACACGTCCCCGGTACACCCCGGCCTCCGGAGTGGGCGGGATCCGTACCGGACCGGACGCCCGGGTGATGCCGAAGCCCTCGAACCACTCCCGTACGGCCGCGGTCGAACGGCGCGTGAGGATCGAGCGGGTGCGCACCGGGTCCAGCGCCGACTCGTCGAGGTCGCCCTCGCTGTCGTACGCCCCGAAGGCGATCAGCTCGAAGTCGCGGTTCTCCAGCGTCGCGGGCGCTCCCAGCAGGCCGGAGATCTCGTCGACCAGCTCCTGGTAGTCCTCCCGGCCGCCTGTTCCTCCGGCCTTGAAAACGTCCGTCACCCGGGCATTCTCCCGCATTTCCCGAAGGCTTCATACATCTGTCTGAGATCCAGGGCACGGATGCGTGACAGCTGTCGATGGCCCACGATCGGAGGGATCCTTAGGTTTCACAGTGGTTCTCCGTGCCGTACCCGACTCGTCGGATTGCGGCCTTCCGCTGGTTCCCTGGAGGTGCCCCGTGCTGGGTCCCGTGATTCTCGCCGCGTCGCGCAGCGACCGGATGCGCCGGATGATCTCGGCGGCACCCGTGACCAAGTCGGTGGTCGACCGTTTCATCCCCGGTGAGACGGTCGACGACGTCGTGCCCGTCATCGAGACCCTCACCGGCAGGGGCCTGGACGTGACCCTGGACGTGGTCGGTGAGGACATCACCACGCCCGTGCAGGCCGGGGTCGCCCGGGACGCGTACCTGGAGCTGGTCGACCGGCTGGGGAGCCTGGAGCTCGGGGCGCGGGCCGAGATGTCGGTCAAACTGTCCCTGTTCGGCCAGGCGCTGCCCGGCGGGCACGAACTCGCCCTCGCCAACGTCCGGCCGGTCGTCGAGGCCGCCGCCGCCATCGGGACCACGGTCACGCTGGACGCGGAGGACCACACCACCCTCGACTCGATGTTCGCGATCCACGACGAACTGCGCAAGGACTTCCCGCAGACGGGGTGCGTGATCCAGTCGTACCTGTTCCGCACGGAGAAGGACGCCCGGCGCCTCGCAGCGAGCGGCAGCCGCGTACGCCTGGTGAAGGGCGCGTACAAGGAGCCCGCCGAGGTCGCCCACCAGCGCAAGGAGGAGATCGACCGGGCGTACGTGCGCATCCTGAAGATCCTGATGGAGGGCGCGGGGTACCCGATGGTCGGGTCCCACGACCCGCGCCTCATCTCCATCGCGCAGGAGCTCGCCCACCGCGCCCGGCGCAAGCCCGACGAGTACGAGTTCCAGATGCTGTACGGCATCAGGAGCGACGAGCACCTCCGGCTGGCCGCCGAGGGCCACCGGATGCGCGTCTACACCGCGTACGGCACCGACTGGTACGGGTACTTCATGCGGCGGTTGGCGGAGAAGCCCGCCAACCTGCGGTTCTTCGCCCGCAGCATGATCACCAAGGGCTGAGCCCCGTACCCCCCCCGCTCGCAACACCGCTCAAGACAAGGAGCTACGGAACACATGGACGCCGTGACCCAGGTCCCCACCCCCGTCAACGAGCCGGTGCACGGCTACGCCCCCGGCTCGCCCGAGCGCGCCCGGCTGGAGGCCAAGCTCAAGGAGCTGGCCGAGAACCCCATCGACCTGCCCTGCACCATCGGCGCCGAGAAGCGGCTCGGCGGCGGCGAGCGCTTCGACGTCGTCCAGCCGCACAACCACAAGGCCGTGCTCGGCACCTACCGCAACGCCACCGGGCAGGACGCGCAGGACGCGATCGACGCGGCCCTCGCCGCCGCGCCCGCCTGGCGCGCGATGTCCTTCGACGACCGTGCCGCGATCATCCTGCGCGCCGCCGAACTGCTGTCGGGCCCGTGGCGCGAGACGCTGGCCGCGTCCACCATGCTCGGCCAGTCGAAGACCGCCCAGCAGGCCGAGATCGACACCCCCTGCGAGCTGATCGACTTCTGGCGCTTCAACGTGAAGTACGCCCGTGACCTGCTCGCCGAGCAGCCGGTCGCCAACTCCCCGGGCGTCTGGAACCGCCTCGACCACCGCCCGCTGGAGGGCTTCGTCTACGCGATCACGCCGTTCAACTTCACGGCGATCGCGGGCAACCTGCCGACGGCCCCGGCCCTCATGGGCAACGTCGTCGTGTGGAAGCCGTCCCCGACCCAGACCCACGCGGCCGTCCTGCTGATGCGGCTGCTGGAGGAGGCCGGACTGCCCAAGGGCGTCATCAACCTCCTCACCGGCGACGGCATCGAGGTCTCGAACGTCGCCCTGGAGCACCGCGACCTCGCGGGCATCCACTTCACCGGTTCGACGCCGACCTTCCAGTACCTGTGGAAGACGGTCGGCAACAACATCGAGAAGTACCGCTCCTACCCCCGCATCGTCGGCGAGACCGGCGGCAAGGACTTCGTGGTCGCGCACCCGAGCGCCGACCCCGCGATCCTCAAGACGGCCCTCACCCGCGGCTCCTTCGAGTTCCAGGGCCAGAAGTGCAGCGCGACCTCCCGCGCGTACGTCCCGGCGTCGATCTGGAACTCCGGCTTCAAGGAGGAGTTCGCCGCCGAGGTCGACGGCATCGCCATGGGCGACGTCACCGACCTGTCGAACTTCATCGGTGCCGTCATCGACGAGCGCGCCTTCGCCAAGAACAAGGCCGCCATCGACCGGGCCAAGGAGGACCCCACCTGCACGATCGTCGCGGGCGGTTCGTACGACGACTCGGTGGGCTACTTCGTCCGCCCGACCGTCGTGGAGTGCTCCGACCCGGAGAACGAGGTCTTCACGGCCGAGTACTTCGGCCCGTTCCTCGCCGTGCACGTCTACGAGGACGACAAGTACGAGGAGATGCTGACCCAGATGGAGTCGGTGGCCGACTACGCGCTCACCGGCTCGGTCATCGCGGGCGACCGCGCGGCCGCCGCGTACACGGCCGAGAAGCTCCGCTTCGCCGCCGGCAACTTCTACATCAACGACAAGTCGACCGGTGCCGTCGTCGGCCAGCAGCCCTTCGGCGGCGGCCGCGCCTCGGGCACCAACGACAAGGCGGGCGCCCCGCAGAACCTGATGCGCTGGACGCTCACCCGCTCCATCAAGGAGGCGCTGGTCCCGCCGACCGACTACACGTACCCGCACATGGGCTGAGTCGGCTCCGGCAGACTCTCCACCATGACCTGGACGGAGAGCGGGACAACGGGGACGGCGGTCACCGACGACGGAGTACGGCTGTGGACGAGCCGTTCGGGCCAGGGCTCTACTCCGCTGGTGATGTGCCACGGCGGTCCCGGACTGTGGGACACGTTCGAGGACGTGGCCGGGCTGCTCGGCGGCCTGGCCACGGTCGTCCGCTGGGACCAGCGCGGCTGCGGACGGTCCGAGCGGTGCGCCGGGCCCTGGACGACCGAGCGGTTCGTCGCCGATCTCGACGCCGTGCGCGCGGACTTCGGGCCGTCGCGCACGGCGCTGCTCGGCCACTCCTGGGGCGCGCAGCTGGCACTGAGCTACGCCCTGGCCCACCCGGAGCGGGTGAGCGCGCTGGTGTACGTGGCCGGGACGGGCATCGGACCGGACGCCGACTGGCACGGCGGCTACGAGGAGAACCTCCTGGCCCGGATCGGCGAACGCCCCGAACGGCTCGCCCGCTGGCAGGAGTTGAAGAACCGCCCGCACCCGACCGATGAGGAGGAACGGGAGGCGGCGGTGCTGCAGTGGACGGCGGAGTTCACGGACCGCGAGCGTGCGCCCGAGCTCGCCGAGCGCCTGGCCGACCCCTGGTTCGGCATCAACTCCGAGTGCAGGGCCCTCAACGCCGAGCGGAGGCGGACCTGGGGCACCCCGGAGCTGTACGCGGCCTGCCAGGCCCTCGACGTGCCCGTCCTCATCGTCGACGGTGAGCGGGACATCCGGCCGCGCTCGGCGGTGGACTCGCTGGAGCGGGCCCTGCCACGCGTGCGGCGGGTGGTGCTGCCGGACGCCGGTCACCTGCCGTGGGTCGAGGACCCGGAGGGCTTTCGTGAGGCGCTTGTGGATCGGGGGGTATTAAAACTCAAGGCACCCCCAGAACAATACCGCGCGGAAAATATAGAGAGAATAAGGGGTCGAGAGGGA
>NZ_JBEYXP010000098.1:0-25063 GCF_040704615.1 Streptomyces sp. NPDC046862 | reverse complement strand
GGGAGCACCTCGGTGAGTTCGGGGTGGATCGTGGCGCAGTGGTAGCACTCCATGAAGTTCTCGATGATGAGCTTCCAGTTCGCCTTGACGTCGTAGGCGATACGGCGACCCACCGTGAGGTCGTCGATGCCGTAGCGTTCGATCGACTCGACGTCGCCGAGCCGGTCGACGACCGCGCCCTGCACGTCCGCCTCGAACGAGGGCGGGTTGTCGGCCAGGCACACCCACACATACCCGAGCCACTCCCGCACATGGACGTTGACCAGGCCGTACTCCGTGCGGTCGATGTCCGGCATCGACGTGAGGTTGGGCGCGGCGACGAGCTTGCCGTCCAGGCCGTAGGTCCAGGCGTGGTACGGGCACTGGAAGGCCCGCTTGACCTCGCCGGACTCCTCGGTGCACAGCTTGGCCCCGCGGTGCCGGCAGATGTTGAGGAACGCCCTGACCGAGCTGTCCCGGGAGCGGGAGACCAGCACGCTCTCCCGTCCGACCTGGTAGGTGCGGAAGGCGCCGGGCTTGTCCAGATCGGCGGCTCGGGCCACACAGAACCACATGGCCTCGAAGACCCGCTCCTGCTCCTGGGCGAAGACCTCGGGGGCGGTGTAGTACTCGCCGGGCAGCGTGGGGATCAGGCTGGGCGGCAGGTTCGTGATGGTCATCGTGTCACCTTCGGGGGATTCGGATTCGCCGCTTCAGCGGGGTCGTGTCGTACAGGGCCACGCACTCACGGGTGGCGAGGGCTTCGGCACCGGCGATCGGCGACCGGTGGCGGGACGCCAGGCGCCCCGGCCCGGGATCCGGCCCACCTCGGACAGGGAGGCGTTGGCCTCGCGCCAGTGCGGCCACTCCCACCCACGCCGACTCCGGGCCGAGAACCGAGGCCACTGTTCCTTATTGTGCAACACGCTTCGCCATAGGCAACGACCGACCAAACTGTCCCCTTGCGAACACGCACTGTCAAGGGGTTGACCGACACCCAGCCCCCGTCGCACGGGGCACCGCCATCGCGCGCCCCCGCATCCACTCGACCCACGCGAAAGACGCCAGCCGGCCCACCAGGGCGACATCGGCGCCGATCAACGCGGTTGCACTCACTCCCCCGCGACGGCCCGGGCGCCGATGGGGCACAACCCGTTCGGACGCGTTCACGACTTTCCCTTGACCTGCCGGATGCCGACATTGGAGCATGTTGCGTATCGCCCATCATGTTGCGTCATACGCATCAGACGACGGAGGATGGCATGTCTCCTCGACCGCAGCCCGGCCGCGAGTTCGTCCTCACCCTTTCGTGCCCCGACCAGGCCGGTCTCGTCCACGCCGTGACCACCTTTCTCCTGAGCCACTCCGGCAACATCCTGGAGAGCCGGCAGTTCGACGACCGAAGGCAGGACCGCTTCTTCATGCGGGTGCACTTCGACGTCTCGGATCCCGGTGTCTCCCTGGAGGATCTGCGCAGCGGCTTCGGCCCGGTCGGCCAGGCGTACGGGATCAGCTGGCAACTGCACGACGCCTCGACCCCCACGCGCACCCTGATCATGGTGTCGAAGTTCGGCCACTGCCTGAACGACCTGCTCTTCCGCAAGTCCACCGGGGCGCTCAACATCGAGATCCCGGCGGTCGTCTCCAACCACCGCGACTTCGAGTCACTGGCGCGGAGCCACGGCGTCCCCTTCCACCACATCCCGGTGACCAAGGAGACCAAGGCGGAGGCCGAGGCGAGACTGCTGGAACTCGTACGGGAGCTGGACATCGACCTGGTGATCCTGGCCCGCTACATGCAGATCCTCTCCGACGACCTGTGCAAGCAGCTGGACGGGAGGGCCATCAACATCCACCACTCCTTCCTGCCGAGCTTCAAGGGAGCCCGGCCCTACGCCCAGGCGCACCGGCGCGGCGTCAAGCTCGTCGGGGCCACGGCCCACTACGTCACGCCCGACCTGGACGAAGGCCCGATCATCGAACAGGGCGTCGTCCGTGTGGACCACTCGCGCGACCCCGACGAGCTGGCCACCATGGGCCGTGACGTCGAGGCCCAGGTACTCGCCCGCGCCGTCGAGTGGCACAGCGACAGTCGTGTGCTGGTCCACGGGAACTCCACCGTCGTCTTCCGCTGACGGGACGGGCCGTGCGACGATGCGGCCAGCCAGATCCGGCCATCGCCACCACCTTCCACGGCTCTGCCGGATCCTTGACCCACATGCGTATAGTTGCGCCATGAGCAACTACACGGCAGAGGGCGCAACGGCGGGCCCCGCGGTGAACGGGGTGCAGTCCGTCGACCGTGCCGTCAGCGTCCTGGAGATCCTCGCCCGGCGCGGTGAGGCGGGCGTCAGCGAGGTCGCCGCAGAGATCGACGTCCACAAGTCGACCGCGTTCCGCCTGCTCGGGGCGCTGGAGGCGCGCGGCTTGGTCGAGCAGACCGCCGAGCGGGGCAAGTACCGGCTCGGCTTCGGGATCGTACGTCTGGCAGGCGCGGTCACGGGCGGTCTCGATATCACCCAGCAGGGCCGGCAGGTGTGCGAGCGGCTGAGCGAGGAGATCGGCGAGACGGTCAACATCGCCGTCCTTCAGGAGCACTACGCGGTCAACCTCTACCAGGTACGCGGCCCCGGCGCGGTCGGCACGCACAACTGGGTCGGGCAGCTCACCCCGGTGCACGCCACGTCGAGCGGCAAGATCCTGCTGGCCCATCTGCCGACGAAGGAGCGCGCCGAGGTGCTCGCGGCATCGGGGCTGCAGAAGCTGACGCCGCACACCCTGACAGCCAGGACGAAGCTGGAGAAGAACCTCACCGAGGCTCTGGACCGCGGTTACGCGGTGACCCTGGAGGAACTCGAGATCGGGCTGCACGCCATGGCGGCCCCGATCCGGTCCCGCGGCGCCGAGGTCATCGCCGCCCTGAGCGCCTCCGGCCCCGCGTACCGCTTCACCGAGGAACGCATCCACGAGCTCGCACCCGTGCTGATCAAGGGCGCGGATGAGATCAGCCACCGGATGGGCCATCTGGGCTGAGCGTCGCGCGGGCCGGGGAGCGGGCATCGCGGCGCGCAAGGCCGGCGATCACGCTCGCGAGGATCCGGTGGGCCGCCGGGCGCTCAACGCGGCAGGCCGCCCGACCGGGCCCACGTCGCCGCCTCGACACCCCAGCGGGCCGTCACGCGTACCGCGTCGGCCGTCGAGGCGACATCGTGCACGCGCAGGCACCAGGCGCCCTGCGCTGCGGCGAGAACGGACACGGCGGCGGTCGCGGCATCCCGCAACCGTGCCGGGCGCGGTTGCCCCGTCGCCCGGTCCGCCAGCAAATGACCCAGGAACGACTTGCGTGACGCGCCCACGAGGAGGGGGTGGCCCAGTGCGCGGACCTCCCCGAGACGGCCCAGCAGCTCCCAGTTGTGCTCGGGCGTCTTGGCGAAACCCAGTCCGGGGTCGACGATCAGGCAGCCGGGTGGGACCCCCGCCTCCAGCGCGACGTCGATCCTCAGACGCAGCTCGTCCAGCACATCGGTGACGACGTCGTCATAGACGGCGTTCGCCTGCATGCCGGCTGAGTGTCCGCGCCAGTGCATCAGCACGTACGGCCTGCCCGCCCGGGCCATCAACGGCAGCATCGCCGGGTCTGCCAGGCCGCCCGAGACATCGTTGATCAGCCGTGCGCCCGCGTCCAGCGCACGGGCGGCGACCTCGGCCCGCATGGTGTCGACGCTGACGATCGCGCCCGCCGCGGCGAGTTCCCGGACGACGGGCAGGACGCGTCGCAGCTCCTCCTCGACCGGCGGACGTGCCGCGCCGGGGCGAGTGGACTCACCACCCACGTCCACGATGTCCGCTCCCTGTTCGAGCAGCGCGAGCCCGTGGTCGACGGCCGGGCCCGCGGCGAACGACAGCCCGCCGTCGGAGAACGAGTCGGGGGTGACGTTCACGACGCCCATGACCAGCGTCCGGCCGGGCCTCGGCAGCCCGGGCGGGTGAACTTGGGGCGTGCCCGGGTGTGGAGGGGTGGTGATGTGAGCGGTGACGGTCACAGGGGTCCAGCTTTCGAAACGTACGGCGAAACTCATTGCACAGGGCCCCTGTGGAGCCGGCGACGAACAGCGCCACTCGTCCGGACCGGCGGATGGTGCCCGGGTCCTCAGGGAGCCGACACCACCACGACCGCTGTCCTTACGCGACGCCTCCGGCGAGCCTGGCCGCGATGCAGGGCGGCAGGTTGGGAGCGTCCGTGGACACCCGGACGTAGACCATGCCGTCCTCGACGACGACCTCATGGGTCCGGACCGGGAGCTTGGCCGGCGGGGCGTCGACCGCACCGGTCTTGAGGTTGAACTTGGAGGCGTGCAGGGGGCATTCCACCTCGCAGCCCTCCAGCCAGCCGTCGGCGAGCGAGGCGTCCTGGTGGGTGCAGGTGTCGTCAATGGCGAAGACCTCGCCGTCGTCGGTGTGGAACACCGAGACCGGCGGGTCGATGTCGAGCCGGAGGGCCTCTCCTCGCGGGAGATCCACGAGACGGCACGCGGGAATCATCATGACACCTCGGTGCGTATAACGAAACGGATTGCGGTAAGCGCAACATCAGTCTGAGGTCGCCCCCCACCCTTGTCAAGGCATTCAGGGGGCAATCTGAGACACTCCTGGCGTTGCATCATGCAGAACCAAATCCACATAGAACAACAAGGGGTCGGCTTGATCCGGCCCCGACCAGCGTCTTCGCGCGAACGCCCGGCAGGGTTGCGGCCGCAGGGGCGGTTCCACGACCCCGCCGGGCGCGGGCCCCGCCGGTCTCAGCGGGCGGAGGAGGATGTGGACGGCGCAACCCCCTTGGACGACGCGGACTCCCCGACCCCCGCGGACTCCCCGGCTCCGTGCCGTCGGTGGACGTGGCGGGGCCGATGCGGATCTCGAAGTCTCCGGCGCACTTCTCGTGGCCGGCGATAACGGCCGTTTCGACGGCTTCCTTGCCCATGCGCCCGCGGATGATGAGCGGGTCGTGGCGCAGATCGCGGGTCACAGCCGACGACGACATCTCCGTCGCAACATAAGGGGGAGATCCGCGAGGGAAGGCCGGCTGGGCGGCGCACCCGAGACATCGTTGCAGAGAGGGCTGTCAAGGGGTCGGTCGAGCCACATGCCCACCGCGACGAGGCCCGTGGCCGTCCGGTGGTGATACCGGTCGGCCACGGGCCTCAGGGGCGACTTGGGAGAGCCCGCGGCCGTCAGCCCTTGCCGAGGAGGCGCCAGATCTGGTTCTTCTTGGTGCTCAGCGTGCCAGCCGGGTCGCACGTCCACTGGTGGATCTTCGCGCCGGCCGTGGTCGAGATGTCACTGACGTCGACGCACTTGCCGCTGTGGACGGCGACCAGTTGGTAGTCCTTGCTGTTGCCCAGTGCGGTGACCGGGTTGAGCGTGAACTGCTGGTTGGTGCCGCCGTTGCAGGTGTACTGGATGACGGCGGCGCCGTCGGCGGTGGACGCCCCGGAGACGTCGAGGCACTTGCCGCTGAGCTCGTTGACCACGGAGTACGTGTTGGTCTTTCCGCTCACCGGCTTGAGGTCGAGCATCTGCTGGTAGCCGCCCTCGCAGTACCACTGCTGGTACTGGGTGTTGTTGGCGGTGCTCAGGTCGGTGTCGTCCAGGCACTGCCCACTGTTCTGGCTGACCGCGACCGTGGAGACGGTGGTGTTGGACGGCGGGAGCAGGGTGACGGTGTAGCCGTCCTTGGCGTTCGACCACGGGATACTCAGCGAGGCCGCGTTGTTGCTGACGGTGAGGGTGGTGTCGGAGATCGTCTCGGGGCCGGTCACCGCGGCGCCGTTGTTGTACGGGACGCGCTGGACGACCGCGCGGACCCGGCTGTTCTCCACCACCGACGTCGTGTTGAGCCCGGTGAGGTTGACGGTGACCGTGCCGGTGTTGCCGTTGCTGCCGAGCAGGATCCTGGCGTTCTTGGCGGTGTTGTCCTTGGTGGCGAGGCCGTCGGTGCCGGTGCCGGGGACGAAGTTGACGATGTTGCCGCTCTGCGAGCCGTAGTAGCGGTACATGAACCACTCCCCCAGCGGCAGGTACTGGCCGGCGCTGTTCTTGGTGAGCAGGTTGGCCTCGTTGTCGTGCAGACCGGTGCCCGAGGCCCAGTTGCCGCGCAGGCCATCCGCGCCGGCGCGCTCCAGGCGGCCGATGAACCAGGCTCCGCCGCCCGGGGACTGCATGGACAGGGTGGCGTACTCGTTGATCTGGTACGGGCGGGTGTTGACCAGCCCCGCCGCGGCGAGGGTGGAGTTGGCGCGGCCGACGTCGGTGGCGGGGTCGCCGGGCTCGTCGTGCCAGCTGTAGATGTCCGGAGCGACGTTGTTGGCCTTGACGTAGTTCAGGTACGTGGTCCACCAGGTGTTGGACGCGTTCGGCTGGCCGGCGATGCTGGGACCGACGATGAGCTGGTTCGGGAAGGCGGCCCGGACCCGGGCGTAGAAGCGTGACCACATCTGGAGGTACTGCGCCTGCGAGGGCTTCCAGAAGCCGGCGCCGTCGGGCTCGTTCCACAGGTCCCACTGGACCGTCATGTTGTTGGCGCGGACGTCGTTGATCAGCTGGGTGACGAAGTTGTCGAACTGCGTCCAGTCACCGTTGTCGCCCGGCCAGCCCTGGTTGGTGGTTCCGTCGGCGCCCCACAGGTCGTGCGGGAGCAGGACGAAGGTACCGCCGAGGGCGGCGGTGCGCTTGTACTGGGCCAGCGTGGAGTTCCATCGGGTCTGGTAGTCGGCGAGGCTGGTGGCGTAGCCGCCGCTGTTGAGCTGTGCGCCGCCGGCCCGCATGAAGTGCCACTTGATGTCCTTGAAGAAGTGGTCCTGCGGGAGCGAGCCGTTCGGCGTCATCCCGTAGATCATGCCGGAGGCGTGGTAGGTGGGGGCGCCGCCGGCCGTGGCGAAGTCGACGGTGACGCCGGTGTCCGCGGCCTGGGAGGGGGCGGCGGGCACAAGTGTCGTGGCCAGGGCGGTCAGGAGGACGGCGACGGACGAAGCTGCTCGGCGTCCGGTGCGGACCATGGGTCTGGGAGGTGTGATCGGCGACTGCATCGTGCGGCTCCTGGAGGGAGGGGAGGAACCGGGGCTCGAACTGTCCCGGGGCTGTGCGGGAGGCAGCCCTTCAGCGGCTGTCTCCGTGTGCGTGTGCTTCGGCCAGCAGGAGGTAGCTGCTGGCGGTCCAGGTGTAGGCGCGGTCGCGCAGGCCCGTTCCTGTGAGGGCGTCGAAGTTCTCCGCGAAGCCGTGGGTCTCGCACAGGGCGCGGAAGCGGGCGCTGATGTCGTCCGCCAGCCGGTGGTGACCGGCGCGGCGCAGGCCGTCCTCGACGAGGACGGTGGCGGGGGCCCAGATCGGGCCGCGCCAGTAGCCGTCGGCGAGGTAGTGCGGCGAGGTGGTCAGTTCGGTGGCCAGGCCGTACGGCGTCAGATGGGTCTTGATGTGGTCGGCCAGCGCGCTGCCGACCTCGGCGGGGAGGTGTTCGCCCAGCACGATGGGCATCAGGTCGAGGAGGCCTGCGCTGCTCCAGGTGTCCCCGGTGGCGACTCCCTGGGCGACGAACCTGTCGTCGCCGGTCCAGAGCTGGTCGATCAGGGCTGTCTGCATCTCCCCGGCTTCGCGCGTCCAGCGGCTCGCTTCCTCCGGCCTGTTCAACTGCACTGCCAGTTCGGCGAGTTCATGCATCTGGAGGACCAGGAAGGCGGCCAGGTCGGCGGTGACGACCACGCGCTCGGGGTCGAAGGTGGTGGCGTTGTCCCAGCCGCTGTCGTTGCCGTGCTGGTAATGGGCGAGTTGGGCGCCGGGGGCTCGCCGTGCGGTGAGCCAGAAGTCGGTCCAGCGCTCCAACCGGTCGTACACCTCCGCCAGTTGGGCCTCGCTCGGAGGCATCGGCAACCGTCGGCGCAGGTGGCCGAAGGTCCAGCCGTGGATGGGTGGCTTGACGAAGTTGTGCAGGACCTCGGAGTGGGTCACCGAGTCCGGCAGGGCGCCGCCGGCGTCCTGGTGGTCGAAGGGCAGGGCGAACTGGTCCAGGGCCAGCTCGGGGCATCCCGGGGCCAGGGCAAGGGCGTTGAAGCAGTGGTCCCAGCTCCAGACCTTGTCCATCCAGTGCTTGGACATCAGCACGGCGGGCCGGGTGACCAGGCCCGTCGGACGTACGGCCGCCGACCAGACGACGTAGGCGGCGAGTTCGGCCGCCGGGGTGGCGGACGAACGCCAGGGGGCCACGGCGTCGACGAAGTCCGTGAACGAGCTCCGTGCGGACTCCACGACGTCGTCGAAGGTCACCGAGGACGCGTACGGCGGGCGGGAGGTGTCGAGTTCCTCGATCGCCATCTCCCAGGCGCCGCCCGCCTCCGCCGTCACGGCGAGACCGCGGTCGGCACTGCCCAGGGCCTGGGCTCCGGACGTGTCGGCGAGGATGCCGGACAGCACGGTGACGCGGTACCGGCGTCCGGTCTCGTACGACGTGAACACGTGCGCGTCCGCCGCCGGGTCGTGGAAGAAGTACGTTCCGCTGAACGGGGTCAGGGACCGCGCGGCGGCGAGGACGGCGATGCCCAGACCGCTCCCCCGCAGGCGCACCGTGTCCGGCGACTCGTAGGCGAGGTCGACGCGCCCGCTCTCGCCGATCCAGCTGAGCAGGCCCGGTGTCGCCTCGACGCGGGTCTCGGCGCGGGTCTCTGCGCGGCCGCCCGCCGCCGGGTCCAGGGGGCTCAGGCGCAGGACACCGTGCATGCCGTTCTGGTGCGAGACGAGGTGGAGGTCCTCGGCGTACGTCTTCTCCGCCACCACGGGCGAGATGTCGAACCAGGATCCGTACGTGCTGAACGGGATGTCGTGGACGGAGAAAGCCGGGCCGGACGGGGCGGCGGTCATGTGGCGTGACTCGTTTCTGGAGCAGGGGCGACGGCCGGCTGACGCGCGGGCGGGTCAGCCGTCGAGGCGGAATGGGGGGACTCAGTCCTTGACGGCGCCGGCGGTCACACCGGCGGCGACGTAGCGCTGGGCTAGGACGAGGATGACCGCGGCCGGCAGCGAGGCCACGACGGCGGTGGCCATGATGGCGTTCCACTCCTGGTTGTTGTTGCCGATGTAGTGGTAGATGCCGAGGGTGATCGGCTCGTGGGCTCCGCCGTTGACGAGGGTGCTGGCGAAGACGAAATCGGACCAGGACCACAGGAAGGCGAACAGGGACACCGTGACGACGGCGTTGCGGCTCATCGGCAGCACCACGGACCAGAAGGTCCGCAGGGCCCTCGCTCCGTCCATCTGCGCGGCCTGGAGCAGCTCGCCGGGGATGCCGGACATGAACGCGGTGAAGATCAGCACCGCGAACGGCACGGCCAGTGTGGAGTCGGCGACGATCAGGCCGGGCACTGACTGGAGCAGGCCGAGCTGGAGGTAGATGGCGTAGAAGCCCATCGCCATGATGATGCCGGGGATCATCTGGGCGGCCAGCAGCACGAAGCTCAGGATGCCACCGCCCCGTGGGCGCAGCTTGGCCAGGGCGTAGCCGGCGGGCGCGGACAGGGCGACGGTCAGCACGACGGTGCCCAGACCGATGACGAGGCTCGTGCCGAGGTAGGGCAGTTGCTCGTCGAGGACGGTGCGGTAACCGGCCAGGGTGCCGTGGATCGGCAGCAGGTCCGGCGGGCTCTTGCGCATGTCCTGGTCGCGGGTGAGGGAGACGTTGAGCATCCAGTAGACCGGGAAGAGCATGATCCCGGTCAGCAGCACGCCGATCGTGGTCTTTCCCCATGTACGCCTGCGGCTTCGGCTCATGACAGCGCCTGCTTTCTCTGGACCCGGAGGTAGACCAGGCCGAAGAGGAGCGCGGCGACCACGAGCAGGTTTCCGACGGCCGCTCCGGGGCCGAAGGCGGGCAGGAGGTTGCCGAAGCCGAGCTGGTAGGACCAGGTGGCGAAGGTGGTGGACGAGTCCGCCGGGCCGCCCTTGGTCATGATCCAGATGATGTCGAAGACCTTGAGCGTGTAGATCAGCCCGAGCAGTAGCGTGATCGCGGACACCGGGCGCAGCAGCGGGAAGGTGACGCGCCTGAAGCGCTGCCAGGCGTTCGCCCCGTCGAGGGCGGCGGCCTCGTACAGGCTCGTCGGGATGGACTGCAGGCCGCTGTAGAGGACGACCAGGTTGAACGGGACGCCGATCCAGATGTTCGCGATGATTACCGAGGTCAGCGACCAGGACGGTGAGGTCAGCCAGTTCACCGGGCCGATGCCGACGGCGTGCAGGGCGGCGTTGACGATGCCGGAGTCGCTGTTGAGCATCCACGACCAGGTGGAGGCCGAGACGATCAGCGGCAGCAGCCAGGGCACCAGGAACAGGGCGCGCAGGGTGGCCGACAGCCGGAAGTGCTGGTTGAAGAAGACCGCGAGGGCCAGGCCGATGGAGTACTGGAAGACCAGGCTCACGGCGGTGAACAGCACGGTGTGGAGCAGGGCCGGGGCGAAGGCCGGGTCGTCGAAGACGGTCTGGTAGTTCTTCAGGCCGGTGAAGGGCGCGTCGCCCTGGACGAAGGAGCGGACGGTGTAGTGGCGCAGGCTCAGGTCGAGGTTGCGGTACAGCGGATAGGCGTAGAAGAGGGCGAGATAGACGGTCACCGGGGCGAGGAATCCCCAGGCGGCCCACTGGGTGGAGGTGGGCCGGCGGCGTTTCCGGCCGCGGGCCGGGGGCGGGGCGGCGGTGGCCGCCCCGTTCCGGGCGTGCACGGACCGGTGGTCCGGCGGGTGTGTCGTCTGCTTCATCGGCACCACGTCACTTGACCGCGTCCTGCGCCGAAGTCAGCGCGTCCTTGGGTGACTTGGATCCGCTGAGGGCGGACTGGACGGCCTTCCACATCTGCTCGGAGATCTTCGGGTACTTGGTGCCCAGGTCGTCGCTGGTGCGCCCCTTGGCCGCCTTGACCGCGTCGACCCACGGCTTCAGCTCGGCGTTCGCCGCCACCTGCTTGTCCTGGACCTCGCTGGTGGGGGCGACGTAGGACAGGGTGGTGTCGGTGTCGTAGAGGTTGTCGGTGCTGGTCAGGCAGGTCGCCAGCTTCTGGGAGGTGGCGTAGCGGCCGGTGTCGTCCTGGACCGGGATGGTGACGAACTCGCCGCCGGTCGGGGCGGCGGCGTTGCCTCCGTCGGCGCCGGGAATGGGCAGGACGCCATAGTCGAAGCCGGCCTTCTTGGCGTTGGCGAGCTGCCAGGTGCCGTTCTCACTGAAGGCGTAGTCGCCACTGGCGAACTCCTGCCAACTGGTGGTCTGCGTGTTGTTGAGCACCGAGTTCGGGGCGTAGCCCTGCTTCAGCCAGTCCTTCCACAGCGACAGGGCGGACACGGCCTGGGCGGAGTCGAGTTCGGTCAGCTTGGCGCCCGCGCCCCAGAACCACGGCAGGAACTGGAAGCTGCCCTCCTCGGTGCCGATCGCGGAGAAGGTGATGCCCTTCTTGCCGGCCTTCTTGACCTTGGCCAGCGCCGCCGTCAGTGACTTCCAGTCCTTGACCGAGGCGATGTCGACGCCGGCCTTCTTCAGCACCTCTTTGTTGTAGTAGAGGGCGAGGGTGTTGGCGCCGATCGGTGTGCCGTACGTCTTTCCGCCGGACTGGCCGGCCGCGAGCAGGTTGGGGTCGACCTTCGAGGTGTCCAGCTTGCTGTCGTCGGTCGTGGTGAGCACGCCCGCCTCGGCGAGGGTCGACACCACCGGGTTGTCGACGATGAGGACGTCCGGCGAATTGCCCTGCTGCGCCGCCAGCAGCGTCTTGTTGCCCAGGTCGCTGGTGTCGAAGCCGGTCCGCTTGACCTTCACTCCGGCCTTGGCGCCGCACTGGTCCAGCAGCTTCGTCCATGCCGAGCCCTTGTCGAACTGCGGGTACGGGTCCCAGATGGTGTACGTGCCGCTGCCGGCGTCCTTGGAGTCGGTGCTGCCCGAGTCCGAGGAACAGGCGGTGGCACTGACGGCCACGGCCAGGGCGGTCAGGGCCGCGGCGGTCAGACGGCGCTGTCTGCTGGAGGAGCTGTTCATTGAGGGTTCCTTTGTTTTTGACATGCGGGTGCCGAGGGCACGGGATCCGCTGAGTGCGGGCACACCGAACGGCACCGAGGAGCGATGCGAGCGATCGGCGGGTGAAGGAGGTGCGCGGGGGTTACCGGCGGGATGCGGTCAGGGGGTCGTACCGGCCCCGGCGTCCGGTGCTGATGGGACTCCTGCGGGCCCTGTGCTGGCCCGCAGAGAGATGGGCGGCGTGAGGAGATGGTGCCGGGGCTGCGCTTCGGGATGGTCGAGCCGCTCCACCAGTAGGTCGACGGCGCGCCGGCCCATCTCCTCGGCCGGTACGTCGGCCGCGGTGAGCTGCGGGGTCACCGTCTCAGCCCAGCGGCCGGCCACGACCCCCGTGACGGAGAAGTCGCGCGGCACATGGCGGCCCGCCTGGGCGAGCCCCCGGTAGAGGCCGCCCAGCGCGGCCTCGTTCAGCGTCACCAGGGCCGTGGTGCCCGGGTCGTCGCGCAGGATCCGCTCCAGGCATGTCTCGCCCGACGCGGCGTCGTCCCCGCAGCAGTACGTCCTCACCGTCAGCCCGCGCTCCGCCGCGGCCTTGGTGAAGCCTTCCAGGCCGCGGTGCGCGGACTCGTACCCGGCCCGCAGCAGCTGCTCGGGGCGGTTGACGAAGGCGACCCGGCGGTGGCCGAGGTCGGCCAGGTGATGGACGCACGCCGCCGCCAGCGCGGTGTGGTCCAGGCCGACCCACCAGCCGCCCTCCGGGTGCGATGTACGGCCGATGGCGACGGAGGGGAAGTCCAGGGCGGCAAGATGGTCGACCCGGTCGTCCTCGAGCCTGATCTCCATCAGGATCGCGCCGTCGACCCGGCGCTCGCCCAGCAGCCGCTGGAACGAGCGGTCGCTGTCCACCCCGCTCGGCGACAGCAGCACGTCGTAGTCGTAGGCCGCGGCGGCCTCCACCACGCTGCCGATGAAGTCCAGCTGCATCCCCGTGTAGTGGTTCCCGGCCGGCGGGAAGACCAGACCGATCGTGCTGGTCCGGCCGTTGGCCAGGGCGCGGGCACTGGCGCTGGGCCGGTAGCCCAGTTCGTCGACGACCTGCTGGATCTTGCGGCGTGTCTCCTCCGAGACGGGGCGCTTGCCGCTCAGCGCGTACGACACGGTGCTCCGCGAGACACCGGCCCGCCGGGCGATCTCACCGATGTTCACGGCGACTCCTTGCTCGAACCGGTTCTGGAACCTCGGAGGAGAGGGTGCCTGCCGGTCGTGAGGGTACGTGAGGTTAATGGTGCGGCGAGGGGCGACAGCCGACTGTCGAACCGGTTCGCGTGAAGTGAAGGTAGGAACGACCTCCTCGTCTGTCAACACCTCGGGCCGCATTTCTGCGATCCCGGTTACGGAACGATGGATCCTCACGTCGAGGGGATTGCTGGTCGGGTTGGCCGGTGCTAGCTTCGCCGAACCGGTTCGATGAAGTGATCCTTCCGACAACCGTGGGCCCGCGCCGAACCCTCCCCGAGCGGGTGGGCCCCATCCCCGCCGAGCCGGACGAGCTCCCCTGCCCCTGTTGCCGCACCTGATCGAACCGGTTCGACGCACGCCGACACTCAAGGATTGAGGACGCGATCCATGCCATCCGCTGACAGATCCGCCAGGCGCCGGGCCCCGGCCGCCGTGGCCGCGGCTCTCGGTGCGGGCCTGCTGACCGCCCCGGCCGTCCCGGCGCAGGCGGCCGAGACGCCCCAGCCCGTCGCCCGCTACACCTTCGACCAGGACGATCTCGCCTCCGGCAGGATCACCGACAGTTCCGGCAACGGCCTCACGGCGAGCCTGGTCAACGGCTCCACGGCCCAGTCCGTCGCCGGCACGGACGGAGGCAAGGCGCTGGCCCTGCCCGGCGGGGCGCCCACCTCCGACGGCGCGTACGTCCGGCTGCCGCGCGAAGTGCTGGGCGACGCGAGTGACTTGACGGTCTCCGCCCGTGTGAAGTGGAGCGGTGACGCGTCGTCCTGGCAGCGGATCTTCGACCTGGGCACCAACACCACCAAGTACCTGTTCACGACGCCGTCCAACGGCAGTGTGCTGCGCACCGCCGTGACCACCGGCGGCGGGGGCGCGGAGGCACAGGTCTCCGGTTACGCGCCACTTCCCACCGACGGCTGGCGGACCGTCACCGTCACTCTCGACACCTCGGCCCGCCGGGTCACCACCTACCTCGACGGCGTGGCGGTCTCCTCCGCCGAGACGACCGTCAAGGCCAAGGACCTGCTCGACGGTTCGGCCACGGCCGCCGGCTACATCGGCCGGTCCTTCTACCAGGACCCGCTGCTCAAGGGCGCGATCGACGACTTCACTGTCTGGCACTCGGCGCTCAGCCCCGAGCAGGTGGCCGGCACGGTCGGGAGCGTGCCGGCCCTCCAGCAGCTCTCGCAGACGTCCTTCGACGCCCGTACGACGACCGGGACGGCCCCGTCCCTCCCCGCGGCGGTCCGCTCCTCCTTCTCCGACGGCTACGACCGCGACACGCCGGTCACCTGGGACGCCGTACCGTCCGAGAAGTACGCCCGGCCGGGCACGTTCACCGTGGCCGGAACGGCGGCCGGGCACGCGGTCGAGGCGACCGTCACCGTGGTCCGCGAAGGACAGCTCACCGTCGACCTCGGCTCGGACACCGGCGCGTTCCACGGCGGCGCCTCCGGCACCCTCTACGGTGTGTACGGGCCGGACGTCCCCACCAACAACCTCATCGAGGGCATGGGCCTGCGCACGGTCTCCACGAAGGCGCAGGACGGCCCGCAGCACCCCGGGGCCGACGCGCTGGAGGTCGTCAAGCCGCTGGCCGACTCCACCGACGGCGACGTCTACATCTACATGACCGACATCCACCGCGGGTTCCCCTACGAGTGGCCGGGCTCCTCCCCCGAGGAGAAGCTCAAGCTCTACAAGGAGAAGATCGCGAAGCAGGTCGACCAGGTCCTGCGGCTGCCGAAGCAGTACCAGGACAACATCGTCTTCGTGCCGTTCAACGAGCCCGAGGGCAACATGTTCGGCACCGGCGAGTGGAGTTACAACAAGGTCAGCTGGCTGAGCGACCCCGCCGACTTCTTCGCCGCCTGGGACGACGCCTACAAGCTCATCAAGGGCAGGATGCCGGACGCACGCATCGCCGGTCCCAACACCAGTGTCCTGTACGACCAGGTGCAGGGCTTCCTGACCCACGCCCTGGCCGCCGGCACCCTCCCCGACGTGATCACCTGGCACGAGCTGAGCCACCCGGAGGCGGTGCGCGCGAGCGTGGCCAAGTACCGGGCGTGGGAGAAGGAGCTGTTCAAGGGCACCGACAAGGAGGGCACCCAGCTCCCGATCAACATCAACGAGTACGCCTTCAACTACCACACGTCGGTTCCCGGCCAGATGATCCAGTGGGTGTCCGCGATCGAGGAGTCCAAGGTGGACGCCGACATCGCGTACTGGAACATCGACGGCAACCTCTCCGACTCCGCGGTGCAGTCGAACCGCGGCAACGGCCAGTGGTGGCTGCTCAATTCGTACGCGTCGATGAGCGGCCACACGGTGAAGGTGACCCCGCCGTTCCCCGGCGAGAACTACACCATGCAGGGCGTGGCCACGCTCGACACGAAGAAGAAGCAGGCCCGGCTGGTCTTCGGCGGTTCCGACGGCAAGGGGCACATCACCTTCGCGGACGTCCCCAAGAAGGTCTTCGGGGACCGCGTCCACGCCTGGGTGCGCGAGATCGAGTGGAGCGGGCAGGTCGGTGACAACTCCGGCCCGAAGCTGCTCACGGAGACGAACCTGAAGGTCGGTGACGACGGGACGGCCGTCGTGGACTTCGGCGACGGCGCCCTGCCCAAGCTGAAGGAGTCCTCGGCGTACGAGATCGTCCTCAGCCCGGCAGGGAAGGCGAAGGGCACGCAGTCAGCGCCCGTGCGCTGGCAGGCGTCGTACGAGGCGGAGGACGCCGCGCACACCGGGTCCGGCTACTCCAAGAACGGCCCGGAGGGATCGCCGCGCGACGTGTCCAAGTTCTACACCTCCGGCGGCTACGACGTGGGCGGCCTGCGCACCGGCTCCGACGTCACGCTCGACTTCACCGTGGACGTGCCCGAGGACGGCACGTACGACCTGGGCGTCTTCGCCAACTCCCTCAACACCTTCGACAAGGTGAAGGAGCAGGGGCCCACCAACGTGTTCCTCCGCGTGGACGGCAAGGGGGACAGCGAGCAGGAGTTGCACCTGCCACTCGGCTACAAGTGGGTGGTGTGGGACCACACCGACACCAAGGTCCGACTCACCAAGGGCAGGCACACCCTGACGCTCGCCGCGAAGAGCCTCGACGGCGAGCGCGCCACCAAGGGCGACGCCATCGTCGACCGCCTCACCCTGTCCCTGCCGGACGACTCGGCCGGCACCGAGGTCTACGAGGGCGAACTGGCCTGGCTGGGCGGCGGGGCGCGGCCCGTCTACGCCCTGCCGGAGCACACCGCGACCCCCGCCACCGGCTCGGGCGCGGTCCGGCTCGCGACGAACCAGACGGCCACGTTCTGGGTCTACTCCCCCGCCGACCGCGAGGCCACGCTGGGCGTCGACACCCTCGGCGGCTCGGGCGCCCGGCTGTCCGTCAACGGGCACGACGTCCTGCGTCTGTCCAAGGGCAAGGACGAGGTGGCCGTCTCCCTCTCGGGTGGCGTCAACAAGGTGACGGTGACCGGCGGTTCGTCCGCCACCCTGGTCGACCGGCTGACGGTGACGCCCACCGTCGGCACGCTCAAGACGCGTACGTACGAGGCACAGGACGCGAAGCTCGCGGGCTCGGCCACGCTGACCCCGCTGTCCCTGGCCACCGACGGCACGGCGATCACGGGGATCGGCGGCGACCCGGGCAACGACAACACGGCGACGTTCACGGTCGCGGCCGACAAGGCCGGCCTGTACGCGCTGCGCATCCGCTACTCCAACCCCGAGCAGTCCGAGGCCACTCACTACAACCCTGACCCGCTCGCCCGCCACGCCGACATCACCGTGGGCGGCGGCGACACGCAGCGCGTCGGCTTCCCGCACACCTTCCATGAGAACAACTTCTGGGAGCTGACCGTCCACGTCCGTCTCAAGAAGGGACAGAACACGATCGCCTTCCGCTCCGAGGAACTGCCGAACTTCGACGGCACCACCTACGCCTCGGACACCTTCCCGGGAGTGCTGCTCCGTTCCCGCTACGCACCGCTGATCGACCGGATCAGCGTGGCACCGTACGCACGAGAAGTGCGATGAGTTGATCGCCTGCGCGCAGGCACGCGCCCGGGTCCGTCGTGGTCGGCGGCCCGGGCGTTCCGCCGTTGCGCGGCCACCCGTCCGCCGGAGTGACGCCGTCGGACATGGTCGCCGGGATCCGAGTGCCGTGCGGCCCAGTCCCTGGGGTCAGCCGAAGCCGTCGGCGCCGACCTACTGACCGGTCAACGAGGCGGGCCGTTGATCCACTCGGTGATCCACGCCAACCGGCCCGACGCGCACCGCATCATGCGACATCGAACTGAGCAACCACGGCTTCGCCGACAACGGCCTGGAACGCATGGAACAACTGCGCAAGGCACCCGACACCCCCGACAACCCCTTCGTCGTCGGCACCTCCGGAGCACAGCGCTTCATGAAGATCGTGCAGACCATGCTCCGCGGCCGCATCGCCCAGGACCACGAGACCACTGCCTGAGGCCGAGGCTGCGGGGTGACATCGCGGTGCGCTAGCGTCCCTCGTCATGTCGACCGGTGCCCTGGAGGAACTACGCGACGAGCTGCGGGATCTTGCGGAGCCGTCTATTCGCGCACAGCACATGAAGGTGCTCAGACCGCCAGACCACGACGAGCTGCTCGGTGTACGTGTCCCGGTCATGCGCAAGCTGGCCCAGAAGTACGGGGACGTGTCACTGGACGCTGTGGACGTCCTGCTGCACAGCCGGGTGCACGAGGAGCGGTTCGTCGGTCTGCTGGTTCTGGCCGAGAAGATGCGCACGGCGAGTGGTGCCGAACGGAAGACGCTGGTCGATTTCTATCTGGCCCGCACCGACTGCGTGGACAACTGGGATCTGGTGGATGGCTCGGCCCACCTGGTGCTGGGCCCGTGGCTCCTGGACGGCCCTGCGGATGTTCTTGGCGTCCTGGACGAGCTGGCCGGGTCGGCGTGGTTGTGGGACCGCAGGATCGCCGTACTGGCCACGCTGGCGCTGATCCGCGCGAACCGTTTCGAACCGACGTTCCGGCTTGTTCTCGCCCTGCGCCGGGATCCGGAGCCGCTGATCCACAAGGCACTGGGCTGGATGCTGAGGGAGATCGGCCGCCGGGACGAGCAGCTGATGGTGGAGTTCCTTGACCGTCATCTCGCGGAGCTGCCGAGGATCACGGTACGTTACGCCACCGAGCGCCTGGCCTCCGGCGAACGGGCCCGGTTCGTGAAAGCGCGCCACCGAACCTGAGGGGGCGTCAATGTCCCGGCGGCGCGGGTGGCTTCGCCGTGCCGCCCACCTGTTTGCCGGTCAGGACGCGGTGGCCGAGGACGTGTTGGTCGAGGCAGTGTCCTGGAGGCTCTGCCGCAGCCGTTGGGCTTCCCGGAAGAGGCGGTTCGTGTGGTCCGCCAGTACGCCGCCCAGGAGCAGCTCCGGGGTGTAGAAGGACCGCGCCGAGGCGGCCACCTCCCGTGCGGACAGGGCGATTTGGTTGATGTCGGTGCGGCGGATCTCGTCGATCGAGCATGCCCAGACGACGCGCCGCAGATTCGCCCACGCCATCGCGCTCATGCACATCGAGCAGGGCTCACCCGTCGTGTAGAGGGTGGTGTCGGCCCAGCCCTGGTTGCCGTTCCTCTGTACGTAGTCGTTCATGGCGACCACCTCGCCGTGCAGCACCGGGCTGTCCGCCCCGGTATTGACCCCACTGCCCAGAACCGCACCGGTGCGGGTGTCGACGATCACCGCGCCGAACGGCCACTCGGGGTTCTTCCGGGCCTGCGCGACGGCCAGCCTCATGAATCGCTCGTGACTGGTGGCGGTGCCGGCGCCGCTCTGCAGGTCCGCCCCGCTGTTCGCACCGGCGCCGAGGCCCGGGAGGGCATGGCTGTCTGTGAGCATTCGCTGAGGGAGGGCGAACGGCGCCGCGATTCCCGTCACCGCGGCCGCCCATGTACCAAGGAACCGACGCCTGCCCGAGTCCATCCGCTTCTCCTCACCCGACACCGACGATCTCGTAGCGTGTGCAAAGCATTACAGATCGTCTCCGTTCCGCGTCCGACTCATGCGCTCCGAGCGTGTTCGGACGCAGCCCGACCCCCGAACGGCGCCGGCCTCGTGGAAGCCGACGCCGTTCAGGGGCCGTGGCCCGCTACCACCTGTGCGCTACGTCCACCACCAGCCGGCCGGGAAGTACCAACACCCGGAACGGCAGCTTGGCCCGGACACCGAGTCCGATGTGGGTCCCTCCGTCGTAGTAACCGCCGAACTTCGCGTCCCGGAAGGTCTGGTAACCGCTGAAGTCCAGCCCCGGCAGCCGATCCGCGAGTTCGACCTGGTACCGCGAGTCGTCGACCGGCGCGGTGAACTCGATCTCGATGACCGCCCCGCCCTCGACGGGGATGCCGGTCTGGGACGGCGGGTGGGCGAAACCGGGGACGTACTGCACCCAGTACAGGGCAGGATCGGCCGTGGTCATGCCCGGAATGTCAATGACCATCCGGTCGTAGCATGCGTGACGTCCGGCTCTGACGTCCGCCAGGGAACCGGTCATCGCCATGGATCCCGGTGCCGACTTCGCCGTGCTCCCCCAGCCCGTCTCACAGGTGGTGCTCTGCGGCGCGGCAGCGGCAGCGGCAGCCGGTACGGCTGCTGCTCCTGCCAGTACCAGCGCCAGCGTCGCCAGCACCGTTGCCCAGCGTCTCATCGGTGAACAACTCCTCTCTGTTTGCCGCGTGTTGCGCATCTGCGTCATGTGAGACAAAGAGGGCGAAGAAATGGTTGGAGGTGGCGAGGGGTCACGTTTCAGACATTCCGCCCGACCGCCCGCCAGCCGCCAGTCTGCGGGTCCGCCGGGCCGCGCCACACCGTGCATCCGTGCGCCGATTGACCATCCACGTGATCAAGCAACGCATCCATGAACTTATGTCAGGTGCATTGCAACACCACCATGCCGCGTTTAGGCTCACGCGGTCTTTCTCATGAACTCCGTTCACATAGATGATTGGAGAGCTCGATGAGTGCAAGGAGACCCCGCTCAGCCGCCGTACTGGTCGCGATGGCCACCTTCATGGCGATCGTCCTCCCCACCGCCTCCGCCCACTCGGAGCCGAGGGCCCACCCGGCGCCGAGGGCCCCGCAGACCACAGTCCTCGACGGCACGCGGCTCCAGCAGACGAAACTCCGGCTCAACCGCGGCGATCACCAACTGCGGCGCGCGCTCAAGCAGTTGACGGCACGTGGCGACACGTGGCTCGACAAGGGCCCCTGGACAGTCATCGACAAGCCTCGGCCCGCGCCCAGCGGTGACGTCCACGACTACCTCAGCCAGGCGCCCTACTGGTGGCCCTCGCAGCCGAGGACCACCGAGAACCCCTGGGGCTGCCCGTACGTCCAGCGTGACGGCGAGCGCAATCCGGAGGTCGACACCGGAACCGACCGTCAGGACGTGGAGAAGGTCTTCGACTCCACGTACGACCTCTCGCTCGCCTGGTACTACACCGGCGAGCGGAAGTACGCGCGGAAGGCCGCATCGGTGTTGCGCACCTGGTTCCTCGACCCGGCCACCCGGATGAACCCCAACCTGAACCACGCCCAGTTCATCCCCTGCAAGTACGACGGCCGGGCGATCGGCATCATCGACTTCTCGCAGTCCTTCACCAGCGTCCTCGACGCCATCGCGATCCTCAACACGGGAGCCCCGGGCTGGACCCGTCAGGACCGCTCCGCGATGCACGCGTGGAACGTCGACTTCCGCGACTGGCTGGCGAACAGCGCCTTCGGCAAGGAGGAAGGAGCCGCCACGAACAACCACGGCACCTTCTACGACATGCAACTCGCCGCCCTCGCCCACGCGACGGGTGACAAGGCGCTGGCGCGCCGGGTCGTCCTCGACGCCCGGGCCAAGCGCATCGACACGCAGATCGCCGCGGACGGCAGCCAGCCGCAGGAGCTCTCCCGCACACGGAGCTGGCACTACTCGACGTTCTCCCTGGTCGCGTACACACGCTTGGCCGCCATCGGACGGCATGTGGGGGTGAACCTGTGGTCGTACCAGGGGCCCGACGGGCAGAGCCTGTTCAAGGCGGTCGACTACCTGCTGCCCGCCGCCTCCGGAGCCGCGCCCTGGCCGCATCCGGACCTGGAGTTCCGCCGGTACGCGGCCACCGACGTGGTGCACGCGGCGGCGGACGCCGGGAACCGCGAAGCGCGGGCGGTGGAGGCCCGGCTGGAGCAGCCACCCGGCGGTGACCTCTGGGAGCTGAGACCTGCGGCGGAGCAGTTGGACTCGATCGCGGGGTGAGCGATCGCGTCGGTGAGGGGTGAAGGGGTACCTCGGTCGCGCGGCGATGCTCTCCGGGTGTCACCGGGCGACCGACGTACCGTAAGCGGGCGCGAACGAGACGTCCGCCGTGCGCGCACTGCTCGCACCCGTGCCCGTTGAAGGGGCGCACGGCCTTGATCGCCCGCGAGCTGGCCGGGCGCAGCCCGCATGCCCATGGCGCCCCTCCGGCAGTATGACCTTGTGACCCTCAGAACCGAATCCCATGGCGGCGTCGCCGATCCGGTCCGAATCCGTCTGGCGGCGGCCGGGGCCGCGGTGGTGACCGTCGGCGCGGGGCTGGGGCTCAGGGCCGCGACAGCGGGGAACGTGGCCAAGTACGGCGGAGACGCTCTCTACACCCTCCTGCTTCTTGCACTCGTCGTTCTGTTGAGGCCGCGGGTCACGCCCCTGAGGGCCGCCGGAAGCGCGCTGGCCGTCAGCTGGGCTGTGGAGTTCCTCCAGCTCAGCCAGGTGCCGGCAGAGCTCTCCCAGCGCAGCACCCTCGCCCGCCTCGTACTCGGCTCCACATTCAATCCACCCGACCTCTTCTGGTACGCGGTCGGCGCGGCGGCGGGCTGGCTCGTTCACATCGCGGTGCGCTCGTTCCCCGTCACTGGCGCTCGCGATCGCCGCCCGCCGCGTCGGTCCGCGCCTGGTCCGTCAGACGCCGCCTGGCGTCGTCCCAGGTGATGGGGAGCCCGCTGGTGTCGACCTCCCAGAAGGTGAAGGTGGAGGTGCGCATGGTCGATCGCAGGGACGTCATGATGCCGCGGTGCGGTTCGGTCCTGGCGTAGGCGTACAGCGCGTCACGGTCCTCCCACGCGGACAGCGTGTAGAAGACGGCCTTGAACGGCTGGGCGATGAGGGAGGCCCCGTAGGCGCCGGGGGCGGTGCGCACCTGGCGCCAGGCGGCCAGGGAGCGCAGGAAGAAGCGGGGGACGTCCTTGGGCGACCGCACTTCGAAGCGGGACGCCATGACGAACGCCGTGCTGTGGGCCGGGGGCGTGTTCGGGGTGGTCCAGGGAAGTGTGGGCACCGTACTCTCGCCTTCAGGAGTGGTGAGTGGCACTATCCATAATAGACAGTGGCGCTTCCCGTTATCCAGGGGATAATACGAACAGGAACGAGGAGGAAGCCGATCCGGATGCGCATCTCCGAGCTGAGCCGCCGCAGTGGGGTCTCCATCCCCACGATCAAGTACTACCTGCGGGACGGACTGCTGCCCCCAGGCCGGGCCACGGCCGCCAACCAGGCCGACTATGACGACAGCCACCTGCGCAGGCTGCGCCTGATCCGCTCCCTGATCGGGGTGCGGGGCCTGTCGGTGAGCGCCACCAGGGACGTACTGGCAGCCGTGGACGTACAGCAGGACAACGTCCATCTGCTCCTCGGCCTCGTGCTCGGCGTCCTGCCCGCCGCCCGCTCCGACGAAGGGAGCGGCTCGGCAGCCCCCCACGGCACCAGCGACGCGGCGGACACCGACGCCGACGTGCCCGGGCTCCCAGAAGTGGCGGCGCTGACCGCCGAGATGGGCTGGGAAACCTCCGCCAACGCGCCCGCCGCTCAAGTCGTCGCCGAGACCCTGGAGACGCTGCGCGCCCTCGGGGTGGACTTCGACTGGCACTCCCTGCTGCCGTACGCCGAACTCGCCGACCGTACCGCGGCGCTGGACCTCGACCAGCTCACGGACGCGAGCGACCCGCTGCAACAGGCCGAGCGCGCCGTCCTGCTGACCGTACTGCTGGAACCCGCGCTGCTGGCACTGCGGCGACTCGCGCAGGAACACCACTCGGCACAGCGGTACGGCGGAGGGTGACGGCCGCGCCCACCACGACACCGTCGAGCGGAGGGCTGCGCCTACCCAGGTGGCGCGACCAAGTCCTCGGACTGACGCGACCGCCGTAGGGCGTCGGCGACGAACCCGCCGGCCTTCAGCTCCTCGACGACGTCCCGCAGGAACCGGACCGTCTCGGGGCGCCGGGCCCTGGTCGTGCCCAGCGCCTGCCGAATCTCCATGAACCGGTCCTCGATCAGTCGGACGTCGGAATGCGTCGCGACGAACTCGCTCATCGGCTGCCGGATACCGGCCGCGACCTCCAGCCCCTGGGCCCGGAACACGTCGACTCCCTCGTCTCCACGCACCACGCTCGCGTGCCGCAGGGTGCGGGAGAGAAAGAGGTCATAGGCGGACCCACGCTTCACGCCGATGCGCACTTCGACACGGTCGACGTCGGCGACCGTCGCGATGGCCGAGTCGCCGGGCACGGCGAACACTCCCTCGATCACGACATACGGTGCGGTGAAGGCGACTTCGGCCTCCCGGGCGGGCTCGACGGCCAGGAAGCAGATGTCGGCCTGCCCTGCCGCCATCGCCTCGTACGACTTGCGTGCCGCGTCGAAGCAGACCAGTTCCACCGGCACGCCCAGCCGCGCGCCGATCTCACGTGCGATGTCGACCGTCACGCCGCTCGGTGCCGTCGGCGTGCCCTGGGCCATGACCCGGTTCCCCAGGTTGATCGAGGCCCGCAGCACGCCCATTGGCGCCAGATCCCTGGTGACGGCAGCAGTCGAGATCCCCATGGAGCAGAGTGTAGGGCACCCCACGTCGGGGGCATCGCGGCGGCAAACGGCCGACGCCGTACAACCTCTGGGCCGCGCGACTTGTCTCCACCACCGAACGGAACAAGGAGCAAGAAACACAGAACACGGAACACTCCAGCCTTCCGGACCAACTCGTTCCAACGGGGGAACACATGAGCCTGGCCAGCACCCGCCGCGGCACCGCCGCAGCCCTCACCGTTCTCATGGCGGCAGCCCTCCAAGCCGCCGGCGCCGGAGCCTCGAATGCGAATGCGAATGCGAACGCGAACGCGAATGCGAACGCGAACGCGAACCCGGCCGCGCCGCAGACGCGGCAGATCGCCTCTTCCGTCCTCGGATCCGACTACAAGATCACCTTGACCGCGCAGCGCTCGGCCCAGGACGAGTACGCCGCCTCCGTGCTCCTGAAGGTCTACACACAGGCCGGAGGTGCCTGGAAGGAATCGGACCGCGTGAACGTGGGCGACGTGGACGGCTGGTTCTGGTACCCCCTCTCCGGCACGGGTGCCGTCTGCCAGTTCTCGACCGCCGGCACCGAGCCCGCCCCGCTCACGGTGAGCCTGCTGCTCACACCGTCTCTCGGCTGCTCCGAGCCCACACACTTCGTCGTGAAGCAGGGCAGGGTGTACGCCGACTGAACCCCGGCACGCCGTGACGGGGCGATCCGGTGCGGCTCGGCCACTACCGCTCCGAAACCTGAGCGGACTGCGGGAAAGGGAGAGGCCACGCCACTGTCGCGTGCCCTGCCATACATGCGATCAGCGAAGAGGGCTACTCGAGAAGACACACCGGCGGCGGGGGGGGGCCCCGGCGGAGGGGCCGCGACCGGCGGGCGACGACGTAGCTTCGGCAGGGGGGGAGCGTGGAAGGAAGAGAGGAGGACGGCGGGGAAGTA
>NZ_JBEYXP010000097.1:0-25269 GCF_040704615.1 Streptomyces sp. NPDC046862 | reverse complement strand
AGGCGAACAAGCCCCACGAGGTTTCCGATGTTGTCTAGGCCCACCGTCAAGCATCAGCTGGGACCAGAACGTCAAACATCACCTGGGACTAGACAGCCCCAGCAGACCGACTGAGTTACAACTTTCTCTACGGGTTCAAGTGCGGCTCACTCCGCTCGCCGCGCGCGGCCCGGCCCCCGGCCGGGCCTGCGCTCCAGTCTCCGCCCCGCTCCAGCCCGCCCGGCACCCGTACCGCGCGCACAGCAATCAGCCACCTGATACCAGTGGAGACCGTCATGGTGACTCCGTCCTATACCAGGGTTCAGGACATCTCGCACATCTCATGGCAGGCAGTCGGAATTGGATGTATCTTCTCTGCAGCGTCATGCTCGCACCGGCCATGGGGGGATCGTGGGGTCGAATAGATTCGAAAATTTCACCACAGACCCAAAGAAGCAATTTGAGAGTTTCCTCCTGGCCGACTCAAGCGACGAGCGCATAGTTAACTCAAAACTTCTCCACGGAGCATGTCACGCACTCTCAGATGATCAGCACTTTACCCTTAAAGAAGCCATCTCTGAGAAATTCTCCATTGCGCCACATCAAGATATTTTCGTTGTGGGATCAGCGAGGCTCGGTTTCAGCATTGCCCCCCATAAGAGATATCGCCCTTTCGGGGACACGTCGGATATCGATGTCGCGATCGTGAGTCACGATTTATATGAGAAAGTCTGGCATGAAGCTCACGCTTATGCTGACTCAGGGGCTGACTGGCCAAGGAGAAATGGATTCGAGCAATACATCTCCTGGGGGTGGATTCGCCCAGACATGCTACCAAGATCCCCCTCGTTTCAATTCTCTGAGGAATGGCGACAGTTCTTCCGGAGATTACAGCAAAGTCGGAAGATTGGCCCATATAAGATCGCCGGAGCCCTGTATCACGACATTCATTTTCTGACGCAATACCAACGACGGGCAGTTAAATCCTGTCGCGAGGCAATGGAGGATTCTTGATGCAGACTTCGGCAACGAACAAGAGGCTGCGGATGCTGCTCACCGGAATCCGCGATAAAACCCTTATTGCAAACCCTCACTTCCAGCGCCGTCTCGTTTGGTCGAACGACCATAAAGTGGCCTTCATTGCCACCGTGCTGGATGGACTGCCGTTCCCCGAGATCTTCATTTCCGCCGGTGACGTAAACCCGGACACGGGAGACGGAACGGAGCTGATCGTGGATGGGCAGCAGCGCATCACCACGCTTTATCAGTACTTCACTGCCTCGACCGAGCTGCGCATCACAAACAATGCTATCCCGGCGTACAAGGAGCTCGCTGACGAAAAGAAGCGTGAGTTTCTTGAGTATGAAGTGGTGATTAGGGATCTTGGTCCACTCAACGAAGAAGAGACACGACAGATCTTCCACCGCATTAACTCAACTAACTATTCGCTCAATGCCATGGAAGTGAACAACTCGCGATTCGATGGGGCACTTAAGCGATTCGCTGAAGAGGTTGCGAACCACTCATTCTTCCAGAGTAGAAAAATCTTCACGTCGCTTGACGGTCGACGCATGAACGATATTCGATTCGCACTCACCCTAGCCATTACCGTCATGAGTGGGTACTTCAGGCGCGACGAAGAGCACGAGCAGTATCTTGATCAGTTCAACGATGACTTCCCCATGGGCAATGACATTAGAGAGGGACTTGAAGCGGTATTCTCGTTTATTGACGAGTGTGAATTCCCTGCCAAGAGTCGGGTGTGGCAGAAAGCTGATCTATTTACTTTGATCGTCGAGCTGTACCGGACGCTGATATACGACAAGAAGCCATTGTCCCCTGCCGACACGGCGGGCAAACTCATCGCCTTCTATGACGAAGTTGAGGATGTCACCCGCGCACCAAACCCCTCACCTGAAGCGGCTGAGTACTATCGACGCGTAAGGTCTGGAATCAACGACAGGAATAGCAGAATTAATAGGGGAGAAGTCATCCAAAAAATTCTTGCTGCAACTGATTCGTAACCAAGTCTCCCGAACTGAGATCTGCCCAGCGCTGATCGTCACGCATCGGCCGTCGTGGCTTGCTCTGATCGACGGCAGTGGAAGCGTGGCTGAGGCTGGAGCAGGTACAGCGAGGCACACGCGCGCCTGATTGGTCGGCGCACCCGCCGCCGTGGCTGACTTTCGTCGGCTTAGGCACAGGCGCTAGTTCTCCCCCTGCTCCGTTCAGGTTGAGGGCGGAAAGTCGGCAGGTTGGTTGAGACGGAACGGCGAGCCCGGAGCCGTCAGGTTCCAACCCTCACAAAGAGCAAGCTGAACGGCCCGGGCAACGTCGGACGACAGCACAGGCGTGGCCTCGCGTCCGAACCAGTTACTCAGATGCGGTTGGTTGGTGGTGACCAAAAGCGTCATCCCTTGCCATAACTGCGTGGATCGTTCCCCCCTGAGCGTTCCGCGAAATGATCAGTGGAGGTGGGTCGTTGAGTAAAGAGCCATTCGATGGCGTCAATTCGGTGACGATCAAGTCAGCATTGTTCGTAGACTTCGACAACATCTACTTGGGGCTTCGCGATATGGACCCAGGGGCGGCTGAAGCGTTTGCGACCCGTCCGGACAGGTGGATGAGTTGGCTGGAAGGCAAGAGCGACACAGGTGAAGCTACCCAGGGTGGCCCTGCTCGCCGCTTCCTCGTACGGAACGTGTATATCAACCCGGAAGCTTTCGGTAGGTACCGCGCCTTCTTCACGCGCAGTGGGTTTCGGTCGATCGACTGCCCGCCCTTGACTTCCCGGGGCAAGAACAGCGCTGACATCTACATGGTGCTCGACATCATGGATGCTCTCGCGGAAGAGACTCGGTACGACGAGTTTGTGATCATGTCGGCGGACGCCGATTTCACCCCTGTGTTGCAGAGGCTCCGGGCCAAGGATCGGTGGACGACGGTGGTGGCAGCCGGTCTGAGCGCCGCTGCTTTCCGGGCGACGTGTGATGTATTCGTGACGCCTGAGCAGCTCGCCGCAGCCTCGCTCTGGGACGAGTTCCACGCGACTGAGGTTACGCTCGACAGCGACGCCGAGCAGGTCACGGTCGTCCTTCCGCAACAAGCGCGCAGCGACCAGTGCGAAGCAGTCGTCAAGGAGATTCACCGCGTCGTACGGGCCGCGCCCCGTCCGCTCGCCTCAGCTGCTGCGGCACAGGCGGCGCTCAGCATCGATCCCTCAATAAAGGATTCCGCATGGTACGGCGCCGGAAGTTTCAGTGGGTTCGTGAAGACTCATTGCAGTGATCTTGAATATGTTGCCACGCCACCCGGATACATTCTCGATCCAACGCTGCACTCCTTTGAGGACCAGGACGGTCGGGCACAGCTTCCTCGTCTTCTTGCTCAGGTGAGTGCCTTGACAGATGTGCCGGCGTTGCAGCCGGACACCTATGCTCTGCTGTTCGAGGTCCTCGCCCAGGACTTGCAGAATTCTGCGTTTCATCTGTACCCGACCTCGAAGAGAGTCCGAGACGAAACAGAGTCGCGTGGCAACCCCGTAACTCGCAACGCGGTCAACTTCGTACTCAAAGGGCTCGTCTACGTGGGACAGCGGATGACCGAAGGCGTTACAGCGGAGGCCCTTACTGACGCGTGGGTGGAAAACGTCTACACGTTGTGCGCGAATGCACGGATGTCGCTCTCCGAGGAGGACCGGGAACTGATCCGTAGGTGGATCACCGGGGGCGACATCAGCGGATTCGAGGTGGGGTTGGCAGCGGGAAGCCCTGAGAAGGCAGCCACTCAAGCCACCTGACCAGCGAACAGGTGAGCCCCACACCAGCCCAGGGCAGCGCCCCAGCCCAAGTCGCTTCGGGAGGAAGAGGCCCTCACCAAAGGTCTCACCGCCACGCTTCTGTCGGCGCAACTTCCCATGGTCGACGGCATGGCAGCGTGGCTGAGGCCGGTGAGGGTACAACGAGGCACACGCGTGAGTGGTCGGTCGGCAGGCCCGCCATCGTGGCTGACTGTCGTCGGCTGAGGCTCCGACGCTCCGGGGCCCAGTCCGCCAATGGACGTTCGAGATGAAGGGACCGTGCCATTCGCGTGCCAGATCCTGCAGGGAACCACGGGGAACAGCGGGAACTTGCCCGTGATGCGACCAGGACGCCAACGCCACTCCCTCGCAGGTCAGCGGAGCAATCGCCGCCGAAGAACCCAAGCTTCCCAAGCTGATGGTCTACCACCCGCCTTGACCTCGTAGGTAGGCCCTGATCGGCTGGTCCTATGGCCACCGACCCGAGCGAGTACGACAAGGCGATACCGATAGTGGCGGCCCATCTGGCGAAGGTCGAGCGGGCAGTCAGCCGGACCCGTTCCTCTCACGCCGGACAGCCGTACGCGACGGCCCGGCAAGCCCTCCTCGAAGCACTGCAGCATGAAGACGCCCAACGAGTCGTACCGCAGGTCGTCGACGAGTTCGCCCGGCGGATCTCTGAGGAGCCGGAACAACTCCCCTTCTGACATCCACACCTGACATCAACGACGGTGGACAACAGCAGCCCCGAGCGACCGACGGCGGCCTCCCAACCCGCGATTCCGAGTGCTGTGAGGCCCCGGTGATCGAACTCCTAAAGCGGGTGTCGCAGGTTCGAATCCTGCCGGGGGCACCGGAAAGTGCCAGACAATGGGGCATATCGACCCTCCGCGAGCACCGCGGAGGGTCGCTTTCGTCCCGCATGGGAACCTGACGGGAACGGCACGGTGGGTGACGTTGGATAACGCTACGCCGACCATGCGATCCAGGTTTGCGAACCTTTGCCCGATTCGATAGGCAGCTACTGCGGCCGGCGAGCCGCTTCCTGCGTCACACCGAGCGCGAAGTGGGCGATGGCGGGCGATTCGCGCATCATCGACCGCTACGAGGTGCCGGAATTCGGGGGCGCTCCACCCAGCCCCGCCCCCACTCCTCGACCTCTGCGTTCGCTACGTCTAGGAGTCAAGGCCGCGCGCATCGTGAGGATTCTTAAATAAGTTCAGATATAATAGGCGCACCTATCTATACAGGGGTGCGAGCCGTGGACAAACCTGCCGAGATGTTCGACCGCGACTTCGAGTGGGCCGAGCTGACCCGCTTCGCCGCCCTACCCGGCCCTCGTGCCACCCTCGGCGTGGTCTCCGGCCGCCGCCGCCAGGGCAAGACCTTCCTCCTGGACGCCGTCACACGGGCAAGCGGCGGCTTCATGTACACCGCCACCGAGACCACCGAGGCCGACGCCCTGCGCCAGTTCGGCGAAGCCCTCGCCCGCCACCGCGACCAGCCCACCCCGTTCCGCTTCGCCCACTGGGACGAGGCGGTCACCGAACTCATGCGCATCGCCGACAGGGGCGGCCCCACCGTCGCGGTCATCGACGAGTTCCCCTTCCTCGCCAAGGCCTCCCCCGCCCTCCCTTCGATCATCCAGCGCGCCCTCGACCCCGCCGCTCAGCACACCAACACCCCCGTACGGCTCCTGCTGTGCGGCTCCGCCCTGTCCTTCATGGGCGGACTCCTCGCCGGCAACGCCCCCCTGCGCGGCCGCGCCGGCCTGGAACTCGTCGTCCCCACCCTGGACTTCCGCCTTGCCGCCGAGTTCTGGGAGATCACCGACCCGCGCACCGCACTGCTCACCCACACCATCGTCGGCGGCACCCCCGCCTACCGCCGCGAGTTCACCCAAGGCGACACCCCCGCCGGACCCGACGACTTCGACGACTGGGTCACCCGCGCCGTCCTCAACCCCGCCCGTCCGCTCTTCCGCGAGGCCCGCTACCTGCTCGCGGAGGAACCCGAACTCCACGACACCGCGCTCTACCACTCCGTCCTCGCCGCCATCGCCGCCGGAAACGCCGCGCGCGGCGGCATCGCCGACTACCTCGGCCGCAAGTCCACCGACCTCGCCCACCCGCTCACCGTCCTTCAGGACGTCGGCCTGATCACCCACGAGGCCGACGCCTTCCGCCGCAACCGCTCTGCCTACCGCATCGCCGAACCCCTCATCGCCTTCTACCACTCGGTCATGCGCCCCGCCTGGGGCGATCTGGAGCGCCCCGGACGCGCCACCACCGTCTGGCGCCGCGCCCAGTCCACCTTCCGCAGCAAGGTCGTCGGCCCACACTTCGAACAGGTCTGCCGCGAATGGGCCCGCTGGCACGCGTCCCCCACAACACACGGCGGGCACATCACAAGGGTGGGCAGCGGCACCGTCAACGATCCTGCCGCGAAGACCAGCCACGAAGTCGACGTCGCGGTCCACGGCGAGACCGACAACGGTCGCGAAACCCTCCTCGCCATCGGCGAAGCGAAATGGAACGACGTCATGGGGAAACGCCACCTCGAACGGCTCCAGCACATTCGTGCCCTTCTCACCGCACGCGGCACCGCCACCAACGTCACCCGGCTGCAGTGCTACAGCGGCACCGGCTTCACCCCTGAACTGCGCCACCTCGCCGAGAATGACCCCGCCATCCAGCTGATCGATTCAGTGCGCCTCTACCACGGCGACTGACCCGGTCACAGCCACCGCCCCTGTACGGGGCACATGGCCTCCGGATGAGAGCGCGCCGGGAACCGCCGTCTGGCAGCCGTCGTCTCGCCGCCCGCCGAGTTGCAAGAACGAGCCAGCCTGCAGTCAGGCGGCTGACCTGTTGAAACGGCCACTGGCTCAGCCCTCGGGCCGAGGGGGCGAGCCTGTCGTCCCTCCCAAGGCATCTGCGGTGCTCACTGAAACCCGGCTGGGCAACGAACTGCGCAGACGCTTTTGCCGGCCCTCGAAGGCCAGTTCCCACCAGCTCAGTTGGGAACTTGATGGGAACAGCAGGACCAAGAAGCCCCATGAAGGATCACGAAAGATCACTACTCCGGCCACCCTCAGCAGGCCGCTGAACTGCGCAAATAGCGAAACATCAAGCCTGCGGAGGACGGATCGGTGATCGTATGATCATGCTCCTAAAGCGGGTGTCGCAGGTTCGAATCCTGCCGGGGGCACCAGCCAAAAGGCCCCGGACCGATCTTGGTCCGGGGCCTTTGACATCCACTTCTGACATCAACGGGCACGGTCATTGACGACCGGGGCGCCTCCTGAGCAGCCGGTCCATGTGGCTCATGGCCTCGCGCTGAGTGTCCTGCACGACGTGCGTATACACGTCCATGGTGATGCTGATCTGGCTGTGCCCGAGGATCTCCATCACCACGCGGGGCGCGACTCCGGCCGCCGTGAGAAAGGGTGGCGGTGCCGTGCCGGGCATCGTGCAGCCGGATCACGCGGAGGCCGGCGGACTGGGCGACGCGGGTGAACGAGTGGTACAGGTTGCGCGGCTCGACCGGGCGGCCGGTGCGAGTGGTGAAGACGTAGGCCGACTCCTGCCACCGCTCCCCCGCTTTGGTTCGGGCAGCGGCCTGCCGAATCCGGTGCCATCGCAAAGGTGCGATACAGAGGGCGGCCAGCGGGAGAGCGCGACGGCGGCGGCTCTTGGGATCGTCGTCGTACAGAACGCCACGGCGACGCTGGATCTGCTGACGGATGTAGAGGACACGGTTGTCGAGGCCGATGTCAGACCAGCGGAGGCCGACGATCTCACCCCGCCGCAGGCCCATGGCGATGGCGAGCACGAAGGCCGCGTAGAGCGGATCGGTGCGGGAGGCGGCGAGGAAGTCGGGCGTCTCGTCCAGGCTCCAGGGCTTCAGCTCCCGATCGTCCGTGCGCGGCGGCTCGACGAGCTTCGCTGCATTGCGCGTGATGAGTTCATCGCGGCAGGCGGAGGAGAGAGCCGAGCGCAGCACCCGGTGTGCTTCCTTGGCGGTCCCGACCCCGGCCGTCCGGCGCCGAGGATGCGCAGCCAGGCCGGTACGTCGCCCAGGTCGAGAAGGCCGGCGGTGGCGACGTTCGCGCCGAGGGAGGCGGCGAGGGCGATGACGAACCAGCACCACCCGGCCGCTTTCGCCTCCCCGGACCGCAGCCGACGCCAGGCGGCGACGAGCAGCAGGTCGACCGAGACGGGATAGGCCCAGCCTCCTACCGGGCAGGTCCACTACCTGCCCGACCCGCTGCAAGGTTACGGAGCCATGATCACTCGCGCCCATGCAGCTCCCGGGCAAAGTCGCTACGCCAACCGCGTGCCTCACTGACCGCCGCATGATGAACCGCAGAGAGGCCGAACCATGCCGAAGCCCTCAGAGCCCACCCGACACAACAGCCGGATCACTCACCTGACTGCCAACGCCCCGACAATCCAAACGGTCCGACGGGCGAACCGCCGGACCGCTAGGAAAGATCGATCTCAGAAGGTGACGATGTAGACCGGGCTGTTAGTGCTGCCCTCGTTGTGCACTACCGGACAGGACGTCTGCTGCTGGCTGTGCTTGGTCTTGACCTGAATTCCGCAGAAGGGCGAATCGTCCCAGTCGAGCGTGTTGATGTTGCTGAGCACGGGGATGTTGTCCCCCCCGCCACTGGGGGCAGCGCTGGCCCCGCCGATGCCAGCGAGAAGGATTCCGCAGGTGGCTACGGCCACCCCTGCAACCTTCTGGACGGTCCTCATATGTTCTCCTCCGCTGCTGTGCCCCGGATCGGGCAGATACATGGAGAACGATGAACAAAAAGGATCAGAGCATAACGTCATGCATCTTTCGATCACTCCTACGGCCGTACAAATCACGAAGCTGCTGGACGAACTGAGCGGGCAAGAGGCCTTGTTGCCCGTCGCGCGGCTCGGCCACCCACCGGGCCGTCTCAGTTCCCGTCTCATTCAGCCCCGTTCACGGTCGTTCAGCCGAGACTCCGAGCCATGACCATGCCGACTGCCAGCCGCCCATGAACACAGGTGAACGCCCCTGCACGCACCCCACCGCCCCACCACAGTTGGAAAGCGTATTGGTCGGCCGCCGACGCCTGGGGCGCGGCACAACCGGTCGAGGCAGCTAGGTTGAGGTCATGGACGATGAAGCGATCGCCATCAGGCTCACGCACGATCAGGCGTTTGTGCTGTCGGACTGGCTTTACCAAGTGGTGTTCCGGTCCGACGCCCTTGAAGGGATCGTGCGCGACCAGGCCGTCTGGTCACCGATCTACGCGATCTCAGGAACGCTGGACAAGACACTGAGCGAGATCTTCATGCCCGACTACGTCGCACGGCTTGAAGCAGCCAAGGAGCGCCTCCGCGCGAACAAGTACGGTGCCACCGACGAGTCAACGGCGCCAAGCGCGGAAGCGGCCACCGCACCACAAGCGCACCAGATAGAGCAGGGAACAACGGGGAACCACGGCGTAAGCGACCAAGGCCGATGAGACCTTAACCCGGATGTCCGCCCAGCTCAGCACCCTAACGCGCCGCAAATGCTCGCAGAAAAGGCCCCGGACCGATCATGGTCCGGGGCCTTTGACTCTGACATTGCCCGACGCGCCGGAAGCTCACGGGGCCATGATCACTCGCGCCAAAGCAGCTCCCGGCCAAAGTCGCTACGCCGACCGCGACGCCTAGCTACTTGCTCCTGAAGAAGTCGGGGCTGTCGGCGGTGTGACGCTTTGGGGAGAGCTGGTGCGGGCTGTCCGTGGGCCGGGACAGTTGACGCGGGTCATCGGCAGCCGGGGGTGGTGGCGATGTTGCGTGTCGCGGGAGTGCCGGATGCCTGGTGGGAGCGGCTTCCGGAGCAGGCACGGCAGATGTCCCCAGAGCTGGCCAGGATTGATGCGTTCCTGGACGACGAACGGTTCATCGCTCCGTGGCGGTCGGTGTTCGCCGAGAGGCTGGGGCGCCCCTCGGTACCGGTTGAGACGCTGTTGAGGCTGCTCTACCTCAAGCACCGCTACCAGCTCGGTTACGAGACACTGTGCCGCGAGGTGGCGGACTCGCTCAGCTGGCGGCGGTTCTGCCGAATCCCGCTGGCCTCCCCGGTGCCGCACCCCACCACATTGATCAAACTGGTTCGCCGCAGCGGCCCGCAGACCGTTGAACAGCTCAACGCTGTACTGCTGGGCAAGCTGGTCGAGGACAAGCTGGTGCGATGCCGCAAGCTGCGGATCGACACCACGGTCATCGAGGCCGACATCGACCACCCCACGGACGCCGACCTGCTGGAGCACGGGGTGCGCAAGCTGAGCCGGCTGGTGCGGCGCATCAAGGCTTCGGGCGCTGCCAAGCGCACCAGCTTCCGGGACCGCAGCCGGTCAGCAGGCCGGCGCTTGAAGGAAATCTCACGCACCCTGCGGCGCCGCACCGGCCAGGCGCTGGGCGAGATCGACCGGCTCACCGGCGAGATCGCCACCGTGGCCCGGGCGACGCTTCGGGAGGTGACCGCAGTGGAGCGCAACGCCCGCCGGACGCTGGGCAAACGGCCCTCAGGACGGCTCGGGCGCCTGCTGGGTGAGCTGGCCGACACCATGACGGGCACCCGCCGGCTGCTGGACCAGACCGCTTTGCGGCTGGCAGGCATCCGCACCATCCCCGACCGGCTGGTTTCGTTAGCCGACCCCGATGCCCGGCCGATCCGCAAGGGCAAGCCCCAGCACCCCACCCAGTTCGGTTACACGGCACTGGTGGCGGAGGACGAACGCGGCTTCGTCGTCGACCACCAACTCCAGCGCGGGAACCCGCCCGACGCGCCGCAACTGGTGCCCTCGGTCGAGCGCGTCACCACGCTGACCGGCCGTCCACCCGGCACGGTCGTCGCTGACCGCGGCTTCGGCACCGCGGCAAACGACCGCGCGCTCGCCGAACTCGGCGTCCAGCGGATCGGCCTTCAACGAGCCGGCAAGCCCGGAAAAGCGCGCCGCGAGTACGAACACAGCCGCCCATTCCGGCGGATGCGCAACTGGAGAGTCGGTGTGGAAGCCCGCATCAGCCACCTCAAGCGCACCTTCGGACTTCGCCGCACCCGCCTGCGTCGCCTGGCAGGCGCGCAGACCTGGACCGGACTCGGGATCTTCGCCTACAACCTCCAGCGGATGGCCGTCGTCAGCCGATGACCCAACACGCGCCCACAGGAGACACCACTACGACCCGACCCCGATAGCACCTCTCAGCTGGACGAACCCTTTTTCAGGAGCAAGTAGCTAAAGGCTGTCCCGCAACTGCGGGAGCGTGAGGAACGGCCCAGGCTTCGTGGACATCAGAGGAAGAGAAGTTCGACGTTCTTCGCGACGCAGAGTCGCAGAACGACCGTCAGCTGTTGGACCGCATCGATGTGTGCCCGAGGAACATCGGCCTCGTTCCGCCACTGGTCAACGATCGCCTCTAGTCTGGGCAGGAGCGCGGCGCACTCGGTGGGCGAGAGATCGCCTCCGCCGTCATCGGGGCGATCGAGGAGCGGTTCGAGCGAGGTGGAGACATCACTCCAGGGGCGATCTCCGCCGAAGCCCCACATCTCGGAGAGAGCGAACCCCTCAGCTTGCGCCAGCTGTCGCCGGAACGCGGCGAAGCCGCTGTAGGACCAAGCGACGTCGGGACTGCTGGTGTTTCCGTCTCCCGGGAACAGAGTCAGCCCCACGTCGTTCTCCCTTGTCGTCAATACGCAAGGATCGGTCGGAACCAGCGACGTCTGCAACTGAGATGATCCAGGGTGGCTGGTGTGATCACGGCGTCTGAGCCGTCCTGGATAGCCCCGTTCACCGGGCTGAGCCCTCGCCTGTTCGGCAAGCTGGTCAGCCTGGTGCGGCGCGAGGGTACGGGCGCGGTCCGAAAGGGCCGGCCATGGGGCCTGCCGCTGGAGGACCGAGTGCTGCTTGTGGCGGCTTACTGGCGGACGAACTTGACGATGCGCCAGCTCGCTCCGCTGTTCGGGATCTCGAAGTCGGCTGCGGACCGCATCATCGACCACCTCGGGCCGGTGATCGCGCTCCAGCCGCGCAAGAGGTTCGCCAAGGGCGCCGTGCTCATCGTGGACGGCACCCTCGTGCCCACCCGCGACCACGCCATCGCCGCGCAGTCGAAGAACTACAGGTACTCCACCAACCACCAGGTCGTCATCGACGCCGTCACCCGACTCGTCGTCGTGATCGGGCGACCTCTGCCCGGAAACCGCAACGACTGCAAGGCGTGGGAGGAATCCGGCGCCAAAGCCGCCGTCGGCAAGACCACCACGATCGCCGACGGCGGCTATCCCGGCACCGGACTCCTCATGCCCCACCGCCGGCGCAAGGGCGAAGACCTGCCCGGCTGGAAGGAAGCCCACAACACGTCCCACAAGCAGGTCCGCGCCCGCGTCGAGCACGTCTTCGCCCGCATGAAGACCTGGAAGATCCTCCGCGACTGCCGCCTCAAGGGCGACGGGGTCCACCACGCCATGCTCGGCATCGCGCGACTGCACAACCTTGCTATCACCGGATAGGCGGGCGGCCGACAACAACCAGGGCACGTCACGCCGGCCCAAAGATCATTTACGGGACAACCCTTAGCGGTGGCCGTCTTGTTCTCTTCCCTCGTCGCAGCGATGGCCTTTTGACGTCCCCGCCGGAACGGCGGCTTTCGGATCGGCAGGGGTGGGGAAGGCGCGGTTGGCAAGGGTTATGCGCCGCAGTCCGATCAGGAAGTCCACGCCATGGCAGACACCGCACAAGCGACAGCCGTCCCCGGCTGGGTCCTGAAGTTCATGGACGCCATCGACACCCTGGAGTTCGGCGAGGGCTTCGCGCCACTGACCGACAACACCGACATGCACTTCGGCACCGCGCACATCCACGGCGTCGAGGCCATCAAGGAGTTCTTCGTCAAGATCGACGCGCCGCTGGTCATCAGCCATGAGGTCCTGGAGTTCTGGACCGCGGACGACGGAATCCGTCTGCTGCGCGGTGAGGCGGTCATGGCCAAGAAGAGCGAACCGGAGCGCGTGGTGCGCGCCCCCTTCATGCACATCTTCTACCTCGACCGGGAAGAGCCGGTGCGCATCCGAACAATCCGTGTCACCGCGGGCCCGTTGCAGACCGACGCCGTGATGTGACCCGGCTCAGGGCGAGGTCCCCGCAAGGTCAGGGCTTGCGGGGACCGCGCAGAATTCGTCGTCGTTTGTGAGAACGCCAGCGGCGTACGGCGTGTGGGGGGACAGGCCAGTGGGTGCCTTCGTAGTGGCGACGCGCTTTTTCGCGGTTGCCGCAGACGGCCATCGAGCACCAGCGGGCGCGGTTGGCGCGGCTGCGATCGAGCAGGAACAGTCCGCACTCGTCGTTCGCGCAGGGGCGTAGCCGGCCGGGTAGTTGCTTCTCGGTGGCAGCCCAGGCGAAGACCACCTCGATGGCCAGCCGGGCGTGCGGGGGGCTTGACAGTCCACCGAAGACCCTCTGAAGCGATCTCCGGGATCTGGTGGACCCCTTCTGTTCGGCCGCCCTACCAATCGCCGACCGCAACCGAAGGGGGCCCGGATCGAACTCCTCAAGCGGGTGTCGCAGGTTCGAATCCTGCCGGGGGCACACGCAGAAGGGCCAGCTCAGGAGGGTTTTCCTCCCGGGCTCGCCCTCCGTCGTATTCGGAGCCGTGCCACACGCGTGCCACTAAGTCCACGCGGATGAGATCATCCGTGGGTGGCAGACGCGCAGCTACCCCCGGGATGGTCTCTTCAGCAGATCCGCGACGTATCCGGGGACCAAGAGGCTGTCGCCCTGAATCGAAACCGGGCGGTGAAGCGGGTGGGCCGCCCCGGAGCCCCCGACGAGGTGCTGCACCCAGAGATCGTTCTCGGATTTCACAGCCTGTGCCTTGTGAAGCCCGTCCATGACGACGACTGGTACATGGGCAGCCTGTACGACGACGGCAGCATTGACTGTCGGGCAGCCTACGACGATCTGTACGAGGCGCTACGTGGTTTGCAGCAACGTGCGGGCCTGCCTGCACTCCAGGGGACTTCCTGAGGTGGGTCGGCTGCTTCACCGCTCAGAGCCGTGCCAGGTGGAGCGTGGAGCCACGGGGAATGGCGAGTACTAAACCGCTGACGTTGAAGCAGTTCCGCACTGACCTGGGGGTTCCTCTCCCAGGGAGGCGTTCCACTCGGCCCCGGACTCCTCGTCCGGGGCCGTTTGCGTGATACCGGGCCACGCTGCTTCCTAGCCCTGCACACCTCGCGCGTGTGAAGGGCAAGGTTTCTTCGAAACATTCGAAGAGGCGAACTTGAAAATATGATCTCGCAATCGCGGGCGGCGACGAACATATCGATTAGATCCATCGATCACGGCAACGACCAGGGTAAACACCCGCCGAGAACATTGCCGGCGCTGATCGAATGTTTCGAGGTCAATGCCGAAACTATTGACAGTTGGCAGGGTCATATCAAAACTGTTGGCCGTTGGCAGAGCTCAACCGCTGTCGACGCGGGCTGGCACGAACCACCCGTCGACACAAGATGCCCAGCCCCCGTCAGCCTTACGAAGGCGAGGAGGAAGCACGCTCATGAACGACGGACCCGCACACCCGACGCGCCGCAGCGTCTGCACCCTGCTGCTGGCCACCGGAGCCACGCTGGCCCTGCCCGGCACCGCCGAGGCGGCCACGGTCATCACCACGAACCAGACCGGAACCAACAACGGGTACTACTACTCGTTCTGGACGGACAGCCAGGGCACGGTGTCCATGACCCTGAACTCCGGCGGCAACTACAGCACCTCGTGGAGAAACACCGGGAACTTCGTCGCCGGCAAAGGCTGGAGCAACGGCTCACGCCGGACCGTGACCTACTCCGGCAGCTTCAACCCGTCCGGCAACGGCTACCTGACTCTCTACGGGTGGACGTCGAACCCGCTCGTCGAGTACTACATCGTCGACAACTGGGGCACCTACCGGCCCACGGGAACGTACAAGGGAGCTGTCACCAGCGACGGCGGCACGTACGACATCTACCAGACCACGCGCTACAACGCCCCGTCCGTAGAAGGAACCCGCACGTTCAACCAGTACTGGAGCGTCCGGCAGTCGAAGCGGACCGGTGGCACCATCACCACCGGCAACCACTTCGACGCCTGGGCCCGCGCCGGAATGCGCCTGGGGAGCTTCAGCTATTACATGATCCTCGCCACCGAGGGATACCAGAGCAGCGGGAGCTCCAACATCACGGTGAGCTAGACCAGTTCGGAGAGGGGCGGCTGCGGAGCAGCCGTCGCGCGGCGACCGTGAGGACGAGCGCGCCGTCTCCCGTGAGGATCCTCTCCCCCCTGGCTCCTTGCCCCTCTCCATCCGGAACATCGGCGCCGGCTGTCCCAGTTCCAGGCGCCGACTCCCGAATCCCCCGAGGCTGGAGGACCGATCCTCGTGAAAGCCACACCTCGTCTCTCGCTACTCGTCGCCGCCGCGCTCGCTGCCGCCGGCACCCTCGCCGTTGACACCGCCGCCCCGGCGCGGGCCGCCGCCTGCAACGGGTACGTCGGGCTCACCTTCGACGACGGCCCGTCGGGCAACACCCCGGCCCTGCTCAACGCGCTCACCCAGAACGGGCTGCGGGCCACGATGTTCAACCAGGGCCAGTACGCCCCGCCTACCCGGCCCAGGTCAAGGCACAGGTCAATGCCGGCATGTGGGTCGGCAACCACAGCTACACCCACCCGCATCTGACCCAGCAGAGCCAGGCGACGATCGACTCGGAGATCTCCCGGACCCAGCAAGCCATCGCGGCAGCGGGCGGCGGGACGCCGAAGCTGTTCCGACCGCCGTACGGCGAGACCAACTCGACGGTGAAGGCCGTCGCGACCAGGTACGGACTGACCGAGATCATCTGGAACGTCGACTCGCAGGACTGGAACGGCGCGAGCACTGACGCGATCGTGGCAGCGGCCGGCCGGCTCACCAGCGGCCAGGTCATCCTCATGCACGACTGGGCCGCCAACTCCCGGGCAGCCATCCCCCGCATCGCGCAGGGGCTGGCAAGCCGCAGCCTGTGCGCCGGCATGATCTCCCCGCAAACCGGCCGCGCCGTGGCTCCGACAGCAACATCGGCGGCGGGAGCGGCACGATGAACGTACCGCCCCCGGCGAAGGTCATCACGACTTGGAACATCAGTGCCACCCATTCCATCGCCCAGAACTGACCGCCAAGCCGAACGGCAACGGCAAGCGGACCTGGCCAACCGTCTCCTGCAGCACAGGCTGACCCCGAACCCCCGGAAAACCTCTCAAGCGGGTGTCGCAGGTTCGAATCCTGCCGGGGGCACAACGTAGAGTTGGAGGTCGGGCGGGCCCGCAGCACGAGCCGGGCTGCGGTGTCGGCGATCGCCAGGTCCGCCTCGGGTGACAGATGTGTGCATGCCTCCGGCGGCTTGTCCGGTCCGGTGGGGCGAGCAGTGCCCTGTTCACAGGTGCGATCCGCGCCGTAGCCCAACAGGCCAAACGCCTGCTGCCCCATGGACAACCGCCGCTTGATCAGGTCCCTGCACCTGGGCGTGCAGGGCTTGCATCAGACTGCTGAGGCCTCGGCGGCGTCGTCCGAGCCGTCATCCGTGCGGGTTCGACGTACGGCGAAGATCGCGCCCGCGCCGGCGGCCAGCAACAAGCCGGCGCCGCCGAGCAGCCACGGGGTGGCGCCTGCTCCCGTCTGAGGGAGCACGCCATTCGGCTTGGCCACGGTCGCACCTGACGCGGCCTCATCGGTCCCCGATGTGCCGGAGGCTGCCGCGTCGGTCGTGCCCGTAGTCCCGGAACCAGAAGTCCCGGAACCAGAAGTCCCGGAAGTGGACGGGCCAGTCGTCGTCCCGGCCCCGGTGATCTGGAACGACGCCAGGACGTTCTTCTGCCCCGCGTCCATCGTGCATCGTGCATCGATCTTGCCCGGGAACGTCACGTCGCCACTCGCGTCCTTCGGGGTGAGATGCGCGACGAGATCGCCGACGGTGATTTTCGCGCTGCCAGGCTGCGTGAAGGTGAGCGCCGGCGCGGTGCTGGTCGCCTTCACGTGGAACGACCCGGACACCGGGACATCGGCCTTCACACCGAACGGCAATGTCACGTCGGTGTCCCCCTCCGGGGCAGCCACCCGTGCCTTCGCGTCCACTGTGCCCTCGATGGTCTTCACACCGATCCTGCCCAGCAACTTCGTGGCGCCCGCGTCGAGCGGCACCGCCGCATTGACGACGAATTCCGGGGTGGGGTGTCCGGTCGCGGCCGACTCCGGGATGTCCGAATCGACCCTCACCGTGACAGGCAGGTCATCGATCAACGGAGTTGAGCACGTGTATCGCAAGGTGAGCGCCACCGGGTCCGCGGCAGCGGGTCCGGCTCCCGGAACTCCCACGATTCCGCCCGCGACCGCTATGGCCGTCGCCCATCGAAAGGAGCGACGTGCCACTGGACCGCTCAGGGCGGCACGGGCCGAGGCGCGCCCCTCACGCAGGTTCTGGATGTGCATGCCAATTCTCATTCTGATCCTCGTCAGGGTTTTCGGATCTCTCGGATGAAATGCGCACCGCGTGCCGGCCGAGGTGGCCACCCGGGGCAACGCCGGCGGCCACGGCACTGGCGGTCATCAGGTCGTGCCGGCCTCGGCATGCGACTCGGCGGAGCCGACAGGTCGCCGGTCGCGTCCGTCGCGACCTGCCAGGAAGACCTGTGTCAGGTGGTCCTGGAGTTGAGCGTGACGGAACTGGTAGACCGCGCCGGCCTGGCGCAGCACGTTTCGCTCGCACGCGTCATCGAGGAAAGCGATCAGCCGCCAGGGCAATTGCCCTGTGAGCGGCAGCCATATACGTACGAGGGCCACCCACTGTCCCCACGTGGTGAAGCCGAGGCCGTACGCGAGCCCGCCCCCGAACGCGGCTTCGAGCCCGAATCCGAGCCCCACCAGGAAACCCCACGCAGGCCCGTCCACGACTCCCTGGGCGAATCCGGCTCCCAACCCGAACACGAGCGCCCACACAAGCATGTAGAAGATCACGTTCCTGCGGTCCTGGCTCAACAACTCGGATGAGCTGACGCCGGTTTCGGTGTCGATGGGAACTTCCAGCCAGGCCATGAGCCCGAGCACCAGCCCGGCCCCGAGTCCGAGCCCGGGCACGAACAGGAGGCCACCCACGAGCCCGCCATCGAGCCCGTCCCCCAGCCCCAGTGACTCGACCACGACCCTGTCCAGGAACAACACCACGAGCGCGAGCGAGACCCCGCCCATGACTCCGAGCCTGAACCGGAGAGCGACCTTCGCCCGCCACTCCCCGGTTCTGCCGAAGACCTGTATGCGTACGTGCGACGGCTCGACCGCACCTCGGGAGACGAACCCGTACACGAACCCGAAGAGCAGCCCGTTCACCAGCCCGTGCAGGAGCCCGACCACGAGCCCTCGCACGAGCGCGAACTCAAGCCCGAGCGATGTCGCGACCAAGTTCGCGGGCACGTTTCCGACCGCGGTCGTCACCCCGAGGGCCAGTGCGGCCAGGAACCCGATGACGAGCACGCGCGAAGAACGGCGCATCGTAGTGCCCAGTTGCCACCAGGCGAGGTCACGCTCTGGGACACCAGTGCGTACTCTGCCGAGTTGGTCCAGGTGCGCGGCGAGGTAGCCAAGCCAGTGCTGGGCACGGCCGGGGTTCCAGTGCCGCCGGCGACGACGCCCGGTGCCGCTGTCGCCGTCGGCCGGCAAGGGCTCGTAGGCGGCGGGGGTGAACGCCGCCAGGAGATGCTTCTGCAGGGCTTCGGGGGTTGCGAACGTGGCGGTGTTCAGGAGTTCTTGAGGGTCGTGCCCACGGGCGTCGCTGTAGATGGTGCGGGCCATGGCGACCATCAGCGGGGTGGTGAGCACCGTGGCCAGGTTCGCCGTACCCAGGCGGCTCGGGTGTTCGCGCAGCTCGTCCAGGACGGGTTCCCACACGGTGTTGCGCAGGCCGCCATCCGGGCCCGGACTGCTGGTGCGGGGCAGGTAGGGCGCGATGTCCTCCAAGGTCAGGTCGTCCAGCTCGATGATGGCGGCCTTGGGGAGCGGGCGGTTCTCCACGGCCCCGGCGTATTCCTCGGGACGGCTGGTGAGGAGCAGCGAGGTGGTGGTGCGGTCGAGCTCTTTGAGCGCCGCATGCCGCAGGCCCCCCGCGATCTCGTCGAAACCGTCCAGCACAGGCAGGATCCGGCCCGTGTCGACCAGGGCGCCGACCAGGTTCCCCGCGGAGGCGGCCGGATTCCCTCCCGGTACGGCCGGAGTCACGAGGTCGTGGTCGCGCACCAACTGGTGACACATCCAGTCGCGCAGCGAGATGGTGGTCGGGTCCCATGAACCCAGGCTGAAGATCACCGGTACGCGGTCACCAGCGGCACGGTCGCGCAACCAGTCGCGGACGAAGCGCAGAGTCAGGACCGTCTTGCCCGCTCCGGCCGCACCCAGCACCACCAGTCGGCGGGAAGGGACGGACCGGTACACCTTCACGATCTCGTTGAGGCGGCCGGCCAGTGCGAGCGGCCCCGGATCCGCCCCGGGCGGGGCATTGCGAATACTGGCCCAGTGGTCGAAGCCCGTGTCGGCGTTCCGGAAGCGTACGGGGAGCGGGTACGGGTCGTGCACCTTCCGCCTCCGCCACTCCTTCTCCCATTGTCCGGCCACCCCGGAGGCGAGTCGTTCGGCCGCCTTCCGCAGCTCCGGCGCGCCCGGCGATGGGCAAGGTATCCGTTCGAGTTGGTCGGCATGCACCGGCAGACCGACCAACTCGCCGAGTTCCTTGATCCGGGCTGGAGCCAGGTCCTTGAACCAGCGCTCCACGGGGATTGCCGCGAGCGTGCCGAGTCCGTCGGGGCGATGGTGCTCACTGATGACCCCGATCAGGCGCCCACCGCTCCACACCGGGGCGCCCGACATCCCTTCCCAAGGGGAACGGTCCCGCTCGGGGTCGTACTCCGGAGAGGATTTCAGGGTTATTTCGAGACGGCCCGTGCGCATGTACGACAACGGGCTGGTGTCACCGCGCGCGTGGTGAGAATCCCGGTACCACACGGGCTCACCGTGGTCGGACGACTCGGTACCCGCACGCAGCCTGAACCTCGGGAATCCCAGCGCTTCGCAGTCCACCGTCCGCATGACGCGGGCGAACCGCACTGGCGAGACCCCGTCCGCGGACAGTCCTCCGGCGCTCGGGTCGTCCGCGATCCTGATCAGCGCCATGTCCGAGGTGGAGTCCGCCAGGACCGGCTCGCCGTACACCTCCCGCGTACCGCCGTCCTCGTTGAGAAAGCGCGCCTGAACCGACGTCGCGTCACACAGCACATGTGCGGCCGTGAGCACCAGATTTCCGGTCACCTGGTAACCCGACCCGCGCCTTCCCGGGCCCGCGCCACACGTGGTGATGACCTGGACCGCCCGCCGCCGGTCGAGCCCTTCCAGCTCGACTCCCCCACCCACAGCGGAACTCACTGCTCGTGTGAGCCGGCGCGGCCGGAGACGTACGGCGGATCGTTCGCCCCCGCCAGAGTCGGCTGCAACGTCAGTGAGATGCGCTGGGCCGAGGTGGCCCTCACCGCCGTGTCCGCACCGGACTCCACCACCCAGAACCGCACTTTCGCCCCCGCCTGCGCGGAGCGCTCCAGCGCGACCGACAGATCCAACTCGATCGACCCCAGCTCGAAGCGCAGCGCCTCGCCTTCCGCTGCGACGATCGCCTGCTCGAGCTCCTCCCGCAGGTCCCTGATCACGCTGGCCAACTCGACCACAGCACACTCCCAGTCATCTGTGCGACGGCGGCGACGAAGACGACCGTTTCGTAGCAACCGCGAACTTTTCTTGCTCTATGGGGCCACGACCGGGCGCCCTTCGAGATGGCCGGTGCCTCACCTTGCTGTGTGGCGCTCCCGGTTCCCGACCGGAGCGAGCTTCCGTGCCCGCCGGTCTCCGTACTTCTCAGTGGTTCTCAGTCGTGTCTCTGCAACCATGTCGGGACACGCTGCAACGCCGATGAATTTTCGATGATGTACGGAAGCGGGGGCTGGGAGTTGGACAGCGGACCTCCTCAACGGCTTCGGATCGCGGTGCTCGGGCCGTTGCGAGCCTGGCGGGACGGAGCACCACTGGATCTGGGGCCTGTCAAGCGGCAGGCCGTACTGGCCGCGTTGCTGCTCCGTCAGGGTGCCGTGGTGAGCCATGGGCAACTGCTCGACGGGGTGTGGGGGTCGGAGCCACCCGCATCCGGTCACAAGGTGCTGGCGAGTCACGTCAACCCGCTGCGCAGGACGCTGGACGCGGAAAGAATCCGGCATACGGAGTCGGTGATCCGCAGTGGCAAGGGCTGGTACCGCTTCGTCGTCGACGGGATCCGGCTCGATGTCACGGACCTGACCGAGCGGGGCGATGAGGCGCTGCGTACGAAGGCGTCCGGCGACCTGAACACCGCGACGGACCAGCTGTCCGCAGCGCTCGCGCTGTTCCATGGGGAGCCATTGACCAACCTGCCAGGACCGTACGCGCAAGCCGAGCGGGAGCGGCTGTCGGAACGCCGGCGAATGCTCCGGCTCGAGCGACTCGACTGCCTGATTCGGCTCGGACGGTTCGGTGACGCGCTGGACGACCTCGCCGTGATGTCCGCGTCCGACCCGTACAACGAGTCGCTGCTGGCGTTGCGTATGCGGGCTCTGTACGGCTGCGAACGTCAGGCGGAAGCGCTCAACGCCTATGCGGACATGCGCGTACGACTGCGCGACGAGCTTGGCGTCGATCCGGGCGAGGAACTCCGCCGCGTGTACGAGGCAGTGCTGCGTCAGGACGACGCCTACCTCCTCGCTCCGGCCGCTCCTCCCTCGCCGACGCCCTCCGGACACATCTACCGCGATGATCCGGCAGCAGCCGCGACGACGCGACCGGGACCACCGTTACGGTCCGGTCCCCCGGCACGCGACAGCGGGACGTTGGTGCCGGCCGAACTGCCCCACGCCGCCACAGGGTTCGTCGGCCGCAGCGACGAACTCGCCGGACTGCACGCGCTGCTTCCTCCCGACGAGGGGCAGGGGCCGACGAAGACCGTGGTCATCTCGGCCATCGGTGGCGCCGCGGGCATCGGCAAGACCGCTCTGGCGGTGCACTGGGCACACCAGGTGCGTGACCGCTTCCCGGACGGCCAGTTGTATGTGAACCTGCACGGATTCGACCACGACCGGCCGCCTCTCAAGGCCGGCGAAGCCCTTGAACTGCTGCTGCGGAGCCTGGGCCTGGGGGCGCCGGAGATCCCCCTTAACGCCGAGGCCCAGGCGCGCGTCTACCGGACCCTGCTGGCCGGCCGGCGCCTGCTCGTCCTACTGGACAACGCGGCCACGGCGGAGCAGGTCCGTCCGCTGCTCCCGGGCAGTCCGTCCTGCCGCGTCGTCGTCACCAGCCGTAACCGGCTCGGCGATCTCGTGGCCCGCGACGGGGCACACACCCTGCCGCTGGACCTCCTGCAGCCCGCCGAGGCCCGCGCGCTGCTGAGCCAGACACTCGGCGCGGACCGACTGGACGCCGAGCGGCTCGCCGCCGACGAACTGATCCGGCTGTGCGGCAGTCTTCCGCTGGCGCTGCGCGTGGCCGCCGCCCGGCTGGCAGGCGATCCGGGCCTGCGCCTGGCCGACCTGGTCGCCGAGATGTCCGCAGGCAACCGGCTGGAGGCGCTCGAGCCGGACGATGACGACAACTCCCCTCTGCGTACGGCCTTTTCCGCGTCGTACCGAGTCCTGTCCTCCGCCGCACGCCGACTCTTCCGTCTGCTCGGCCTCTTTCCCGGACCGGAGTTCACCGCCGAGGTCGCAGCATCCCTCCTGGACGTACCGCTGCCGCAGGCGCGACGTCTGCTCAGTGCTCTCGCCGCTGCCCACCTGATCGAATCCGCGACGTCGGGCCGATACCGCTTCCATGATCTCCTCCGTGAGTACGCGCAGGACCGTGCGCAGGTGGAGGAAACCGCAGCGGATCGTGACACCGCGTTGAAACGTGTCCTGATCTGGTACTTGCACGCCGCCCGCGCCGCTGGGGGAAGCTGGCTCTTCCCGGAGCTGCCTCACGAACTCGCCCCGGGCGATCAGCAAGGCCTTCCGCCCGCTGCCGGAGCGGGAGAATGGCTGGATGCGGAGCGGGCGAATCTGCTCGCCGTCATCCACCACGCCGGCCGCCACGGTCCCCGCCCTGTCGCCTGGCACCTGACCAACGCACTGTTCGGCTACTTCTGGCTCCACCTGCCGCGGGCGACGTGGCAGGCCACCGCCCAGACGGCGCTGGACGCCGCCACAGCCGAAGGCGACCTGTACGGCCAGGCAGCCATGCACAGCAGCCTTGGACTCCTCACGTCGGACCGGGGGCACGGCAGGCAGGCGATGGATCATCACAGACGCGTACGGGGAATCAGTCGGGAACTCGGCTGGGCGGTGGGCGAGGCGGCGGGTCTCGGCGGCATGGCCCAGGCGGAATGGAGCATGGCGCGTCTCGACAGCGCGCGCGAGCACGTCACCACCGGTTTGCGGATCATCCGTGAAGCCGGAAATCTTCACATTGAAGCGTTGGGGTTGGTCGTCCTCGGTGTGACCTGCCGGGATCTGGGCCGGCTGCGCGAGGCTGCCGAACACCTCGAATCGGCCATCAGCAGAAACAAGGAGATCGGCTGGGACGGCCACGGCCTGGCTCTGCAGAATCTGGGCTGGGTGTACTGGGAACTCGGCCGTCTGACCGACGGTCTTGACGCCCTCGGCCCCTGGGTCACCCCCACCACGAGGGGCGGATACCGCTACGGCCGCGCCATGATGCTCGACGCCGTGGCGAGGATCAACATCGAGCTCGGCCGCCACGACGAGGCGCTGGAACAGGCCGAGCGCGCCTTCGCCATGGGCAAGGACAGAGGGCGGCGCTGGATCCAGGCCAGCATCCTCAACACGATCGCCGCTGCCCACCGAAAACTGGCCCAATTGGACCGATCGGTGCGGGCCGGCAGACAGGCTCTCGCCCTGGCCCGTGAGTCGGGAAACAGACGTGTCGAGGCGGACTGCGCCCTGGGCCTCTCCCTCACCCACAAGGACCGGGGCCGGTATGACGGGGCCCGCAGCCATGCCGAGCAGGCGCTGGGCCTGGCGCGCGACCACTCGTTCCGGGTGGTGGAGGGTCAGGCCCTGACAGCCCTGTGCGAAACAGCGGGGTTCGAGGCGGCACACACCACAGCCGTCACCCTCGGCCTCGAAGCACTGGCCATACACCGCCAAACCGGCCACCAACTGGGTGAAGCCCGCACCTTGGCGGCCCTCAGCCGCTCCCTCCACAAGAACGAGGACGCTGTCGCCGGCCCTTTGAGACAACAGGCACTGGACGTCTTCTCACGTGTCGGTGTACCGGAGGAGGAGTACAAAGATCTCGTCTGATGACGTTTGCGCAGCCGTGACCGGCTGCTCTTGGCCAGGGATGCCTTGGTGGACGCGGCTCACGCCGTACAAGAGGCGACAGCTGCTGTCGGAGTGCAAGCCCGAGGGGCGGTCGATGGCTCGCTGGACAAGTGGAGAGACCTCAACGGGGCAGCGTTCCGCGCGATCAACCAGTTTCCCGGCGGCCCGCTGTTCGCGCGCGGAGCAACCCGGTCGGACTGAGCCATGCCAATACTGGTAGCGACTATGGACCGTTGCTCGCTTCCACTGGCACGAGTACGGCCGGATTGCCCCGACTCCACACTTCGGATCAGCCCCGACGATGATGCTTTCCGGTCGGCGCACGGGGCGCGTGAACGTATCGCCCTGCTGTTTGGCGGCGCCCGTGCCCACGGCGCGCCCTTGAAGACTTCTGACATCCACGGCTGACATCAACGACGCCGGACGGAGTCGTACGCCAGCGTTCCTGTCCGGCCGTCGCATCAGCCGACGGCAACAGCAGGAGCGGACTCGGATCGAACTCCTGAAGCGGGTGTCGCAGGTTCGACTCCTGCCGGGGGCACTGGTCCTGAACAGGCATGCGGCATCGAACAGCCCCCCGGAGTAATCTCCGAGGGGGCTGTCGCGTGCCCCGGGGGCAAACGCGGGTCGGCCCGTCAGGCGACGTTCTCGGCTCTCCGGCTCCTCTGCCGTCCCGGCTCCCCCGCAACCCGGCGCAGCGTTCAGTACTGCTCGGTCTCCACGAAACCCGCGTCCGCGTTGTCGTCCGCGTCGAAGGCGGCGGCGGTCGGGTCGAATCCGGGCGGGCTGTCCTTGAGGCCCAGACCCAGGCCGGCCAGCTTCGCCTTGACCTCGTCGATGGACTTCGCACCGAAGTTGCGGATGTCGAGGAGGTCGGCCTCGGAGCGCGCCAGGAGCTCACCGACCGAGTGGACGCCCTCGCGCTTGAGGCAGTTGTACGACCGAACGGTGAGCTCCAGCTCCTCGATCGGCAGCGCCAGATCGGCGGCGAGGGCGGCGTCCGTCGGGG
>NZ_JBEYXP010000096.1:0-25510 GCF_040704615.1 Streptomyces sp. NPDC046862 | reverse complement strand
GCCCCTCCGGCGCTTGAGGAGCGGGGTCCGGGGCGGAGCCCCGGGGAGGGGACGGGTAGGGGCGGCGGGGGCGAGAACAAAAGAAGAACCGCCGACCGCGCCCCCCCCGCTGAGGGGAGGGCACGGCCGGCGGCTCACAGACCGTCCAGGTCATCGCTGACCTGGGGCGACATCACACGTCGAAGTACAGCTCGAACTCGTGCGGGTGCGGACGCAGCTGCAGCGGAGCGATCTCGTTCGTGCGCTTGTAGTCGATCCACGTCTCGATCAGGTCGGACGTGAAGACGTCGCCCTGGAGCAGGAACTCGTGGTCGGACTCGAGCGAGTCGAGGACGGCCGGCAGCGAGGTCGGGACCTGCGGAACGCCCGCGTGCTCCTCGGGAGCGAGCTCGTAGAGGTCCTTGTCGATCGGCTCGGCCGGCTCGATCTTGTTCTTGATGCCGTCCAGGCCCGCGAGCAGCAGCGCCGAGAACGCCAGGTACGGGTTGCCGGAGGAGTCGGGCGCGCGGAACTCGACGCGCTTGGCCTTCGGGTTCGACCCGGTGATCGGGATACGCATGGCCGCGGAGCGGTTGCGCTGCGAGTACACGAGGTTGACCGGGGCCTCGAAGCCCGGGACCAGGCGGTGGTACGAGTTCACCGTCGGGTTGGTGAAGGCCAGCAGCGACGGGGCGTGCTTGAGGATGCCGCCGATGTAGTAGCGGGCGGTGTCCGACAGGCCCGCGTAACCGGCCTCGTCGTAGAACAGCGGGGAGCCGCCCGTCCACAGGGACTGGTGGACGTGCATGCCCGAGCCGTTGTCACCGAAGATCGGCTTCGGCATGAAGGTCGCCGTCTTGCCGTTCTTCCACGCCACGTTCTTCACGATGTACTTGAAGAGCTGGAGGTCGTCGGCGGCGGCGAGCAGCGTGTTGAACTTGTAGTTGATCTCGGCCTGGCCGGCGGTGCCCACCTCGTGGTGCTGACGCTCGACCTGAAGACCGGCCTCGTTCAGCGCCAGGGAGATCTCGGCGCGCAGGTCGGCGAAGTGGTCGACCGGCGGGACCGGGAAGTAACCGCCCTTGTAGCGGACCTTGTAACCGCGGTTGTTCTCCACGGCACCCGTGTTCCAGGCGCCGGCCTCGGAGTCGATCTCGTAGAAGGCACCGTTGGCCTTCGTCTCGAAGCGGGCCGAGTCGAAGACGTAGAACTCGGCCTCGGGGCCGAAGTACGCGGTGTCGGCGATCCCGGTCGATGCGAGGTACGCCTCCGCCTTCTTCGCCACGTTGCGCGGGTCACGGGAGTACTGCTCGCCCGTGATCGGGTCGTGGATGAAGAAGTTGATGTTGACCGTCTTGTCGCGGCGGAACGGGTCGACGCGCGCGGTGGACAGGTCGGCGCGGAGCGCCATGTCGGACTCGTGGATGGCCTGGAAGCCACGGATCGAGGAGCCGTCGAACGCGAGCTCCTCGGCCGGGTCGAAGGCCTCTGCCGGCACCGTGAAGTGCTGCATCACGCCAGGCAGGTCGCAGAAGCGGACGTCGACGAACTTGACGTCCTCGTCCGCGATGAACTTCTTGGCCTCGTCGGCGTTCTGGAACATCCAGCTCCTCCTACTCCCGACGGTCCGTGCCGGGGTGGTAGTTCGTTCGTGCGGCCAGTGCGGTGGCACACGCTGTTCTCGACACTAGGGACGGGTGATTACTCAGGTGTGACCCATTTGTTTCGTCCAAGTTAACCGACCTGGATACGGTCCACCCCGCCCGTGAGCATGGCCGTACGGGGGAAGTACGGTGGTCGCGTGGACAAGAGGCAAGCAATCGGCTCGTGGCTCTCCGGCCCCCGCGCGGCCGCTGAGGACGCGGGCGTCGACTTCGGATACCGCGGTGAACAGCTGGGTCTGCCGGAGTCCGGCCCCGGCTCGATCGCCCGCCCCGGCCGGCGGCTCGGAGCCCTCGCCGTCGACTGGGCCCTGTGCGTCTTGATCGCATACAGCTTGATCACCGACGGCTACGATCCGGCGACCAGCAACTGGGCGCTGCTGATCTTCTTCCTGCTCCACGTCCTGACGGTCGGCACCGTCGGCTTCACCCCGGGCAAGCGCCTCTTCGGCATCCGCGTGGTGGCCGAGGGCACCGGCACGGTGAACCCCGTCCGGGCCGTCCTCCGCTCCCTCCTCCTCTGCCTCGCCATCCCACCCCTGATCTGGGACCGCGACGGCAGGGGACTGCACGACCGGCTGGCGCGGACGGTGGAGCTCCGGATCTGAGGCGCACGGGGTGCGCCCCTGTAAAGGGGCGCGGGGCCGTGTCGACATGCGGCTGCGCCGCGTGGGCGCGACCAGCCACAGCCGACCCGCAGCCGCCCGACAGCGATCCGCAGCGAACATACGCAAGGGGCCCGGGGAACCGAACAGGTTCCCCGGGCCCCAGAACTACAGGCCGACGGCCTACCGAAGCTTCGGACCCCCACGAGGCATCCGCATCCCCTTCGGCATGGGCCCCTTCGGCAACGGCATGTTGCTCATCAGGTCCCCCATCGCCCGCAGGCGGTCGTTCGTCGCGGTCACCTGGGGCCCGCTCAGCACGCGCGGCAGCTTCAGCATCGTCGTGCGGACCTTCTTCAGCGGGACCTGGTCGTCGCCGGTGCCCACGATCAGATCGTGCACGGGTACGTCCGCCACGATCCTGGCCATCTTCTTCTTCTCGGCGGCCAGCAGGCCCTTCACCCGGTTCGGGTTGCCCTCGGCGACCAGCACGATGCCCGCCTTGCCGACGGCGCGGTGCACCACGTCCTGGCTGCGGTTCATCGCCACCGCCGGAGTGGTCGTCCACCCGCGGCCGATGTTGTCGAGCACCGCTGCGGCGGCGCCCGGCTGGCCCTCCATCTGACCGAACGCTGCCCGCTCGGCACGGCGCCCGAAGACGATCGCCGTCGCGAGGAAGGCGAGCAGGAGGCCGAGAATGCCGAGATAAACGGGGTGGCCGATCAAGAAACCGATCGCGAGGAAGACACCGAAGGTGACGATTCCGACAGCCGCGAGTACAAGACCGATCTTCTTGTCGGCCTTGCGGGTCATCTTGTAGGTAAGGGCGATCTGCTTGAGTCGCCCGGGGTTCGCAGCGTCCGCTGCGGTTTCCTTCCTCGCCATGGCACGAAGTCTACGTGGCCCCGGGAGCGAGGACGACGGCGGTGTCGGCGGGGAAGCAAGTCGGGATCCGGGGTGGGGACCCGGAACGGGGATCGCGACAGGGGGCTGGGCAGGGATCGCGACAGGTTCGCGATGGGGACGGTTTGCGCGGCGGTCGTCAGGGCAGCCGGGAGACCACGGCCTCTTCGAGGATCCGCTGGGCCTCGACCCGGTCCTTGGCGCGGCGACGGTCCTCCAGGACGGAGGTCCAGGCGTTGCGACGGGCGGTGCGCTGGCCGCTGCTCAGGAGCAGCGACTCGACGGCACGGAGTGCATCGGTGAACGACGGGATTGCGGTGGCACGGACGGGCGCGGCCTGCATGATGGACGTCCCCCCTCAGGGATGGCGGCTCTGCTCAGGGCTCTACGTGGTGTGAAACCAGCGTCACTGAATGGTGTTACCAGGGCATGACCGGCCGGTCAAACGCCAGTGAAGCCTTGTTTCTGGAGCCCTTGAACCTCGACGCGGCCCTGATACGCCCCCTATCTGCGGGGACGGTCAGGACCGCGTCGTATCGGCCACTACTCGGCAGTAGTCGCTTGTGCGCAGATTCACACGAGGGAAGTGGCACGCAGTGCCATTCGGGTGTGCCGGCGCCTGGCCGTTCCGCTGCCGTACGGAAGGTCAGACGGCCTGGGAGGCGATGTACGCGCCCCGCCGCTCGACCGCCATCTGGTACAGCCGCCCGGCCCGGTACGAGGAGCGCACCAGCGGGCCGGACATCACGCCGGAGAAGCCGATCTGCTCGGCCTCCTCCTTCAGCTCCACGAACTCGTGCGGCTTGACCCAGCGCTCCACGGGGTGGTGGCGGACGCTCGGGCGCAGGTACTGCGTGATGGTGACGAGCTCGCAGCCGGCGTCGTGCAGCTGGCGCAGGGCCTCGCTGACCTCCTCGCGGGTCTCGCCCATGCCGAGGATCAGGTTGGACTTGGTGACCAGACCGTAGTCGCGGGCCTCGGTGATGACCTTGAGCGAGCGGTCGTAGCGGAAGCCGGGGCGGATGCGCTTGAAGATCCGCGGCACGGTCTCGACGTTGTGGGCGAAGACCTCGGGGCGGGAGGCGAAGACCTCCTGAAGCAGCTCCGGGACGGCGTTGAAGTCCGGGGCGAGGAGCTCGACCTTGGTGGGCCCGCCCTCCCGGCCGGCGGTCTGCTGGTGGATCTGCCGTACGGTCTCGGCGTACAGCCAGGCGCCGCCGTCGGGGAGGTCGTCGCGGGCGACGCCGGTGATCGTGGCGTAGTTGAGGTCCATGGTGACCACGGACTCGCCCACGCGGCGCGGCTCGTCACGGTCCAGGGCCTCGGGCTTGCCGGTGTCGATCTGGCAGAAGTCGCAGCGGCGGGTGCACTGGTCGCCGCCGATGAGGAAGGTCGCCTCGCGGTCTTCCCAGCACTCGTAGATGTTGGGACAGCCGGCTTCCTGGCAGACCGTGTGCAGGCCCTCGCTCTTCACGAGGTTCTGCATCTTCGTGTACTCGGGGCCCATTTTCGCCCGGGTCTTGATCCACTCGGGCTTGCGCTCGATGGGGGTCTGACTGTTGCGGACCTCCAGGCGCAGCATCTTGCGTCCGTCGGGTGTGACTGCGGACACATCGGCTCCCTGTAGCTTTCGATTCTTCGGCGTACACCAGGGTACGCCCGTACGGTTCTCGTCCCCTGGGGTGGGCAACCTTCGGCTTGCGGGGGCCATTCCCGTCCCGGGGGCGCGGGCGGCGGGGGTGGCTGGTGTGGGTTGGTCGGCTGCGGGTGGGTGGGGGCTGGGCGCGCAGTCCCGCGCCCCTGAAAACCGTGCAGTTCCCCGCGGCCCCGAAAGCCAGCTCCTCCGCACCCCCGAAAGCCAACCCCCGCCCGACTACACCGCCGCCCGCTCCACCACCCGCGGCGTCGGCTCCGCGCTCTCCAGTACGTCCCGCAGGTGTCGCTCCGCCACCGGCAGGACCTCCGGGATCGTCACGTCGCGGTCCAGCTCGTTGGCCAGGGACGTGACACCCGCGTCACGGATCCCGCAGGGGATGATGCGGTCGAACCACGAGTTGTCGGGGTTCACGTTGAACGAGAAGCCGTGCATCGTGACGCCCTTGGCGACGCGGATGCCGATCTGCGCGATCTTGCGGTCCTCGCGGCGCTGCCCCGCGTTGGACGGCGCGTACTCCGGCCCGTTGAGCCGCGGGTCGAACATCTCGTCCTGCAACCGGGGGTCGAAGTCCAGCGACAGCCCCCCGAGCGCGGGCCGGCGCTCCACCGGATCGCCGAGCACCCACACACCGCTGCGTCCCTCGACCCGGGTGGTCTCCAGGCCGAACTCCGCGCACGTACGGATCAGGGCCTCCTCGAGGCGCCGTACATGGGCCACCACGTCCACCGGACGCGGCAGCTTCTGGATCGGGTAGCCCACGATCTGTCCCGGACCGTGCCACGTGATCTTGCCGCCGCGGTCCACGTCGACGACGGGCGTGCCGTCGAGGGGCCGCTCGTTGTCGGCCGTGCGCCGGCCCGCCGTGTAGACCGGCGGATGCTCCAGCAGCAGCACGGTGTCGGGGATCTCGTCCGCGAACCGGGCCGCGTGCACCCGGCGCTGCTCGTCCCACGCCTCCCGGTACTCGACGGCCTCGGCACCGAAGCCCATGTGGACGAACCGCAACTCACTCACGGCAAGCGCCTCCCAGCACTGAACGCACCACGCACTTGATACGCACTCGTTCGTGTATTCATCGGGCGCGCGATGCGTTCGTCATGCATGTACGCGCCCACGCCACTGTACGCCCGCCCGATCCACGTCAGCCGAGTGGCCAATCGTCACACGATCGGATGAATGAACGGCGAAGTGTGCGACCGGCCGTTCACTCTCAGCTACATTCACGCCGTTCACGAGGCCATAAGGGCTGCTCACAGGCAATCCGGGCACCTCGCCGAAGATCGGGAAGGCAGGAGACCGCACCGCAGATGACGGAACGACCCCCGCAGCGCACCCCCAACCGCCAGCTCGCCGCCCTCATCGCAGAAGCGGGGTTCTCCAACGCGGGGCTGGCGCGTCGCGTGGACCAGCTCGGCCTCGAACACGGACTCGATCTGAGATACGACAAGACATCGGTCACCCGGTGGCTGCGCGGCCAGCAGCCCAGGGGAACCACGCCCGCCCTGATCGCCGAGGTGTTCACGCGCCGCCTCGGCCGCCGGCTCACCGCCCAGGACCTCGGCCTCGACGCGTGCGCGCCCGTCTATGCGGGCCTGGAGTTCGCCGCGACCCCCGAGGAGGCCATCGACATCGTCAGCGGGCTGTGGCGCAAGGACTCCGGCAGCCACGCCGAGCTACGGAAGATCGCGTTCACCCCGGCGGGGCTCGTCGTCCCCAGCCGGGACTGGCTGATCGGCCGTGCCGACGACCGGGTGGGACGGGGTGAACCGGCCGTGGGGCGCATCCCCGCGCAGGGCCGCCCCGTCGCGCCCAAACCCTCGGCCCCGCCCGAGCAGGCAGGCTCACCGTCCCGGCAGCGCAACCAGACCGAGCGCGGCCCCGGCCAGCGGGTCACCGCGGGCGACATCTCCGCCCTCCGCTCGGTGGGGGAGCTCTTCCGCGCCCTCGACCACGCCTACGGAGGCGGCCACGCCCGCCAGGCCCTCGTCCGCTACCTGGAGCACGAGGCCGAGCCGATGCTGCGGGGCGCGTACGGCGAGCAGACCGGCCGCCGCCTCTTCGCGGCCGCCGCGGACCTCACCCGGCTCGCCGGCTGGACCTCGTACGACATCGCCGCCCACGGACTCGCCCAGCGGTACTTCGTCCAGGCGCTGCGTCTCGCGCAGGCGGCCGGGGACCGGATGTACGGGTCGTACGTGCTCGTGACGATGAGCCGTCAGGCCGTCTACCTCGGCCACGGGCGCGAGGCCGTCCAGCTGGCGCGCGTGGCCCAGCAGGGCGTCGGATCGTCCGCACCGCCCGTCATCCAGGCGCTGCTGCACTCCGTGGAGGCGCGCGGGCACGGCGTGCTCGGCGAGGTGCGGGCCTGCACGGCCGCGCTGGTCCGGGCCGAGCGCGCCCTGGAGGCGGCCCAGCCCGGCGACGAGGTGCCGTACTGGGCGCGGTTCTTCGACGAGGCCCAGCTCGCCGACGAGTTCGGGCACTGCCACCGCGACCTCCAGCAGTACCGGGCCGCGGCCCAGCACGCCGAGCGCTCCCTGCAACTGCGCGCGCCCGGCTACGCCCGCAGCCGTCTGTTCTGCCGGGTCGTCCTCGCCTCCGCCCGGCTCGGGCTCGGCGAACTCGACCAGGCCTGCCAGCTCGGTGCGGAGGCCGCCGGGCAGGCCGCCGAGATGCGGTCCGTCCGGGCGGTCGAGTACGTGCGCGACTTCGAGCGCCGGCTGGAGCCGTACCGGGACGCGGCACCGGTGCGGGGGTACCGGGACCGGGTGGCGGCGCTCGGGTAGGCCGTATGGTCGCCCTTCATGGCCGTACGGCCATGAAGGGCGTTACGCCGCCGTCTCGAGGGGCTCCGCCACTAAGGTCGGTTGGACGTCCAGGTCCGTGAGGACGGCGTGGGCGGCCCGGCGGGCCGAGCGGAGGGCACCCTGGACGGTGCTCGTGTCGCGGTGGTCCCCGCAGACGTACAGGCCGGCCAGCAGCCGTACCGGGCGCCGGAGGTCGTGCGGCGGGGGCATCGTGGGGACGGCCTCGGCGTCGTGGTGGACCGCGAGGAGCTCCCAGCGGTTCGTCGAGGTGCCGTAGAGGCGGGCGAGCTGGGAGCGGACCGTGGCGTCGAGGTGGGCCGGGTCCGGGGGCGTGCCCAGCACGGTCGAGGAGATCAGCGCGCGGCCGGCCGGGGCCCGGGACGGGTCGACCTGGCTGATGACCGCCGTGTGGGAGACCGGGCCCACGCGGTCGGCGTCCAGGACCAACGCCGGTTCGGTGAGCGGGGGTTCGTCCGTGGCGTGGTGCAGGACCGTCACCGGGTGGAAGGCGGGAACGCGCAGACCGGGCAGGAGCTGGGCCGCGGCGCGTGCGCCCGTGGCCAGCAGGACGGCACGGCAGCGGAGTTCGCCGTGGTCGGCGGTGGCGACGGACGTGGTGCTGATGGAGGTCACGCGCACGCCCGTCCGTACGCTGCCCGGCGGGAGCGTGGCCGCGAGGAACTCCGGGAGCGCGTCGGCGCCGCCCTCCGGGAGGCACAGGCGGCCCGTCGCGAAGGAGTGCAGGGCCAGGTCGGCGCACCGGCTGGACGTGCGGAGCTCGGGGTCGGCGAGCAGGGCGGTGAGCAGAGGACGCAGGAAACCGTCGACGGCGCGTGCCGGAAAGCCCCGGCTCACCAGGGCCTCGGAGGTGGGAAGCTCCGGGCGCGCGAGGAGTTGTTCGGGCGGAGTGGCGGCGAGCCGGGCGAGAGCGGTGGCCAGGCGGGACTGGTCCGCGAGGGTGCCGAGGGGGCCGGGACGGGATGCACGAGGGGCGCCCTGCGCGCGCGGTATGCGGGGGGCGCTCGCGAGGGCGCGTACGGCGGTGAGTGCGCCCCTTCGGCTACGGGGCAGGGCGGGAGTCGCGTCGGCCCGGTGGAGCCGGCCGTCGGTGTGCAGCAGGAGGGCGGCGGAGAAGGGGCGCAGGGCCAGGGCGTCCAGGGCGGGGACGCGGGCGAGTTCCGGGTACGACGTCGACAGCAGCGGGGCCGTGCGGTCGAGGCGGAAGCCGTCGACCTTGTCGGTGGCCATGCGGCCGCCCACGGCGGGGGCGGCCTCCAGCACGGTGACGCTCAGTCCTGCGCTGTTCATATGGTGGGCGGCCGCGAGGCCGGCGACTCCGGCTCCCACGACGATGACGTCCACGGTGTGCGCTGCCGCTTGGTGCGCCGACTCAAGCACGTGCCCCTCCCGAGGTCGCGCGGTTGCTGGAGACGTCATGCCCCCAACAGGCTTCAGGAATACCCCAGTTCGCGATGAGGGTAGGTCGCCGGGCGGGGGAGGTCAGTCGCGCGTCGACCTCGCACGGACGCATGGGGGGTGCGGTGAGTGCTTCCGCTGGTGCCCGCCGAGAGGTTTCGCCCCCGCCGCCCCTACCCGTCCCATCCTGTCCCTGGGGGCTCCGCCCCCAGACCCCCGGGTGGGGGTGTCGGGGGTGGGTGGGTCGAGTGCGGGTGGGTGGGGGCTGGCCGCGCAGTTCCCCGCGCCCCTAAAAGCCGTGCGGTTCCCCGCGGCTCTGAAAACCAGCTCCGCCCGCGCAAATCCAGCCCCTTGGGGGCACCTCCCAGCGGTAGCTGGGGGAGTTTGAGGAGCGGGGTCCGGGGCGGAGCCCCGGGGAGGGGACGGGTAGGGGCGGCGGGGGCGAACAAAACCCCCGCTCAGCCGAGCGCCGCCCGTACCGCCGACTCCACCGTCGGGAAAGCGAACGTGAAGCCCGACTCCAGGAGCCGGGACGGCAGGACCCGTGCGCTGCCGAGGACGTCGCCGGCGACCTCGCCGAGGACGAGACGGAGCGCGGGGGAGGGGACGGAGAAGAGGGTCGGACGGTGCAGCACCCGCCCCATCGCCGCCGTCACCTCACGGTTCGTCACCGGCTCCGGAGCCGTCAGGTTCACCGGCCCGGACAGCGACGGCGTGTCGATGAGGTGCCGGAGCGCGGCCACCTCGTCGTGCAGGGAGATGAAGCTCCAGTACTGATGTCCGCTCCCCAGACGACCACCCAGGCCCGCCTGGAAGAGGGGGAACAGCGGCCCCCAGGCCCCACCACCACGGGCCACCACCAGCCCCGTACGCGCGAAAACCGTCCGGACGCCCGCCTCCCGCGCCGCGGCCGTCGCCTCCTCCCACTCCACACACAGGGAGGGAAGGAACCCCTCACCGGGCGGCGCCGACTCGTCGACCACCCGGTCACCCGTGTCCCCGTAGAACCCGATCGCACTGCCGTTGACGAGGACGCGCGGCGGCACGTCGAGCGAGGCCACGGCCTCCGCGAGCGCCGCCGTACCCAGCACCCGCCCGGCCCGCAGCTTCGCCTTGTACTCCGCCGTCCAGCGGCGCGACGCCACCCCGGCCCCGGCGAGATTCACCAGCGCGGCGCACCCGGCCAGCCCCGCCGCGTCCACCTTCTGGGCCTCCGGGTCCCACCGCACCTCGTCCTCGCCCCGCGGCGTCCGCCGTACGAGCCGTACCACCTCGTACCCGTCCGCCCGCAGCGAGCGTGCCAGTGCCGAACCGATCAGCCCGGACGCCCCGGCGATCGCGATCCGGGAGCCGGGAGCCGGGGCACCCTCGGTACCCAGCGACGCCTCCGTATCGAGCGGATCGAGCGGAGCGTCGGCGTCGTCCAGCGGCGCATCAGCGTTCATGGGTACATCCTGCCGGTCGGGCCGCCGCGACACACGGCCGGGGCTGCTCCGATCGCCGTACTGTGGCCCCCATGCCGGTTCCGTACATACGCTTCGCCACACCCGACGACGAGGACGCGCTCGGCCTCCTCGACCGCGTCACCTGGTCCACGCTGCACTCCGTCCAACCGCGCCCCCAACCGCCGTACGAGCCCTTCTTCAGCGAGCGGTTCGGGCCCCGGGACCATCTCGTCGCCGAACTCGGCGGACGGCTCGCCGGCTACATCCGCCTGGGCTACCCGACCCCGCTCGCCTGCAACTCCCATGTGCGGCAGATCCAGGGCCTCGCCGTCGCCGAGACGGCACGCGGCGCCGGGGTGGGCCGGGCGCTGCTGCGGGCCGTGGTGGAGGAGGCCCGGCGACAGGACGCACGACGGCTCACCCTGCGTGTCCTCGGGCACAACGCCCCGGCCAGGAAGCTGTACGAGTCCGAGGGCTTCGTGGTGGAGGGGATCCTGCCCGAGGAGTTCCTGCTCGAAGGGGAGTACGTGGACGACGTCCTGATGGGACGTTATCTCTGACAACACCTCTGACAACCCCTGACGCGACCTCTGACACGGCCTCTGACAGCCCACGGCGGCCGGATCCCTCGTCCGGCGGGGCTACGAGGCGATCAACTCGCCCGTGTCCACCGGCGTCGTCGCGTTCCTCGCCTGCTGGGCCTCCCCGGCGACCTCGTCCACCGTCAGGACGTAGCCGGTCTCGTCGTCGGAGGTCGAGCGGGCGAAGACGACGCCGTACACCGTGCCGTCGGTGCTGAGGAGCGGGCCCCCGGAGTTGCCGGGGCGGACCGTGGAGCGGATGGAGTAGATCTCCCGGGTGACCGTGTCCGTGCTGTAGATGTTCTGGCCGGTGGCGTTGATCCGGCTGGCGACCGTGGCCCCCTGCAGATCGAGGCCGCCGTCCTGCGGGTAGCCGGCGACGACCGCGGAGTCACCGCGCCCCGCGGAGTCGTCGAAGCGGAGCACGGGCGCCGTGAGGTCCGGCACGTAGAGGACGGCCACGTCCTTGTCGGGGTCGAACAGGACGACCCGGGCCTCGTACGTGCGGCCCACGCCGCCCACGCGGACGGTCGGCTCGTCGATGCCCGCCACCACGTGGGCGTTCGTCATCACGTGCCGCGCCGAGTAGACGAAGCCGCTGCCCTCGCGGCCCTGACCGTCGGCGACGCCCTCCACCTTCACCGTGCTGCGCTTGGCCGCACTCGTCGCGGCCGTCGTGACGCTGTCCCCGGAGGGCTTGGCGACCTCAGCCGTCGCCTCGTTCTCGAACGGGTTGAAGACCTGCGGGAAGCCCGCCTCGGTGAGCGCGGAGGTGGCACGTGAAAACCAGGTCGGGGTCGTCTCCGGCATGGTGTTCTGCACGGCGCCGAGCAGCGCCGAGTCACGGATCGCCTGCGTCACCACCGGGGACGAGGACGCGCCCAGCACGCTGGCGGCCACCCAGGCGACGATGAGGACGGCGACCGTGTTGGCCGCGGCGCCGCCGACGCCGTCGGCCACCCGGAGCGGGCCGCGCTCCAACTCCCCGCGCAGACGCAGCCCCAGACGCCCCGCCAGCTCGTGTCCGACGACCGCAGGCGCCAGGACCGTCAGCACGGCCGTGAGCGTCGCCGCCGGGGTCCCCGCCGTCACCAGGCCCATCACCCAGGGCAACACCCACACCCCGACGACCGCGCCGCCCACGAACCCGGCCAGCGAGACGCAGCCGGCGACCAGGCCACGGCGGTAACCGGACGCCGCGTAGGCCAGGATCACCAGCAACAGCAGGATGTCGAGCACGTCCACTCCAGGCGCCTTTCTCTCGGGACCCCTAGTAGTACGCGTGGGGCGGGCCCAGTGATCAGGCAGGCCCGCGCGGACCAGCGGAATCGGCCACACGTGCCTGGACCTGTAAAAACGTCCCGGACCGGGACGATGGTTCCACCGGGTGGCGCACCCCACGTCGCGGCGGGGCCGGGGCGGGCCCAAGCTGAGGCCATGCGTGTCTTCCGGACGGCGCGAACGCGACGGCGGCGACGGGGGCGGATACGGGCTGCGCTGGGCGGACGCGCACAGCAGCGAGCGCGCTCCGCGGACCTTGGGCGGGCCGTGGAGCCCGGGCGTTCCACGGACCTCGGGCGTTCCACGGACCTCGGGCGTTCCGCGGACCTCGGGCGTGCCGCAGTGTCCGGGCCGACTACGGAGTCCGGGCGGGCCGCCGAGCGGCGTTCGGGTGCCGACGGGTCGGAGGCCTCCGGTCCGCCGGTGGCCGGGCCCGCCGAGGGGACCGGGCGGACCGTACGACCGCCGGAGACCGGCCGGGATCCGTCGCCCTCACGACCACCGGAAACCGGCCGGGATCCGTCGCCCTCACGACCACCGGGAACCGGCCGGGATCCGTCGCCTCCACGTCCGCCGGGGGCGGACCGTGAGGAGGAGTCGCCCGTGCGGGCGCCGCGCGGCGCCCGCACCCGAATCCGCGTCCTGCTCGCCTGCCTGCCCGTGCTCGCCGTCGTGCTGGGGCTGGTGCTGTGGGCGACGGCCGGCGGGGACCGGACGGAGCGCCGTGCCGACCATCCCTCGACGCCCCGGCCCGCCGTCGCGCACAGGGCCGACCGGCCGTCGATCGTGCCGAGGGCCCGCTGGCTGGGCGACGCCGCGCGCAGCCAGCCGCCCGCCCGGTACGACGACCGGGTCGTGGCGGTCTTCGTGCACCACACCGACTCGCCGAACGACTACGACTGCGCGGAGACGCCCCGCATCATCCGCTACCTGTACGCGGGACAGACCGGTGGCCGGGACTGGGACGACATCGGCTACAACTTCCTCGTCGACCGCTGCGGCACCATCTACGAGGGGCGCGCGGGCGGCGTCGACCGGCCCGTCACCGGCGCCCACACCCAGGGCTTCAACCACCGTACGGCGGGCATCGCGGCCATCGGCACGTTCACGGCGGGCGTGCCGGTGCCCCGGGCGATGACCGACGCGATCGCCGCCCTCGCCGCCTGGAAGCTGGGCCTCGCGGACGTCGACCCGCGTGGCGGTGTCCACCTGAGGTCCAGCAACAGCCACAGCCGGTATCCCGCCGGCACCACGGTCCTGCTGCCCGCCCTCGCGGGCCACAGCGACGGCTACATGACCACCTGCCCCGGCGCGGCCCTCGCGGAACGGCTCCCCGCGATCAGAGAGGCCGCGGCGCGTCTCCAGGGCCGTTCCTGATCCGCCCACCGGGTTCACAGGCGCGGCGCGGACACCTCACAGAGTCCTCCAAGACCGGCGCCCTAGCTTCGTCGTGTCACGCCGACCGGAGGTGGGGAAGATGAGCAGCAGTCGTTCGAAGACCGATCTGAAGTCCGATCTGAAGTCCGATCCGAAGAGCGCTTCGAAGCACACGAGGAAGCCGTGGTCCGCGTCCCTGCGGAGCCCCTGGACGGTGGCCTGCGCGACCGTCGCCGTCGTGCTCGGCCCGTCCGCCGTCACCGCGTCCGCGCTGGAACGGGCGAACTCGGCGCCTCTGCACCGCCCCGCGGCCCCGGACCGGGAACCGCACAGGGAACCGCACCAGGAGCCGCGTCGGCAGCCGCCGCACCACGCCGCGCCCTACGCCGCCGCGCAGTACGCCTACCTGCCGCGCTCCACGTCCCGCGGTCAGGTCCTGAACCGCTCCCAGAGCCTGGGGTAGCGCTCCGCGAGCACGGCCTCGTTCTCGAAGTCCAGCGGAGTGCCCTCGGGTTCGGGCGGCGCGGAAGGGATGCCGAGGTCCGGGGCGACGGCCCCGGTGAGCTGTTCGTACGCCTCGTCCGCCGCGTACCCCAGCTCCTCGCCGTCCCCGTCGACCTCCTCGTCGAAGTCGTCCAGGAGATCGGCGAGCGAGTCCGGATCGTGCACCGCGCCCTCGTAGACCTCCCGGCCCTGGCCGATCAGCCAGCACCGGAAGAAGTCGAACACGTCGTCTCCGGCCCCGTCGAGGAGCACCCAGGCCGCGCCCCACACGTCCCACTGGTACGCGCGGTTGTAGCGGGACTCGAAGTGCCGCGCGAAGTCCAGCACCGCGTCGGGGTCCAGCTGGACGAGCCGCTCGACGAGCAGGTCGGCCTGATCCTCGGGGTCGCCCTCGGCGGCCTCCCGGGTCGTGTCCACCAGCTCCCAGAACTCCGTCTCGTCCATCACGGGACCAGCATCGGCCCTCTCGGGGAGGCACGCACCTGGAGTGCGGTGAAATTGTCGTGGGCGGTGAGGCCTCCGCGAGCCCCGTGCCTTCACGAGTCGTACAGCTTCGCGAGACGTGCCGCGTCGTCGGAGAACCGTTTGCGCAGGGTTGCCGGGGCCAGCACCTCCACCTCCGGGCCCAGGGCCGTGAGCTGGGTGTGGGCGACCTCCTCGGACTCCACGGGCAGCGTCACCGTCACCCACCCACGCTCGTCCGGGTCCTCCGCGGCCGCCAGCGCCTCCCTGGCGGACACGGGGTCGACGGCGTGCACCAGCCGCCGCGCGCCCTCCCCGGTCAACCGCACCACGACCTCGGTGCGCAGGATCGACCGCGCGAACTGTGCGGCCCGCTCCTCCCAGAAGGCCGGCAGGTCGAACTCCTCGTCCCGGGTGAAGCGGTCCTCGCCGACGGCCACCGCGGTGAAGCGGTCGATGCGGTAGACCCGGAAGGAGTCCTGCTCCGTCTCCGTCTCCGTCATCCTTTCCGTCACCCGTGCGCACAGGTACCAGGCCCCCGCCTTCAGGACGAGCGCGTACGGCTCCAGCGCGCGCTCCACTTCCCGCTGAGACTCCCCGTTCCCGCGCCGGTAGCGGGCCGTGATCCGCCGGTCGTCCCAGACGGCGTCCGCGACCGCCGGCAGCAGACCGGGTGTCTCGGGCTCCTTGAACCAGGCGGGGGCGTCCAGGTGGAACCGTTGTGCGGCCGTGCGCGAGGCGTCGCGGAAGGAGGGGAGGAGGGCGGCGGACACCTTGAGCCGGGCGGCCGAGGCGGCGTCCTCCAGGCCCATTTCGCGGAGGGCGGCCGGTACGCCGCTGAGGAACAGTGCCTCGGCCTCGCTGCGGGCCAGGCCGGTGAGGCGGGTGCGGTACCCGCCGATGAGCCGGTATCCGCCGGCTCGTCCCCGGTCCGCGTACACCGGGACGCCCGCCTCCGACAGCGCCTGCGCGTCGCGGGTGACCGTGCGCTCGGACACCTCCAGTTCGCGGGCCAGGTCGGCCGCGGTCATGGAGGGACGGGACTGGAGCAACAGCACCATTTTGATGAGCCGGGCAGCACGCATGGGCTCATGATGCCGGGTCCCCTCCGGGGGGCGCGGGTGGGTGGTTTGGGTGGGTGGGCTGGCTGCGGGTTGGGTGTGGCTGGTCGGGCAGTTCCCCGCGCCCCTGAAAACCTGCGCAGTTCCCCGCGCCCCTAAAGACCTGCGCAGTTCCCCGCGCGCCTGAAACCGGGCAGTCCCCGCGCGCCTGAAAGATGCCCAGCTTTCCGCGTCCCTGAAAGCCGCCAGTCTTCAGAGTCCCTGAAAACCAGCCCCTGCCGCGCAAATCCAGCCCCTTGGGGGCACCTCCCAGCGGTAGCTGGGGGAGTTTGAGGAGCGGGGTCCGGGGCGGAGCCCCGGATGGGGGTCCCCCCGCTCGAGCGGAGCCGAGAGTGGGGGAGGGACGGGTAAGGGCGGCGGGGGCGAAACAAACCCGCCCTCCCACCGGCGGTCAGCCGCTCGCGTCCACCAGCGCCAGCTCGTGCAACCGCTCCGGTGGCCCCGGACGGGCGTAATACCAGCCCTGGGCCGTGTCGCAGCCCAAGATCCGCAGCTGCTCGGCCTGCGCACCCGTTTCCACGCCCTCCACCGTGACCGTGAGGTCGAGGCCATGAGCGAGGGACACGATGCCCTCGACGATCTTCAGGTCCACCGGATCCGCGGGGAACTGCTGCATGCCCTGGGTGAAGGAACGGTCCAGCTTGAGCACGCTCACCGGGAGGCGGCGGAGGTTGGCCAGGTTGGAGTACCCCGTACCGAAGTCGTCGAGGGCGATGTCGACGCCCATCTCGGCCAGCCGCCGCAGTGGCTTGAGCACCTCGTCGTCCGCGCCGATCAACGCCGACTCCGTCACCTCCAGACACAGCGCGTCCGGTTCCAGTCCCGCGCGCTCCAGGATGTCCACCGTGTCCTGCACGAGGCCGGGGTGGGTGAGCTGGCAGGGAGACAGGTTCACGTTCACCCGCAGCGGACCCGTGCCCAGCTTGTCCTTGTGCCGCTCCTGCCACTCCCGGGCCTGGCGCACCGACTGTTCCAGCACCCAGCGGCCCAGCGGAACGATCAGCCCGGTGTGCTCGGCCAGCGGGATGAAACGATCCGGCCCGAGGACACCGTGCTGAGGGTGGAGCCAGCGCACCAGGGCCTCGGCTCCGCGTACCGTGCCGTCGCCGAGGTGGACCAGGGGCTGGTACTCGATGAAGAACTCGCTGCGGTCGAGGGCCGCGGGCAGAGCGGTGGTGAGTCCGTGCCGGGTGATGGCGCGGGCGTCGGCCTCCGCGTCGGCCATCTCGTAGCGGTTGCCGCCCGCCGACTTGGCCCGGTACATGGTGATGTCGGCGCTGCGCAGCACCTCCGCCGGGCCGCGCTCCCCCGCCGGGCCCTCGACGATGCCGACGCTTCCGCGTACGAGGAGTTCGCGGCCCTCGATGCGGACCGGGGTGACGAGCGCGTTCATGATGCGGTCGGCGAGTTCGTCGACCTCGGTTTGCGTGTCGGTCCCGGTGGTCAGCGCCACGAACTCGTCGCCGCCGAGCCGGGCGACCATCTCGCCGGGGGCGGTGGCGCAGGACTGGAGACGGTCGGCGATCTCCACCAGCAGGCGGTCACCGGCCGCGTGGCCGAGGCTGTCGTTGATGGTCTTGAAGCCGTCGAGGTCGAGGTAGCACAGGCCGAAGCGCTGGCCCTCGCCCGCCGAGAGCGCCTTCTCCAGGCGTTCGAAGAAGAGCGTGCGGTTGGGCAGTCCGGTGAGCGCGTCGTGCGTGGCCTCGTAGCGCAGGCGGAGGTTGAGCAGGCGGCGCTCGGTGGTGTCCTCCATCAGCGCCAGCTGGTAGCGGGGGTACCCGTCCGCGTCCCGGAGGAGGGAGACCGTGAGGTTGGTCCACAGAACCGTTCCGTCAGGCCGGTAGAACGCCTTCTCGGTGTGGTAGTGCTCCCGCTCTCCCCGGACCAGCTCCTCGTACAGGCGCCACACCTGGGGGGCGTCCTCGGGGTGCGTCCAGTCCTGGACGTTGCGCTCGCGCACCGCGTGCTCGGAGCCGCCGAACATGCGCAGCAGCGCGCCGTTCACCTGGAGGATGTTGCCCTCGAGGTCGGCGATGCCGATGCCTATGGCGGCGCCCTCGAATACGGCGCGGAAGCGGGCCTCGCTCTCGTGCAGCGCCTGGGCGACCGCTCCCTGGGCGTTGAGGGCGGCCTGGGCGATGGCCTCCTGCTCGGCCAGCGTCCGCTGCCGCAGCGCCTGGGCGTATCCGGCGGCCATGGCGTGCTGCAGGCGGGAGGAGCGGGCGCGCAGGTCCTCCGCGGGGCCGTCCTCGCCGCAGTACAGGACGAGGTAGGCGTCCACGCAGTCGAGCGAGTGGCTGAGAGCGTCGGGGTCGGTGCAGTGCGCGTCGACGAGCGCGGCGCCGACCTCCCTGCCGGCGTCCGCGTCGAAGTGCCTGGCCCGCAGCGCCTCGCTCAACCGCCGTGCGAGCGGCAGGAGTCGTTCCTCGAGCTCCGGCCGGGTGAGCGACGTGGCGGTCACCGGGAAGACCGCCCGGCTCCAGATCGTCGCGAACCGGCGCAGTCTGTCCTCCGGCCCGTCCGGCCCCGCGGTCACGCCGTACGCCCCACGCCGGCGATCGCTGAGAACGCGTACGGATCCTCGTCCTCGGGTGCCGTGTCGGGTCGCCAGTTCGCCAACGGCACCAGTCCGGGTTCCACCATGTCGTACCCCTCGAAGAACCGCGCGATCTCCTCGCGCGTGCGCATGATCAGCGGGCTGCGGATGTCCTTGTACACGTCGACCGCTCCCTCGGCCCGCTCGGGAGGCAGCGGTATTCCCTCGTACCCGGCGTGCGAGAGCACGAGCAGGCTGCCGGGCGCGAGCGCGTCGCGCAGCTCGGCCACCGCTCCGTACGGGTCGTCCGCGTCCTCCACGAAGTGCAGTATGGCAACGAGGAGCAGCGCGACTGGCCGGTTCAGGTCGATGAGGCGCCCGACCTGGGGGCTTTCGAGGATGTCCAGGGGCTTGCGGAGGTCGGCGGCGACCACGTCGGCGTCCTCGTCGCCCTCCAGCACGGCCTGGCTGTGCGCGACGGCCACCGGGTCGTGGTCGACGTACACGACGCGTGCGCCGGGGTGGGCCTGGCGGGCGACCTCGTGGACGTTGCCGAAGGTGGGGATGCCGGAACCGATGTCCAGGAACTGGGTGATGCCCTCACCGGTCGCGTACCGCACGGCGCGTCGCATGAACGCCCGGTTGGCCTGCATGATCTTGGGCATCCCCGGAACGAACTCCATGGCCCTGCGGGCCGCTTCCCGGTCGACCTCGAAGTTGTGCGAACCGCCCAGGAAGTAGTCGTAGATGCGGGCCACGGACGGCACCGTGATGTCGATGCTCCGCGGGGCCCAGGCGGGACGCTCCATCTATCACTCCAACGCTTCGGGTGTGGCGTAGGCGATCCAGTGTTCGAGCTGAGGCTACTGATCGCCCGCCAATGGAGCGAGCCCAAACGGAAATTGACCGTCCGTTCCATGGCACTGCCTCCGGCAAGTGCCGAATTGTCGCCCTGTGAAGTGCTTCACGGAATGAACGCGGTCCGATCCGGAGCGTGTGCGGGAAGCGCGCGGAGTCACGGTTCCGGCGCGCGCGGTGCCCGCGATTTCCGTCCACCTCCGGACGTACCCGGGCACGTGTCCGGACACGCCAAGTGGTCCGCCCCCTCCGTGCGGTGCGGAGGGGGCGGACCGGGGATTGTGCCCTGGCTCTGTGCATCCGGCACTTCTGACTCTCGAACACCTCCTTCGGCCGACTGCGGTGGATCGATCCCTGGGGAGGGGAAACGTCTACTTCGGCTTGCCGAGGGGCTTGCCCTCCGGCGAGATGGCGTACCAGGTGCCGCCGACGCCCTGGCCGTTGGTGTCACCCGGCTTCTTGTCACCCGCGAAGGTGTAGAGCGGCCAGCAGTCGATGCTCTGCTGCTTCTGTCCGTCCGGACGGTTCAGGACGACGTAGCCCTTGCGGCCGTCGTTCTTGTTGTCGATGCCCTTGGTGTCGGCGGCGTCGACCGGGGCGACGACCGGCCACTTCTCCAGGCAGGCGCCGACGCAGGCCGACTTCATCGGCCACGGCGTGTCCTTCTCGAAGCGGTAGACGGTCATGCCGTTCTTGTCGACGACGACCGTGCCGAGCTCGGGGTCCTCACGGGTCGAGAGACCGGGCAGGTCCCCGATCGCCTCGGCGGAGCCCTCGCCGCCGTCGTCGCCCGCGTCGGACGCGCCGCCGGAGGCCTTCTTGCCGTCGGGGGCCGAGGCGTACCAGGAGCCCTTCAGGCCCTCGCCCTTGATGTCACCGGCCTTGGCGTCCTTGGCGTACCGGTACATGGGCCAGCCGCCGATCGTCAGCTGCTTGGTGCCGTCGGGGCGCGTCACCTCGCCGAGCAGTGACTTGTCGACGCCTTCGGCGGCCGTGGCGCCGGAGGCCGGGACGGGCGGCCAGGTGGTGGCGCAGTCGCCCTCACAGGTCGTCTTCGGCGGCTCGGCCGTGTCCTTGTCGAAGCGGTAGAGGGTGAAGCCGGCACTGTCGGTGAGGACCTTGCCGTTCTTCTTGCTGTTCCACACGGCCAGTTGACCCGCTGCCGCGCCCTGCGCCGAGGCACCCTCCTGCTCCTGCGCACCGGTGTCGGTACCGGAGCCGGAGCCCGAGCCCGAGCCGGTGGCGGATCCGCCGGCTCCCAGGTCGATACCGCCGGCCGGCTGGGTGGCGCCGACGTTCTGGCTCGACGTGCTGCCGCTGTCCTGACCGCACGCCGTCGTGAGCGCCAGCATGCACGCAGCTGTTGCTACGAGTGAGGCGTTCCGCCAGGAGGTCTTCATCGTAACTCCCCGTGTTCCTTTGGGTTTTGCAGCGCCCTGCCGCGCCGCTCGCTGGCCCTAGGTACGCAGGGAGGTGGCAGCTGTGTTCAACCACTGCACAAATTTCTTTCCGGAACCTGTGACGAGCCCCACCGTGAGTCGTGTACGGGGAGCACTCGTCCGTCGTTCCCGAGGCACGCTTGTCCCCCGTTCGGGGCAATCACCCGGCGCTCGGGCGTGTGCGGGCGCGTCAGGGCCGATGATCTCCGTCGTGCACGGACCCCAGCGGACCCGATCCGCCCTCGCCATACGGTTGTTGGCCCTGCTCGCACTGACCTGGCTCCTCGTGGGGGTGCCGAGTGCGACGGCGACCGCCACTGCCTGCGCGTATGCCTCCACGGACGGCGGCGGGGTCGTCGCGGTGGCGTTCGCGGGAAGCGGCACCCGCGGTGCGGTCCCGGCGAGGACGACGCCCACCCCGACACCGTCGTGTCCCCCCACGCCCACACCCACCCCGACACCGTCGTGTCCTCCCACACCGACCCCCACACCCACCCCCACGCCGAAACCGCCCCCGCCGAAGCCCACCCCGACACCCCCCGCGCCGAGGCCGAAGCCGACGCCCCCTCCCGCCCCGACGCTCGCGCCCAGGCCCGTACCGCCCCCGCCGTCACCGGCCCCGCCTCCCGCCCCCGCGGCACCGAAGCCCCCGCCGCCGAAGGCGCGGCCCAAGCCGTCGCCGTCCCCGGTGAGTTATCCGCCGTACCGGCCGTCCGCCCGCGGGCAGGCGAAGCGCGGCGGTCCGTCCCTCGTGTCACTCGCCCTGCTCGTCACCGTGCCCGCGCTGTTCGCCGCCGCCGCGCTGCGTCCGCGCTGATCCCTGGAGGAATCCGTTGTCGGAATGGCTTGTTCTCACCCTCGCGATGGCGGCCGCCTGCGTCGTCGTCCTCGTCGTGGCCGTGGTGCGGCATCACACGGCGCGCGAGGACGACGACCCGTCCGAGACCCCCGACGTCATCGAGTACATCACGATGATGATCGGCGTCGTGTACGCCATCGTGCTGGGTCTGGCCATCGCCGGTGTGTGGGAGGCCCGCAGCGTCGCCCAGGACCACGTCCAGGCGGAGGCACAGGCCCTGCACGAGATCAACGAACGGGTGCGCGTCTACCCGGCGGACGTGCGGGACCGCATCCGGGGCGACGTCGACACGTATGTGGACCACGTCGTGACCAAGGAGTGGAAGGTGATGGCCGAGCGCGGTGAGATGACCGAGCGCGGCGCCCGTCTCCTCGACCGTATCCGCGAGGACGTCACCGACTACGAGCCCCGGTCGGACTTCGAGGCGCAGGCCTACCAGCCGCTCGTGGACCAGGTGGCCGCCGCCGACGCCGCGCGCAGCGCCCGCGCCGACTCAACCGGCCCGGCCATGCCGGGCGTCGTGTGGTTCGGGCTCATCACCGGTGCCGTCGTGACCGTCGGCATGGTGTTCGCCCTGCAGATCCGGCGTACCCCGCGCGAGCTGATCCTGGCCGGCCTGTTCTCCGCTCTCATCGCCTTCCTGCTGTTCCTCGTCTGGGACTTCGACGCGCCGTACAACCGGGGGCTCACGGCGTCGACGGAACCGCTGCTGCAGCTGTTCCCCAAGGCAGGCGACTGACGGCTCTCAACGGGATCCGCCCCGCGCGTCCCGCGGTCGGCACCTCTCACCGCACGGCGTTTCGCCCCGGGACCCGAGTGGGTCCGGGGCGAAAGTCGTCATGTCTTCGTCTCTTCGTCCGCCCGTGCTCGTGGCTGGGCTCAGATCTTGTTCTCGGAGCGGCGGCGCATCCAGAACACCCCACCGCCGATCAGGGCGACGGCGACGAGACCACCACCGATCGCGATGTCGGTCGGGGTCGCTCCGGAGGTGCTGCTGCCGCCGATGCCACCGCGGACGCCGCCGATGACGGTGAAGACGTTGTTGAACGTCCTCTGCCGGCCGTCGCAGTTGGTCGTGACGCTCTGGGCGCCGGGGGTGGCGTTCGAGTTGACGGTCACGGTCGCTGTCGCCGTGTCGCCGCCCATCGACCTCAGCTTCGTCGTCGGGAAGGCGGCCGAGCTGATCGTGCTGTTCGCGGCGGTGCACGCCTCACCCTTGACCGTGAGGACCAGTTGTCCGCCGCGGGCGATGACACTGGGCTGGGCGGTGACCGAGGTCGGATCGTTCCACGCGGCGGCCGTGGGCGCTGCGAACCCGAGCGCGGCGACCGCGGCGGCGGACGCCGCCAGGGCACGAGTAGTACGCATGTGAGCCTCCGGGGAAGGCGCCCCGGGACCCGTCCCCGGTCGATCGGTGAGTAAGCGCCTCCTGACCAGACCCTCAGTTGCCGCGCGGTGGGGCGCATTTCGGGATTGGTCCGTCCTGGTGAGAGGACACGCCGGGAAAATCGCCCGCGATCGGATATCGCCGCAGGTCATCGGCCGTCGGAAAAAACCTGAGGACGGCGACACGGATGGCGCACGCCCCGTGTACGGCCGTCCACCCGTTCGCACCGGCCCCGTCGCCGAGTCCGCGTGCTGCGCTTAGCGTTGTGCCATGCGCGACGGACGCGACAACGGCCGGGGCGAGAGGGGATGGCGAATGTATTCGTCCGAACTGGCCGACGAAGAGGAGCGGCGGAGGAAGCGCGCCCCGTGGGGCGTCATAGCGCTTGTTCTGCTGACCGGCCTCGCCCTCATCCGGAACGGCTCCGGGGAGTTCGACGTGGGTCCGCCACAGCCGGCGTCGGCGGCGGCCGCCGACCGCGAAGCCACCCCCCACGGGTTGTTCGCCGACATGCCGTCCCCGCTGCCGTACGCCGCGGTCGAGCGGATCAGGATCCCGTCGATCCAGGTCGACACCCCCGTGATCCCCGTGGGCCTGGACCTGCAGGGCTGGGTCGACGCGCCGCCGCCCGACGACCCGAACCTCGCCGGCTGGTTCACCGGCGCGGTGTCCCCGGGGGAGAACGGCACGGCCGTCCTCGTGGGCCACGTCGACAACCAGCACGGCCCGGCCGTCTTCTACGGACTCGGCTCGCTCCAGAAGGGGCACCGGATCGAGGTCCAGCGCAGCGACAGGAAGACGGCCGTCTTCGAGATCTACGGCGTCGAGGTGTTCGCGAAGGAGAACTTCCCCGGGGACCGCGTCTACGGGAACAGTGGTGTTCCGGAGCTCCGGGTCATCACGTGCGGGGGCGGTTTCTCCAAGCAGAACGGTTACGACGGGAACGTCGTGGTGTTCGCCCGCATGATCGAGGTCCGCTGAGGGCCCCGACGACAGGGTTGGGCCCGCCTTCCGGGTGTCACCGGGGGCGGGCCTTTTGGGTGTTGCCGGGGCCGCGGGCCTGAACAGCCCTACACCATCCGCCGTCGCGGCACGGTGATCTGGTAGCCCGCGTCCAGCAGGCCTGGCAGATAGTCGCGCAGCGCCCGTACGCTCTGGGAGCGGTTGCCGCCCGCGTCGTGGGAGAGGACCACCACGCCCGGGTCGGCCTGGCGCTCGATCCGTTCGACGATGGTGCGGGTGCCCGGGCTCCGCCAGTCGAGCGTGTCGAGCGTCCAGCCCAGCGGTTCCATGCCCAGGTCGGCCCCGATGTGGAACACCGCGCGGTTCCAGGCGCCGTAGGGCGCGCGGAACCACCGGGGCGCCTCGCCGTACGCCTCTTCGATGACCTCGCTGGTGCGTTCCATCTGGGCGTGGATCGCCGAGTACGACATCTTCGTCAGCAGGGGGTGGGACCAGGTGTGGTTTCCCACGACGTGCCCGTCGTCGGCCATCTGGCGCAGCAGGTCCTTGTGGTCCGCGGCCATGGAGCCGCAGACGAAGAACATGGCGTGGACGTCGTACTCGCGCAGGGTGCGCAGGATCTCGGGGGTGTAGCGGGGGTCCGGGCCGTCGTCGAAGGTCAGCACCATGGCACGGCCCATCCCGGCCACGCGAAGGAAGGGCTCGCGCCGGACGAGGGTCCGGACGCGGGCGCGCGGCGGACCGTACCCCGTGAGGGGCTGCAGCCGGTACGCGGAGGGCTTGACCCCACCACGCGTCGGCGAACCCGCCGCCGGGGTCCCCCCGGGCACCGGGCTGGGGCCCGCGCCGCCCGGGGCGGTCTCCCCGCCGAGCAGAGCGGCCGCGCCCGCGGCACCGGACGTGGCCACGACGGCAGCGCCGGCCATCAGCAGTCGGCGCCGCGTGAACATGTGATCCTTCGTCATGACTCATCAGTGACCCGTTGCACGGGCGACGCACCCCAACGACACCGGTGTGGACGCAGGAAAACACCCGGGAGGAGCAGCGCGTTCGGGTTCCGTACAGCCGATCGAGCGACGCCCGGGGTGAACCCGGGACCAGCGGGTTCGATAGCCTCGCAGGCGTGACAGAGCAGCACCGGTTCGAGCGCGGCACGGACGGGCCCAAGGTGATCCTCGTCGGGGTGGACGGATCCAATTCGTCGTTCCGCGCGGCCGCCTACGCGGCCGGTCTGGCCCGACGACAGCACGCCCTGCTGGCCGTGGTGTACATCCAGCCGGTGATGGCGGCGGGGGCCGCGTTCGGTGTGCCCGCCGCGCAGACGACCGACGAGATCGCCGAGGGCCTCATCGCGGAGATCCGGGACGCCACCGAGCGCGTCAAGGGCATCTTCGACGTGCGCTGGGAGTTCCACACGTTCCGCGGAGACCCGTACAACGGGCTCGTGACGGCGGCGGACGACCTGAAGGCGGACGCGGTCGTGGTGGGCGCCTCCGAGCAGGCCGGCCACCGGATCATCGGTTCCGTGGCGATCCGGCTGGTGAAGGCGGGACGCTGGCCGGTGACGGTCGTTCCCTAGTGACCTGGTTCGGAGATGCGTGAGCAGTAACGGCAGATTCGGTCGAGGATCTGGTCGGCCGTCTTGGCCCACTTGAAGGGCCTGGCCTGG
>NZ_JBEYXP010000095.1:0-26954 GCF_040704615.1 Streptomyces sp. NPDC046862 | reverse complement strand
GGGGGGGGGGTGGGGTGGGGCTGGTCGCGCAGTTCCCCGCGCCCCTGAAAGCCGTGCAGTTCCCAGCGCCGCTGAAAACCGTGTCGAAGGGGCAGCGCCCCCGGGGGTGGGACGGGTAGGGGCGGCGGGGGCGAGGCAACGGGCCCCCACTGCACGCACGGCGGTCGGCCGACTGGCGAGAATCCGTTGACCCATGGCAATCCCGCCGCTTCCACGCGCCCTCGCACCCCCGTACCGTCACCCCGTGACCAAGCTGCTCCTCTCCCTCCACGTCATCGCGGCCATCGTCGCCATCGGCCCCGTCACCGTCGCGGCCAGCATGTTCCCGCCGAGTGCGCGGCAGGCGCTGGCCGAGGCCGGCAGTGAACGGGCCCTGTCGTCCGTGCGGCTGCTGCACCGGATCTGCAGGGTGTACGCGGGCCTCGGTATCGCCGTGCCCGTGTTCGGGCTGGCCACGGCGGGGGCCATGGGCGTGATGGGTGACCCCTGGCTGATCGTGTCGATCGCGCTGACGGTGGCGGCGGCGATCGTGCTGGTCGTGCTGGTGCTGCCCCGGCAGGAGGAGATCCTCGAGGGGCTGACAAAGACCCCTGCCCCTGCCCCGGCCCCGGCCCCGGCCCCTGCCCCTGCCCCTGCCCCTGCCCCTGCCCCTGCCGACACCACCTCCGCCGCGGCCCCCGTCACCGCCCTCAACCCCAGGACCACGGTTCAGCTCGCCATGTTCACCGGGATCTTCAACCTGCTCTGGGCCGTGGTCACCGTTCTCATGATCGTGCGGCCGGGCTCCACCACGGGAGCCTGACCGCACGTACCCGACCCAGGAGCAGGGGACCCGCTCACGACGAGCCCTGCGCCCCGGTCACCCAGCCCTCCTCCACCGTCTCCGACCGGAACCCCCGGGCCACGGAGGCCGCGACCAGGACGCCCGCGGCGATCACGAGCGTGAAGAAGGCCCAGGTCAGCGGCCAGACTCCCGCGTCCGGGGGCTCCGGGTGGCTGCGGAAGGAGACGTACATCAGCGTGGCCGGCGGTACCGCGACCACGAGCAGCGGCCAGGCCAGGGCGTCCCGGTGGCCGAAGTAGGCGGCCAGCGCGACCAGGGCGACGCCGAGGACGGCGAGGGCCGGCCCGGCCGCCGGAGTGGTCTCGCTGAGGGAGCCCGGGAACTCGACGCGGTTGCGCAGGTCCCACGGAAGACAGAGCAGATACACGGCCACGGCCAGAGTGGCGCCGAGCAGGCGGGTCAGCCAGCGTTCCGGCCAGGGGCGCGTGCGCAGGGGGCCAAACAGCTTCTCGGTCATGCGTACGAGGGTTTCGCGCGCGAGGGCGGCCCGACAGAGTACTCGTACTCAGAGACACGTACTCAGATGTACTCAGGCGGAGGTCCGGGCGCCGGCGGACGCCTCCGTCGCCGACAGCGGGCGGGCGATGTCCTCCAGCGAGCGCCGTTCCGCGCGTACGGCCAGAGCCGCCGCCACCAGGCCGGCCGCGCACATCAGGGCCGCGCCGATCTGGAACGCGAGGACCGTGTCGCCTACGACACCGGACTCGGTGAGGTCGGCGAAGACCAGCGGTCCGGTGATGCCGCCCGCCGCCGTGCCGATGGCGTAGAAGAAGGCGATGGCCATCGCGCGGGTCTCCATGGGGAAGACCTCCGAGACGGTCAGGTACGCGCTGGATGCCCCGGCCGAGGCGAAGAACAGCACCACGCACCAGCAGACCGTCAGCGTCGTCGCGCTCAGCGAGCCCCGGTCGAAGAGCCAGGCCGTGCCGAAGAGCAGGACGCCCGACAGCAGGTACGTCGACGAGATCATCACCCGGCGGCCGACGGTGTCGAAGAGCCGGCCGAGCAGCAGCGGGCCGAGGAAGTTGCCGGCCGCGATGAACGCGAAGTAGTAGCCGGTGTCGGAGGTGGAGACGTCGTAGAACGTGGTCAGGATCGCGCCGAAGCCGAACGTGATCGCGTTGTAGAGGAAGGCCTGGCCGATGAAGAGGGAGAAGCCGAGGGCGGCGCGCTTGCGGTAGGTGGACAGGACGGTGCGGGCGATGGTGCCGAAGCCGATGCTCGTGCGCTGGCGGATGGTGATCTCCTGGGTCGCCGGGGGCAGCGGGCGCCCCGTGTCCGCGGCGACCTTGGCCTCCACCTCCGCCACGAGCCGTTCCGCCTCCTCCTCCCGGCCGTGGATGAGCAGCCAGCGGGGGCTCTCCGGGACGTTGCGCCGGACGAGCAGGATCACCAGGCCCAGGACGACACCGAGGGCGAAGGTGAGGCGCCAGCCGGTGTTCGCCGGGAAGAGGCCCTCATTGAGCGCGAGGATCGACAGGAGCGAGCCCCCGATCGCGCCCAGCCAGAAGCTGCCGTTGATGACGATGTCGACGCGGCCGCGGTAGTGGGAGGGGATGAGTTCGTCGATCGCGGAGTTGATGGCCGCGTACTCGCCGCCGATGCCGAAGCCCGTCAGGAAGCGGAACACGAAGAACCACCAGGCCTCGAACGAGACGGCCGTCAGGGCGGTGGCGGCGAGGTAGACCGCGAGCGTGACCATGAAGAGTTTCTTGCGGCCGAACAGGTCCGTCATGCGCCCGAAGAACAGCGCTCCCGCGCAGGCCCCCGCCACGTACAGCGCTGCCGCGATGCCCGTGACCTGCGCCGACGAGATGGCGAGTCCGCTGCCCTCCTCCGAGAGCCGGCCGGCGATGTTGCCGACGACCGTGACCTCCAGCCCGTCCAGGATCCAGACGGTGCCCAGTCCGATCACGATCGTCCAGTGCCAGCGTGACCAGGGAAGACGGTCGAGACGGGCGGGCAGGTCGGTGGTCACGGTACGGCCGGTCTCGGACTGCGCGGACTGCACGGGCTGCGCGGGCTGCGCGGATGTCATGGGCCCCCTCCTCGTCGAGCGAACCCGAGCCGGGTCCCCCGAGTCGGTGGGTTCACTCCCTGGAGGCAGGGCGTTACACCCCGGGGGTCGCCCGGGGCAGCCCCAGGAGTACGCCCGGGACCATGCCAGGAGTACGCCCGGGAGTTACGCCCCAGGACCATGCCAGGAGTACGCCCGGGAGTTACGCCCCGGGAGGAAGCCCCTACGCCCCGAACATCCGTGCCACCGTGTAGATCAGCAGGCCGGCCAGGGAGCCGACCACCGTGCCGTTGATGCGGATGAACTGCAGGTCACGACCGATGTGCGCCTCGATCTTCTTCGTCGTGTGCCCGGCGTCCCAGCTCGCGACCGTGTCCGTGATGAGCGAGGTGATCTCGCGCCGGTAGGTGGTGACGACGTAGACGGCGGCATCCTCGACCCAGCCGTCGACCTTGCCCTGGATCTTCGTCTCGGTGGCCATACGGGCGCCGAGCGACAACAGCGAGGCCCGCACGCGCAGCCGCAGCTCGCTGCGCTCGTCCTCGGCGGCGGAGACGATCATGGATCGTACGGCGGTCCAGGCGGACGCGATGACGTCCTGGACCTCGCCCCTGCCCAGCACCTCACCCTTGAGCCGCTCGACGCGGGCGCGGGTGTCCGTGTCGGACTGGAGGTCGGAGGCGAAGTCGGTGAGGAAGCGGTCGAGGGCACCGCGGGCCGGGTGCGCGGGCGAGTCGCGCATCTCGGTGACGAAGCGGAGCAGCTCCTTGTAGACGCGCTCGCCGACCTTCTTGTCGACGAAACGGGGGGTCCAGCCGGGGGCGCCGCCCTGTACGGCGTCCATGACCTGCTCGTCGTGGAGTATCAGCCAGGTCTGGGCGCGGGCGACGATCAGGTCGACCGCGCGTTTGTGACCGCCGTCGGCGACGATCTTCTCCAGCATCTTGCCGAGTCCGGGCCCGATCTCCTGGGCGTCGGCGCGGCGGGTGACGGCCTCACCGACCACCGCCTGGACGTCCGAGTCGCGCAGCACGGTCAGGGCGCCGCGCAGCGCGGTGGCGAGCTCGGCGGTGACGCGGTCCGCGTTGTCCGGTACGGCCAGCCAGGCGCCGAGGCGGCTGCCGATGCCCACGGCGCGCAGACGCTGCCGTACGACGTCCTGCGAGAGGAAGTTCTCCCCCACGAACTCGCCCAGGGAGAGCCCGAGCTGGTCCTTCTTGTTGGGGATGATCGCGGTGTGCGGGATCGGCAGGCCCATGGGGTGCCGGAAGAGGGCGGTGACGGCGAACCAGTCCGCCAGCGCGCCGACCATTCCGGCCTCGGCGGCCGCGGCCACGTAGCCCGCCCAGGGGCCGGCCCCCGCGTTCGAGGCCCACTCGGCGAGCACGTACACGAGCGCCACGAAGAGGAGCAGCCCGGTCGCCGTGATCTTCATCTGCCGCACGCCCCGGCGCTTCTCCTCGTCGGCGGGGCTGAAGGTGGTCATCGTGCGGTAGGAGGGCGTGGCGGTGGGAGGCCTGCCGCCAAGGGGGGCCGCGCCGCGCTCGGAGCGTCCGCTCGCCGAAGCCCCGTCCTCCGCGGGTATCCCCTCCGGGGGAGCCGCGGTGGACACAGCGCCTTGGGACAAAGTGTCCTTGGACACAGTGCTCTCGGCCGATGGGTTCTCGGGCAGGGGCCCTCCGGGCAGGGAAGGCCTGCCCTTGTCGTGCGGCATGTTCGGATTCGTCCCGTTCATTCACTCCACCCGGTCATGTCCCCCATACCCCATTGTCCCTTCCCGGCCGCTCAGCGACGGTGTGACGCTTGTGTGACCTTTTTCTGAACGACTCCTGGAACGGAACAGGAGTTCCCGGCGTCTGTCCGGTCGGGGGAATCGACGGGGGTCCTGGCGAGTCTCCCCTGCCCCATGACGCATCATGGAGTGATCACATCGGAGCCTCGGGCTCCCTTCGCCCGAGGAGAAACGCACCGCATGACCAAGCGTCACGGTTATGCCTTGCTCGCCGCCATCTGCGCACTGGTCGTGGCCGTATCGGCCGCCATATACGTGGGCGTCGGTTTCGACGACAGCCACGAGACGAAGACGTTCGCAAGCGGCCGCAGCACCCCGCACAACCCGGCGGCTCCCGCCTCCACCGGCACCTGGGTCGGCGCATGGTCCGCCGCCCCGGTGGGCGGCGAGCCCGGCACGGAGACGAACGGCCTCGCGGGCCGCTCCGTCCGCAACGTCGTGCACACCAGCACCGGCGGTACGAGCGCCCGCATCACGCTGTCCAACCTCTACGGCCAGCAGCCGCTCAGCGTCACACACGCCTCCCTCGCGGTGGCCTCCGCCGCGAACAACCCGGCCGCGACAGCCGACAGCATGCGCCGTCTCACCTTCGGCGGCAACCCCTCGATCGTCATCCAGCCGGGCCAGCAGGCCCTCAGTGATGTCGTACGCGTCACGGTGCCGCCGAACACCGACGTGCTCGTGACCACCTACTCCCCCACCCCGTCCGGCCCGGTCACCTACCACCCGCAGGCCCGCCAGATCTCGTACACGGCCGAGGGCGACCACACCGAGGACGTCACCGGGGAGCCGTACACCACACAGACCATGTACTGGCGCTACGTCACCGCGCTGGACGTGCTCAGCAACGAGTCGGACGGCACGGTCGTCGTGGTCGGCGACTCGCTCACCGACGGCGTGACCTCGACCGTGAACGCCAACCGCCGCTGGCCCGACGTCCTCTCCCAGCGACTGCGCGACGCCGCCGGCTCCGACGACGTACCGCGCTACAGCGTGGTCAACCAGGGCATCAGCGGCAACCAGATCCTCGCCGCCGGCCTCGGCCGCCCCGCCGAGAACCCGAGCGGCCTGTCCCGCTTCCAGCGCGACGTGCTCGGCCGCACGGGCGTCAAGGCCGTCGTCATCGACCTCGGCGTCAACGACATCCTGCGCAACCCGGGCCGCGTGAACCCGGAGACGATCCTCGCCGGGCAGCGCAAACTGGTCGCCCAGGCCCACGCCCTCGGACTGCGCGTCGTCGGCGCCACCCTCATGCCCTTCCAGGGCCACCGCGGCTACCGCGACGACCGCGAGGCCGTACGGGAGGCCGTGAACGCCCAGATCCGCGCGGGCCGCGTGTACGACGCGTACGTCGACTTCGACCAGGCGCTCCGCGACCCGTACAACCCGCGCCGGCTGCGGTCCGACTACGACTCGGGCGACCACCTCCACCCCAGCGACAAGGGGTACGCGCGGATGGCGGAGGTCTTCGACCTGAAGAGCCTGAAGGGCGCGGCGCCGGCCGAGCTCTGAGGAAACGTTCTTCGGGACGTTCTTCGGGACGTTCTTCGGGACGTTCTTCGGGACGTTTTCGGGGCGTTCTTCGAGAGGCGTACCGCCTTCCCGGCCCCGCGGACTTCCTGGTCAGCGGGTCCGGGTCGGTGGTCCGGGTCGGTGGTCCGGGTCAGTAGTCCCCGCGCCGGCGCCTCTCCCGGCCCTGTCGGCGGGCCTCCCGCTCCTCGCGGCGGATCTCGCGTTCCTCCCGGCGGGCCTCGCGGTGCTCGTCCAGGGCGTCGCGGACCTGCTCCAACGCCTCACGGTGGACGTCGTGCAGATCGCGCAGATCGCGCGGATCATGCCGATCGTGCAGGGCGTCATGGCGCGAGGCGTGCAGTTCCCTGCGGGCCTCCCGGCGCTCCAGCTTCTCCTGGCGGCGGGCCTCCTTCAGGCGCTGCCGCTCGGCCCTGGGCAGCTTGCGCTCGATGCCGACACCGCCCCAGAAGGCGAACCCGGTGACGATCACGCGGGGCGCGCCGGGGTCGCCCTGGACACCCTCCTCGCTGTGGTCGAAGCCGCCCATGATCCCGAGGCCGCGAACCACGACCTCGACGCCGGGCGGCACGATGATCTCCATGCCGCCCATGATCGCCACACAGTTGATCGTGACCTCGCGGTCGGCGAAGTCCGCGTCACGCAGGTCGATGCTGCCGCCGCCCCAGAACGCGAAGCAGTTGAACTGCCTGGGCACGGTCCAGCGGCCCTTGCGCTCGAAGCCCGACATGACCGCCACACCCCAGGTGGACGAGCCCTCCCCGCCGACGATCCGCCCGGCCCAGCTCCCCTGCTGCGCGGGCTCCTTGACCATCGACACGGGCGGCGGCGCCACGGCGCCCGCCCCCGGCAGATCACGGGTGATCGGCGCCAGCTCGCCGTACGTACGGGCCTTGTACGTGGCCTCCAGGCGCTCCTCGAACTCCTCCATGTCGAGACGGCCCTCAGCCATGGCGTCCCGCAGCCGCTCGGCGACTTGTTCTCGGTCGGCGTCGGAGGCGCGGAGGCTGTCCGAGGAGGGAGGGCTGTCGGGGGAGGGGAGATTGTCGGAGGAGGGAGGACTGTCGGAGGAAGGGACTTCGGGACCGGGGGGCACGGGCGCCCGCGGCGTCAGCCGCTGATCGTCACTTCCCCCGGAAGACGCAGCGTCGGTCATGAAGGCCAGCCTACGAGCAACCCGCCCGCCGGGCTACGAAACCGCCCCCACAGCTCGGCCACAGCCCCTGCTCCCCTATGCCCTGCCTGCCCGCGGCCTACCCGCGGCCTACCCGCGCACCGGCTACGACACCGTCTCCTCCGCCTCGCCCGCCCGCCGGGCGACCGCCTGCTCCGCGTACATCGTCGCGATCACGGCCTCGATGTCCGGCTCCCGCACGGACAGGTCCACCAGCGGATACTCCGCCGCGATCCGCGCCACCAGCGGGGCCGCCGACTCGGACGCGGGAAAGGCCAGCCACTGCCGCGGGCCCTCCACCTTCACCACCCGCGCGGGCGCCGCCTCGATCGGGGGCAGCTCCCGCTCCAGATCGACCACGAGGGTCCGCTCACTGTCGCCCACCTCGTGCAGCCCGGCGATCGGGCCGTCGTACATGAGCCGGCCGTGGTCGATGACCATCACGCGCCGGCAGACCTGCTCGATGTCCTGGAGGTCGTGCGTGGTGAGCAGCACGGTCGTACCGCGCTCGGCGTTCAGGTCCCGCAGGAACTCCCGCACCTTGGCCTTGCTGATCACGTCGAGCCCGATGGTCGGCTCGTCGAGGTAGAGCACCTCCGGGTCGTGCAGCAGCGCGGCCGCGATGTCGCCGCGCATCCGCTGACCGAGGGAGAGCTGGCGCACGGGGACGTCCAACAGGTCGCCCAGTTCGAGGAGTTCGACACAGCGGTCGAGGTTCGCGCGGTAACGGGCGTCCGGGATGCGGTACATGCGGTGGATCAGCCGGTAGGAGTCGATCAGCGGGAGGTCCCACCACAGCGTGGTGCGCTGCCCGAAGACGACACCGATGCGGTGCGCGAGGCGGCTGCGTTGACGGGAGGGGTCGATGCCGGCGACCCGCAGCCGGCCGCCGCTCGGGGTGAGGATGCCGGTGAGCATCTTGATGGTGGTGGACTTCCCGGCGCCGTTCGGCCCGATGTAGCCGACCATCTCACCGCGCGCCACCGTGAAGGAGATCGAGTCGACCGCCCTCACCTCACGCCGCTCACTGCGCAGGAAGCCGGTCTTCCTGCGGACGTCGAAGACCTTCTCGACCCGGTCGAGTTCGATGAAGTGACGGTCCGCGCCGTCACCGTCGCCCTCGCCCTCGCCCTCGCCCTCGCCCTCGCCCTCGCCACCGTTCATGGCGCCCACGTCGTTCGTGGTTTCCATGCCGCCCCTACCGCCCAAGCCGTCCAAGCCGTCCGTACCGTCCATGTCCACGTGTGCCCGGCTCCCCTAACTCCCCGTACTCCGATACGAACGCAGTCCCGCGCGCCAGGCGAGCCCCGCCAGCGCACAGCAGCCCGCCCCCACCAGCGGCGGCGTGAACGCCACCCAGGTCGGCAGGTCGAGCGGATAGGGCAGCCCCAGCACGTACAGCGCGGGCACCCAGTTGACGAAGGCGAGCGGCAGGATGAAGGTCACGCCGCGCACCAGCTCCTTGGCGAAGACGGTCGGCGGGTACTGCAGGAAGGTGGCGCCGCCGTACGTGAACGAGTTCTGCACCTCGGCCGCGTCCTGCGCGACGAACTGGAAGGCGCCGCCCGCCACGAACACCGCCCCGAAGATCAGCCCTCCACTGAGCAGCATCATCGGGACCATCAGCACCTTCAGCGGGGTCCAGGCGATGTCGAGCACGGCGACGGCGTACCCGAGGACGAGCACCCCCTGCGTGATCCGGCCCAGGCGGCGCAGGGCGAACTTGTCCGCGGCGACCTGGGCGAGCACCGGCGCGGGGCGCACGAGCAGGGTGTCCAGCGTGCCGTCGCGGACGCGGGTTCCGAGCCGGTCCATGGAGCCGATCATCAGGTCGGCGAGCCCGAAGGCGACACCGACCACCCCGTAGAGGAAGGCGATCTGGGGCATGGTGTAGCCGCCGAGCTCGTCGACCTGCGAGAACATCAGCAGGATCGCGATGAAGTCGAAGGACGTCGCCGCGAAGTTACCGAAGGTGGTCATGGCGAAGGAGGCGCGGTAGGCCATCGTGGAGCGGATCCACATGGCGGCGATCATCAGATAGGCGCGCAACCCTTCGCGCAGTCGGCTGTACGGCCCATACGGCCCATACGCTCCCGGTTCAGCCACCCTGGACCACCACCCTCCGTGTCGCCGCCGACTGGATCAGGCGCCCGGCCGCGAGCAGGACGACCGCCCAGGCGGCCTGGAAGGCGAACGTGCCCAGCGGGTCCGCCTCCCCCATCAGGACGTCCGCCGGCGCCTGGAGCAGCGCCGACCAGGGCAGGACGCGGGCGACATCGCCGAGCGCGCCCGGGAAGACGTTCAGCGGCAGCAGCATCCCGGAGAAGAACATCCCGCTGAGCCACGTGAGTTGCATCGCACCCGCGCCGTCCATCAACCAGAACGTGCACAACGCGACGACGTACCGGATCGCAAAGCTGACAACCGTCCCGAGAGCGATCGCGACGAAGGCGGCGACCCACGTCAACAGGTCCGCGGGCAGGGCGAGATCGAAGAAGAGCGCGCCACAGGCCATGGGGACGACGCCGCGTCCCAGCAGTTGGAAGAGGGCGCGGCCCGTGTCGGCGGCGAGCCACCACCCCTGGAGGTCGACGGGCCGGTACAGGTCGATCGCGATGTCACCCGTGCGGATACGTTCGATCAGCTCCGCCTCGAAGCCGTTGCTGCCCAGAACCATCACCGCGAACATCGCCTGGCCGAACCAGACGTAGGTGAGCGCCTGGGCCTCGTCGTAGCCACCGAGATGGGGCTTCTCGGCCCAGAGGGCGATGTAGGTGTATGCGAGGATGAAGCCGAAGACGGTGTTGGTGAACACCCCCGCCGCGGTGGCCGCCCGATACGTCGCGTACCGCCTGAAGCCACCGGCGGCGACAGCGGCGTACAACCGCCCTGTCCCCACGAGGAACCTCCATCCGCTGTGAAGAGTTGTGCCGAGAGCACCACGAGGCCGGTCGGGTCCGGTCGAGGCCGGTCGAGTCCGGTTCGGGCACAAGCGCAGAAGCCTAGTGCGCGGGTGGAGAGGCGTGCCACGTGTTTTCCCGGGGCGGCGTGTGCCGCGCGCCGGGAACGGAACAGGTGGTGCAACAGTCTTCAGGTGGGGGCGTTGAAGGCGTACGAGGGCGTACGGGAACGTACGACGCGAAACAGGAGCATGGCAGCACCATGAGCGACGAGCCGCAGCCGAAGCAGGACCGCCAGGGCTGGGCCCCCAGAGAGCCGGAACCGGGCCCCGCCCGGCGCCGGTCCCCCCAGGGGGACCCCGCCACGCCTTCGAACAGCGCCTCCGGCAAGGGACCGGGGCCTTCCGGGGCGGACGACCCCGCCACGGCTCCAGACGACTCCGGGGCACCCTCGGGCGAACCCGGCGAACCCGGCGAACCCGGCGAGGGCGCGAAGGGCGCGGAGGACGCGAAGAAGGCCACCGGGTCCGGTGGGGCCGGTGCGGCCGGTGCGGCCGGTGCGGCCTCCGACGGCCCCGGTGAGAGCTCGGACACTTCGGGCGGCGCGCCGCGCGGTACCGACAAGGCTTCGGGCACCCCTGGCGGCACGTCGAGGGCGACCGCCGGCGGCCCCGGCAAGGGCTCGGAGAAGGCCGGCTCCCCGGCCGCCTCCGAGGGTCCCGGCACCGCCTCGGGCAACGCACCAGGGAACGACGCGGGCAAGGGCCGCCGTCCCACACCTGCCGTCTCCGACTCGACGCCGGGCGACGCACCCGGCGCAGCAGGCGCGCCCGGCGCACCCCTGGACGACAGCACCCGCCAACTCCGCGCCGTCACCCCCGACAACGGCCCCGACAACGGCCCTGCCAACGACCCTGCCAAATCCACCGGCCAGACCCTCGGCGCCAACCCCCGCAAGGCCACCGGACAGAGGCCCGACAGCACCGCCCGCAAGACCTCCGGACCGACGGGCGGCGGTGCCGCGGCGATCTCCGGAGCGGGCTCCGCCGGTGGGCCCGGCAAGGCCCCCGGCCCGACGTCGGGCGACGCACCCCTGGACGACAGCACCCGCCAACTCCGCGCCGTCACCCCCGACAACGGACCGGACAACGAACCGAAAAACGGACCGGACAACCGACCGGACAACCGACCGAACAACGGACCAGGCAAAACCACCGGCAGCGGCCCTCGCCCGAAGACGCCGGGCCCGGCCCTGGGTGCCGGTGCGGGCATGCCCGTCGGATCGGCGGCGGGCGGAGCACCCGGCAAGGGCCCCGGCCCCACGCCGGGCAACGCACCCGACGCCCCCGGCACCCCCGACATCCCCGGCGCCCCAGCGGACGACGCCACCCGTCAACTCCGCGCGGTGCCCCCGGACGACGGCCCCCGCACGGCCGTCATCCCCACCTCGGCCGCAGGCCCTGCCGAGGGTGCCGCCACCCCCGCCGCCGCAGCCGCCGCCGGGGCGCCCGAGGCGTCCGGGAAGAAGGCCACGCGGGTCAAGCGCAAACGCACCGGGTTGCGGCGACTCGTTCCCACCTGGCGCATGGTGCTCGGGACCTTCCTGTTCGGGACCCTGCTGCTGATCGGCCTGTTCGTACTGGGCTACAACCTGGTCCAGATCCCGCCGGCGAACGCGGCCGCGATCAAGCAGAGCAACGTCTTCCTGTACGCCGACGGCAGCCAGCTCGCCCGCGACGGCGAGGTCAACCGCGAGAACGTGTCACTCGCGCAGATCTCCAAGCCGGCCCAGCACGCCGTACTGGCCGCCGAGGACCGCGACTTCTACACCGAGTCGGCCGTCGACCCCAAGGCCATGGTCCGCGCCGCCTGGAACACGGCGACCGGCAAGGGCAAGCAGTCCGGCTCGACCATCACCCAGCAGTACGTGAAGAACTACTACCTGGCGCAGGAACAGACCGCCACCCGCAAGATCAAGGAGTTCTTCATCTCGATCAAGCTGGACCGGGAGGAGAGCAAGGACCACATCCTGGAGGGCTACCTCAACACCAGCTTCTTCGGCCGCAACGCCTACGGCATCCAGGCCGCCGCCCAGGCGTACTACGGCGTCGACGCCGACGAGCTCACGGCCGGACAGGGGGCGTACCTGGCGTCCCTGCTGAACGCCCCCAGCGAGTACGACGTCATCGCGCACCCCGAGAACAAGAACGCCGCAGTCGCCCGCTGGAAGTACGTCCTCGACGGCATGGTCAAGGAGGGCTGGCTGTCGGAGTCCGCGCGGGCGAAGACCGAGTTCCCCACCCCGAAGCAGACCGTCGTCTCGGCGGGCATGTCCGGCCAGCGCGGCTACCTCGTCGAGGCGGTCAAGCAGTACCTCTACGACAACAAGGTCATCAACGAGGACACGCTGCGCGCCGGCGGCTACCGCATCACGACCACCATCCAGAAGACCAAGCAGGACGCCTTCGTCAAGGCGGTCGACGACCAGGTCATGGACCAGCTCGACAAGAAGAACCGCAAGGTCGACAAGTACGTCCGCGTCGGCGGCGCTTCCATCGACCCGAAGACGGGCAAGGTGCTCGCCATGTACGGCGGCATCGACTTCACCAAGCAGTACTACAACAACGCCACTCGCCGTGACTACCAGGTCGGCTCGACGTTCAAGCCGTTCGTGTTCACCTCCGCCGTCCAGAACGACTCGGCCACCCAGAGCGGCACCCCGATCACCCCGAACACGATCTACGACGGCACCAACAAGCGCCCCGTCCAGGGCTGGAGCGGCGGCGCGTACGCCCCCGAGAACGAGGACCAGGTCTCCTACGGCGACATCACCGTCCGCCAGGCCACCGACAAGTCCGTGAACTCGGTGTACGCGCAGATGGCCGTCGACGTCGGCCCCCAGCGGGTCGAGCAGACCGCCATCGACCTCGGCCTCCCGGAGTCCACCCCGGACATGGCGCCGTACCCGTCCATCGCCCTCGGCACGGCCACCGCCAGCGTGCTGGACATGACGGAGGCGTACGCGACGCTCGCCAACCACGGCAAGCACGGCACGTACACCCTGGTCGCCAAGATCACCAAGGACGGCGAGGAGATCGGCCTGCCCAAGCAGAACGTCGAGCAGGTCGTCACCCGTGAGGCGGCCGACACGACCACGAAGGTCCTGCAGTCCGTCGTGGACAGCGGCACGGCCACGGAGGCCCAGGCGGCGGGCCGCCCGGCGGCCGGCAAGACCGGTACCGCCGAGGAGGACCAGGCGGCCTGGTTCGCCGGCTACACCCCCGACCTCGCCACCGTGGTCTCCGTCATGGGCCAGGACCCCGTCAGCGGCGCGCACAAGTCGCTGTACGGCGCCATGGGCCTGGAGCGCATCAACGGCGGTGGCGCACCCGCGCAGATCTGGGCCCAGTTCACCAAGGACGCCCTCAAGGGAACTCCGGTGAACGAATTCGACCTGGAGCTCCAGGAGGGCGCCGACGTGGTCGTGGTCCCGCCCAGCACCCCCGCCGGCGAGCCGAGCACCCCCGGCGAGGAGGACGACGGCGGCGCCACCGGCGACGAGGACACCCAGGGCCAGACGTCCGGCCAGGACAACGGCGGCTCCACCGGCACCCCGGGCACGGACGCAGGCGCCACCGGCGGTGAGCCCACGGACGGGGGCAGCACCGGCACCCCGCCCACGGCCGGCACGGACAACGGCGGCACCGGCGACGGCGGCACGGGCGACGGAGGAGCCACGACAGGCACCGACAACGGCGGCACCGGCGACGGTGGCGCGGGCGACGGAGGAGGAGGGGGAGGGGGCGCGAGTCCCGACCTGAGCTTCTAGCGCCCGTCCGGGCGGACGGGACACGGGAAGGGGCTGGTGACCGTGGTCACCAGCCCCTTCCGCACATCTGGAGTACAGCCGGAACAGCCGGAACAGCCGGAACAGCCGGAACAGGTGGAACAGGTGGGCGGCTGGAACAGGTGGGCGGCTGGAACAGCTACAGGTACAACCCCGTCGAGTCCTCGGAACCCTCGAACCGGTCGGCCGCCACGGCGTGCAGATCCCGCTCACGCATCAGCACGTACGCGACACCCCGGACCTCGACCTCGGCACGGTCCTCCGGGTCGAACAGCACACGGTCGCCGGGCTCCACAGTCCGTACGTTCTGTCCGACCGCGACGACCTCGGCCCAGGCCAGGCGCTTGCCGACAGCAGCCGTCGCCGGAATCAGGATGCCCCCGCCGGAGCGCCGCTCGCCCTCGGCGGTGTCCTGCCGCACGAGCACACGGTCGTGCAGCATCCGGATGGGCAACTTGTCGTGCTGGGTCTTCTCGCTCACACCCCGAACCTACCTGCCTTCGCGCGCGTCGTACGCAGGAGGGCCGACCCCGGGCCCCGCCGGCCACGCCACACGTCCGGAATCAGCCCTTGCGGCGCCGCGTGCCGAGGGCGAGCAGCCCGACGACTCCGACCACGACGAGGGCGACCGGCACGATGCGTTCGAGCCGGGGTGCGCCGTCCTCGCCCACCAGCTGACCCTTGACGTCGGTGACCACGCGGTTCACACCGACGTAGGCCCGCCCGAGCGTGTGGTCGATGTTCGAGACGACCTTGGCCTTGGCGTCGCCGACGATCGTCTTCGGGTGCACCCGGACGCCGATCTCGTCGAGCGTGTCGGCCAGCGTCTCGCGGCGGCGTTTGATGTCCGCCTCGATCTGCGCCGGGGTCCTGCTGTCCGAGGTGTCCGCCACCGCGCTGCCTCCGTGTCGCCGCGTCCCCACCTGCGGGCTCCGCCCGCGGGCTCTTCACGGACAGTCTGTCAGCTCCATGGCGCGCCACAGTGTCAGGACCCCCTATTACGCTCGGATCCGACACCTGTCATCCGCTGACCACCATCCGCTATCCACTGTCCGCAGTGCGCACGAGGAGACCAGTCCGATGAGCGAGCGACTCCAGCCCGGGGACACCGCCCCCGCCTTCACCCTGCCGGACGCCGACGGCAAGGAGGTGTCGCTGGCCGACCACAAGGGCCGCAAGGTCATCGTCTACTTCTACCCGGCGGCCCTGACCCCCGGCTGCACGAAGCAGGCCTGCGACTTCACGGACAACCTGGAGCTCCTCGCCGGCGCCGGCTACGAGGTCATCGGCATCTCCCCCGACAAGCCCGAGAAGCTCGCAAAGTTCCGCGAGAAGGAGTCCCTGAAGGTCACCTTGCTCGCGGACCCCGACAAGAAGGCCCTCGACGCCTACGGCGCCTTCGGCGAGAAGAAGAACTACGGCAAGACGTACATGGGCGTCATCCGCTCCACGATCGTCGTGGACGAGGAGGGCAAGGTGGAGCGGGCCCTCTACAACGTGCGGGCGACGGGTCACGTAGCGAAGATCATCAAGGACCTGGGCATCTGAGCCTCATAGTTCCAGCGCCCTCGGCCCGTACCGGCACGATCCGGTACGGGCCGTTTCGCATTCCGTGCGTGACCGTCCGATAAACGGTTCGTCACTCCGTACGAGGACGCGAACACGCGGCCGGACCGGAGGGGAATCGATGGGGGCGAGTGTCTACACCAAGGAGCGGCTCGAGGAGGCTGCTCGGGGGGCGCGGACGTTGTCGGAGGCGTTGGAGAGGTTGGGGGTGGATCCGAAGAGCTGGAAGCGACGCTACGTCTTCGAGCGGATGAGGAACCTGGGAGTGGATGTCTCGCACTTCGAGCGCGAGGGTGCCAAATGGACGAAGGAAATCCTCGAGCCCGTGGTCGCTCAGTCGACGAGCGTGAACGAGGTCCTCCGGCGGCTCGGGATCGACCCGGTGGGCGGGCACCACACCCACATCTCCCGACGCATCAAGACCTACGGCATCGACACGTCGCATTTCACGCCGATGGTCCGCACGGAGCGCCAGCGGTACAACCAGCGCCGACGGACTGCCGAAGAGATTCTCGTCGAGGACACGTCGGCACACGCTGCGCGTGTCCCGAGCAGTCGCCTCAAGCGAGCGATGCGTGAACTGGGCGTGGAGGAGCGCTGCGCCCTGTGCGGAGTCGAAGCGGTCTGACTGGGGGAACCGCTGACGCTTGAGGTCGACCACATCGACGGCAACTGGCGGAACAATCGATTCGAGAACCTACGGTTGCTATGCCCCAACTGCCATTCCACGACGGACAGTTATCGAGGCCGCAGCAAGGGGCGCACCATGGGGCGAGCCTCATGACCAGCGGTGTGCGGTACACCCGAGAACGACTGGCCGAAGCCGCCGCGCAGTGTTCCGACATTGATGAGGTCATCGCCTTCTTCGGGACCCGGCCGTATGGCTATCTCCGCGGATACCTCAAAAAGCGGTTCAGCCGCTTCGGCATCGACATCTCGCACTTCCGCCCCTGCGGCAGGCGCCCCAGGCCCTCGCAGGCCGAGCTGCGGGCTGCCGTCGCAGAGTCGGTCTCCATCGCAGAGGTGCTGCGCCGTCTCGGCCGCCCCGACAACGGCGGCCAGCGCGCGATGTTGCGTGAATGGATCGCTGTGGAGCACCTCTCGACCGCCCACTTTCTGGGCCAGGCTCATCGGCGTGGGAAGCCGAGCACCAACCCCGTCAAACGACCGGAATACATCCTCGTGCAGCACGAAGGAAAGCACCGGACGAGGACTCCGCAGCTTCGTAGAGCGCTCCGCGAGATCGGCGTACCCGAACGGTGCGCCAGATGCGCCACCGGTCCCGGATGGTGCGGTCAACCGATGACGCTGGAAGTCGATCACATCAACGGGGACTGGAGCGACGACCGGAGGGAGAACCTGCGGTTGCTGTGCCCAAACTGCCACGCGATCACCAGCACCTGGTGCAGAGGAGGCAGGAGGCGCCAGACGCCCACGAGGTAGAAGCCCTGGCTCGTCCCCAGCCGCCTGCCCGGTACGATGGCAGGCGGCTCGCGGCGGTGGCGCAACGGCGACGCAGCAGACTTAGGATCTGTGGCCCCTGATCGGGCTTGAGGGTTCGAATCCCTTCCGCCGCACACCTTTGATTCGAAGGGTCACCCAAGGAATACCGGGTGGCCCTTCGTCGCCTTCGCCCCCACAGCCGGCAGCGTCATCGGTCGCTTTCCCGCTCCGGGATCTCATAGGTCATGAACCAGTGGCTGTCGAAGTAGCGGGCCGTGGAATGAGGGTGCTGGGGGTCGGTGAGGAGGCGGTGCACGAACTCGGCGGTCGAGCCGTCGAAGCGGTCCCAGTGGGTGTAGGTCTCGCCTGTGACGAGGATGGGCCAACGGTCGGGGTCGGAGTCCTCGGTGAGCCAGTAGAACGACGTTCTCTGCTCGGTGCTCGCCCACTGCAGCAAGCCACCGGGCGCCGGATACAGGCGATACGGCTCCCACGGGCCGTCTCCGTCCGGTCCTGCGGACCGTGCCCAGAACTCGTTGAAGCCGACGATGTCGAGGCCGCCGGGCGGCGCGTCCGGGAGCAGGAGACTGAGCCAGCCGTCGAAGGCTCCGTAGCCGAATCGCTCGACCAGATGTTTGTAGTCACCGGGCAGCACCGTTCCGAGGCGCGTCTCGGCCGGCGTCCAGTCGATCACGTCGGCCCGTTCCCGGGGCCACCCTGTGACGGCGACGACTCGGTCCACCCAGGAAGCGTCCTCCGGTAGCCCCGATGGTCCCGGTAGTCCGTCGGACTCTTCCGTGGCCCGCTCGGCGACCAGGACGACCGTTCGCTCGTCGCCGTCGCCGTCGCCGTCGACGCGGACCGTCCCGCAGCCGATCCATCGGTCGGCGTACGTCCACGCGCGCATCCGGAGGAGCCGGCCTTCCAAAGGGGGCGAGGAGTGGCGCCCCGGTTCGTTCGGTGACCGTGGGATCGGCGTACCCGTCCGCGACCAGATTGCGCGGCCCTCCGTACCGGCCGCTGAGGACGTCGCCGAAGTCCAGCGGGTCGATGCCGTCGTCTGCCGTTGCCGTCAGGCACATGTGACCTGCCCCGTGACCGGCCTGGTCGCACATCAGGTCCCCCTGGTCCAGCGCCACCAGAGTGTGAATCGCCGCGAGCAACTCCTGTTCTGCCATGACCGGGAGTGAAGCACAGGCCAGTGACACCGCCCGGCCGGACGGATGGCGGATCGAGCACAGGACACTGGCCAAGGCACTGGCCGAGGCACTGGCCGAGGCACTGGCCGAGGCACTGGCCAAGGCACTGGCCAAGGCACTGGCCAAGGCACTGGCCAAGGCATGCACTGGTCCGGGCACCGGTCGCGAACCGTACATCTGTCGGCCCGGGGGGGGGCGGGTGCGTGCGGATACTTCCCCATGAGCAGATTCGCGGAGGTCATCGTGCTGGCACTGGACGCGCACGAGGTGATGGAGCCTCTGACCCGGGACGATGAAACGCGTACCTGGCGGGGCAGGTTCGTGCGGGTGGAGAGTCAGTGGGGCGGGTCCTTCGGCGCGGGATGGGCCGTGGAGTTCGAGCGCATGCGGTCGCGAACCGGGTTGCTGCGGCATCTGGAGTCGCTCGACTGGCCCCGTCCGGAGAGTGTGCAGGTGCTGATCCATGACCAGGACGACGACTGCTTCGGTCTGTGGATGATCCATGACGGCAGGCTGGTGGAGGTCGCTCTCCCCCGTACGGAGCGGTTCCATGAGCCTGCTCCGCGGGACGACGAGTTCCCGCCGGACCCGGGGTACCTGCTGCGGACGGACCAGGGACGTCCTCTGCCCGAGCAGACACCCGGCGAGCTCCGGGACCCACGGCCGGCCTGGTAGCGGCGTGGTGGCATGGCTCGCCCCGGATGCTTGCGCCGTCCTCTAGGCCGGCAGGCCTAGGGACTGGTGGCGGTAGTCCCGGGGCGCGGTGTCGTATGCGGCGCGGAACATGCGGGTGAAGGCGGCGTGCTCCTTGAAGCCCCAGCGGGCCGCGATCTGGTGGACCGGGGTGTCCCGTAGCCGCGGATCGGTCAGGTCACGGCGTGCGCGCTCCAGACGCTGGTGGCGGATCAGTGTCCCGACCGTGGTGTCGCGGGTCTGGAACAGGCGGTGCAGGTAGCTGACGGAGATGTGGTGGGCGTCGGCGATGGTCTGCGGGGACAGGTTCGGGTCGTGGAGGTTGGCCTGGACGAACGCCTCGATGCGCGGGAGCAGGGTGCGCTGACGGGACTCGTCCGGTGTCCTGGGGTCGGTTTCGAGGTGGTGGGCGAGGGTCGCGGTCAGGAGGTCCAGGGCCACCGTGCTCAGCCGGGCGACGTCGGCGGGGCGGTAGGAGGCGGAGCCGGACGTCACGCCGCTGAGGAACTGGGTGAGCAGGGCCCCCATGCCTTCCTGCCCGGACATGCGTGTCGCGACCAGCCGGTCCGTCTGCCGGTCGGTCAACTGGAGTATTGCGCGGGGCACTTGAGCCCGGATCAGAGTGACCGGTCCGGGGCCGGTGATCCGTACGCCGAGCGGTCGCGAGCTGTGGCACAGGGCGAAGTCCTGCCCGGTCAGCGTGGTCTCCCGGCCGCCCTGGATCACTCCGAGCTCCCCGCCCCGGGCGAACAGCACCGCGCACAGTTCCGGGTCGGCCTGTCGGATCAGCCGGGGGGTGCGGTGCAGTTCGGAGGGCGAGCAGCGCATCTCCGCGACGTCCATGGTCCCGAGGTCCACTGCTCGTACCGTGGCGCCGAAGCCCTCCGGGTCGGGGCTCGTCGCGCGCATGGGGTGGCAGCTGTTGACATGGAAGTCGTTGAAGCGGTCCAGTCGCTCCGCCGGCGGCAGGGCGTCGCTCTGGAACACCGTCTGGATCATCCGTCCCCCGTGGGCTCCTCCTCCGCAACTGACCAGTAATCATAGGCGGGGGCTCCCAACGGCACGTTGGCGCCGGGGGTTCGGCGGGGCGGTGTGGAGTCGGCAGGGAACGGAACCTCGGTGGAAACGGGGCTCAGCCGTGCCAGACGGCGCGGATCCGTTCGGCGTGCTCGGCCGCCTGCCGGAGTCCCGCCCGGGCCGCTCCGGGGATGCGGGACGCGTCCAGGGGGTTGCGGCCGAAGGCGCGGCGGGCCGCCCGGTCCGGAACCAGCAGGGCGGCCCTGGCTCCGCCCGCGACCAGGGAGGCCACCTGGTCGGAGGTGCTCGGGGCGGCTCCCGGGCCCTTGGGGATCGGGGCCAGCACGACGACGCGTCGGCAGTCGTGCACCAGGTCGGCGTTGGCCGTGGAACGCACTCCTCCGTCCATCCAGCGTCCCGTGCCGATGGTGATCGGCGGGAACAGCGGCGGCAGGGCGCAGGTGGCCGACATGGCCCGTACCAGGTCGACTCCGCTGTCGGCGCTGAAGCCGGTCGGCTCGCCGGTGAGGGCGTCCACCGCGAACAGCCGTACGGGCCTCTCGGGCCACTCCTGAACCGGTAGTTGGGGGCCGATGGCGTCGAAGACGTCGGACTCCGACACGTCGCGCACGGACTGCGCGAGTCTGCCCAGTCGCTTGACCATGGTCTGCGGATCGCGCGAACCGAGCGCGGCCCACAGGTACTTGACGGTCATGGCGAGGGTGAAGTCCACGTCCAGCATGGCCCGCGTCCGGCTGACCTGCTCCCCGTACAGGTCAGCCGGCGCTGCCCCGCTCGCCAGTTCCACCGCCAGCAGCGCCCCGGCCGACGTGCCGGCGAACACGTCGGCGCCGCCGAGGTCCACTCCCTCGTCGGCCAGCCCGGCCAGCATCCCGACCTGCCACGCGTACGCGGTCAGCCCGCCTCCGCCCAACACCAGTGCCGTGTCCGCCACGCCGCCCCAGCCTCTCACTAGCGGGGACCTGTCCCCGTTTCCGGTCACCCGACGCTAGCACGTGCACCACTTAAACGGGGAGTGGTCCACGTTTCCGTGAGACGCGAAAGCCCGCAGCGAAGGCAGACAGACAGGCAGACGGACAGACGGACAGACGGACAGACACACGGAAGGGCCGGCCCGGGAGGGGTTTCCTCCCGGGCCGGCCCTTCATCGTGTTCGACGGGGCGCGCTGTCGGTCAGCCGAGCAGTTCCCGCACCACCGGCACCAGCGCCCGGAACGCCTTCCCCCGGTGGCTGATCGCGTTCTTCTCCTCGGGCGTCAGCTCGGCGCACGTCCGGCTCTCCCCCTCCGGCTGGAGGACGGGGTCGTAGCCGAAGCCGTTCGTACCGACCGGGGCGTGGCGCAGAGTGCCCTTCAGCTGTCCCTCGACCACTCGCTCGGTGCCGTCGGGCAGGGCGAGGGCCGCCGCGCACGCGAAGTGGGCGCCGCGGTGTTCGTCGGCGATGTCGCCGAGCTGGGCCAGCAGCAGTTCGAGGTTGGCGCGGTCGTCGCCGTGCCGGCCGGCCCAGCGGGCCGAGAAGATGCCGGGGGCGCCGTTCAGGACGTCCACACACAGACCGGAGTCGTCGGCGACCGCGGGAAGGCCCGTGGCCTGCGCCAGGGCGTGCGCCTTGAGCAGCGCGTTCTCGGCGAAGGTGACGCCGGTCTCCTTGACGTCGGGCACCTCGGGGTAGGCGTCCGCACCGACGAGCTCATGCCCGAGCCCGGCCTCGGCGAGGATCGCCCTCAACTCGGTGATCTTTCCTGCGTTACGAGTGGCGAGGATCAGGCGCGTCATGGCCACACAGTACCGAGAAGCGCTGAGGGCGCCCCTGAAAGGGGCGCGGGGAACTGCGCGACCAGCCACGAACAAACCCGCGCCCAACGACCAACAGGCACCCGGCAGACGAGAAGTTCCCGCCCACCCAGCAGAGCGTTACGGCGTGCAGACCTTCGTCAACTCCCCCGCCGCGTCCGTGATCGGCGAGATGTCCGGCGTCTCGTCCCCGTTCTTCACGGAGTCACGAACGTTCGTGACGGCCTTCTGGAGGTCGTCGACGGCCTTGTTCACGTCGGCGTTGTCCGTCTTGTCGCCGATCTTGTCGAGGTTCTTGTCGATGGAGCTGAGCGACTCGTCGATCTGGGTCGGGTCGTTGGACGCGTTCTCGACCGCCTGCTGGAGGTCGGTGACGCTGTCGGCGATGGCGTCGGCGGTCTGGACGCAGTCCAGGGCCTTGTTGACGGCGTCGCACCCCGTCGTAAGACCGGTCGTCAGCGCGACCGCCACTATGGCGGCGGCGATGGTCGTACGACGTCGGCGGCGGCTCGCGGCCATGGAACTGTCCTCCTGGCTTTCGGGCCTGACGGCCCCCCGTGCGGTGCGGTTCGGATCGATTCGCATCGGTTCGGATATCGGCCGGGCGTACGGCGGTGTCCCGTACGCCCGTACCGGTAGGGACGCCAGAGAGGTGCGCCGTGGTTGCTCACGACGCGGGCCTTTCTTGGTACGCCCTTTACCGTTCCAGGACCGTATCAAGCGTCTTCCGCTGCAGTGCCGCCAGATCCGCGCAACCGGACACCGCCAGGTCGAGCAGCGCGTTGAGCTCGTCGCGGGCGAACGGTTCGGCCTCCGCGGTGCCCTGGACCTCGACGAAGCGGCCGTCGCCGGTGCAGACGACGTTCATGTCGGTCTCCGCCTTCACGTCCTCCTCGTAGCAGAGGTCGAGGAGGGGGACGCCGCCGACGATGCCCACGGAGACCGCGGAGACCGTGCCCGTGAGCGGCTGGCGGCCGGCCTTGATCAGCTTCTTGCGCTGCGCCCACGCCACCGCGTCGGCCAGCGCCACGTAGGCGCCCGTGATGGCCGCCGTGCGCGTGCCGCCGTCGGCCTGGAGCACGTCGCAGTCGAGGACGATGGTGTTCTCGCCGAGCGCCTTGTAGTCGATGACCGCGCGGAGCGAGCGGCCGATGAGGCGGGAGATCTCGTGGGTACGGCCGCCGATCTTGCCCCTGACGGACTCGCGGTCGCCGCGGGTGTTGGTGGAGCGGGGCAGCATCGAGTACTCCGCGGTGACCCAGCCCTCACCGCTGCCCTTGCGCCAGCGCGGGACGCCTTCCGTGACGGAGGCGGTGCAGAAGACCCTCGTGTCACCGAAGGAGACGAGGACGGAGCCTTCGGCGTGCTTGCTCCAGCCGCGTTCGATGGTGACCGGGCGGAGCTGTTCGGGCGTACGGCCGTCGATTCGAGACATGGCGACGAGCCTAGCCGCATATGGAAGGGGCCCCTCCCACGACGGAAGGAACCCCTCGGACCACCCCCGTCGTTCGGCCCGCCCGCCCCCTGGAGCCGGCCACGACCGTGGCCATGACGGTGCCCGCGGCCGTGGGCGTGACTGCGGCCGCGGCTATGTCCGAGGCCGCGCCCGCCACTGTGACCGCGCTACGTCCGCGACCGCGCCCGCCACTGTCGCCGCGCCCGTGACCGCGCTATGTCCGTGGCCGCGCCCACCACCGCGGCCGCGCCATGCCCGTGGCCGCGCCCACCACCACGGCTGCGCCTTTCACGGCAGCCGTAGCCGTGGCTGTGACCCCGGCCGTGGGCCCGGACCCGGACCCGGGTTCACAAAGCCCGGGCCTCGGGCTCACATCATGTCTTCGATCTCCGCCGCGATCGGATCCGCGTCCGTGCCGATGACGACCTGGATCGCCGTGCCCATCTTGACCACGCCGTGCGCGCCCGCGGCCTTCAGTGCGGCTTCGTCGACCAGGCCGGCGTCCGCGACCTCGGTCCGCAGCCGGGTGATGCACCCCTCGACCTCTTCGATGTTGTCGATGCCGCCGAGCCCGGCAACGATCTTCTCAGCCTTGGTCGCCATGTCCTTCTCCCTGATCCGAGCCGCTTCGTCGCAGCGCAACCCTTCGCCAACTGGTCTACACCACGGAACCGTGGCCCGCCAAGCCGTCCCGGTCACCTGCGGGAACGCCGAAAGGTGTTCCGCCCCGAGGAGCCGGGCAGGCGACAGGAGGGCCAGGAGGGCGGGGCCGAGGAGGGGCCGAAGGCGTGGGCGGGAGCGGCGAGTTGGACTCCTCGACCGCCAACCCACCCCCCTGGACGGCCGATTCGCGGCGATTCGGACGACTTTCCGACCGCCGAAAACGACCACAGAGCGCAACGCGTCCATCACAGGACTTACGGGTTCCTTATCCCGCCCTCGCCGTGCTACAACAGGTCTACACCAATCAGTGGTGTAGACCACACGGTTGCTGCCCTCCCCGTTTGCTTTCTGTTCAACCGTCCCGTCCCCGGCAGCACCGGTATGCACATGGAGGAACTATGAGCACCGCCAGCGCCACGGCGGCCCCCGCCAAGAAGTGGGGTTCCGGTCTGTTCCAGGGCCTGCAGAAGGTCGGCCGCAGCCTTCAGCTCCCGATCGCCGTGCTGCCGGCGGCGGGCATCCTGCTGCGCCTCGGCCAGCCGGACGTGTTCGGCGCGGACGGCCTCGGCTGGAACCGGGTCGCCTCGGTCTTCGCCACCGCCGGCGACGCCGTCTTCGCCAACCTGCCGCTGCTGTTCTGCGTCGGCATCGCCATCGGCTTCGCCAAGAAGTCCGACGGCTCCACCGCCCTCGCGGCGCTGGTCGGCTTCCTGGTCTACAAGAACGTGCTGACCGCGTTCCCCATCACGGAGGCCAAGGTCACCAAGGGTGCTGACGTCGCCGCGACCTACAACGACCCCAAGGTCCTCGGCGGTATCGTCATGGGCCTGATAGCCGCCGTCACCTGGCAGCGCTTCCACCGCACGAAGCTCCCCGACTGGCTCGGCTTCTTCAACGGCCGCCGTCTCGTCCCGATCCTGATGGCCTTCATCGGCACCGCCGTCGGCGTCTTCTTCGGCATGGTCTGGGAGCCGATCGGTGACGTCATCACCAACTTCGGCGAGTGGATGACCGGTCTCGGCGCGTTCGGCGCGGCCATCTTCGGCGCCATCAACCGCGCGCTGCTCCCCGTGGGCATGCACCAGTTCGTCAACACCGTGGCGTGGCAGGAGATCGGTTCCTTCAAGGACGCCTCGGGTGCGGTGTGGCACGGCGACCTGCCGCGCTTCTTCCACGGCGACCCGACCGCGGGCCAGTTCATGACCGGCTTCTTCCCGATCATGATGTTCGCCCTTCCCGCCGCCGCCCTCGCCATCACGCACACCGCCCGCCCCGAGCGCCGCAAGGCCGTCGGCGGTCTGATGGTCTCCCTGGCCCTGACCTCGTTCGTCACCGGCATCACTGAGCCGATCGAGTTCTCGTTCATGTTCATCGCGCCGGTCCTGTACGTGATCCACGCGCTGCTGACCGCCGTCTCCATGGCCGTCACCTGGTCCCTGGGCGTGCACCACGGCTTCAGCTTCTCGGCCGGCGCCATCGACTACTTCCTCAACTGGGGCCTGGCCACCAAGCCCTGGATGATCATCCCGATCGGCCTGGTCTTCGCCGCGATCTACTACTCGACCTTCCGCTTCGCGATCATCCGCTTCAACCTCCCCACCCCGGGCCGCGAGCCCGAGGAGGAGGTCGAGGACCTCACCAAGGCGTGACAGGTCTTCCGTACCGCGGTGCGGACCGCGTAGTACACGGCCCGCAGTACGGACCGCGGTACGGAATGAAGAGAGGCCCCCGGGACCAGGACAGGTGGTTCCGGGGGCCTTCGGCGTCCAGCCTACGCGGTCGCGGTTCGCCGCGTGCTCAGACCGTCCAGACCGCTCAGACCGCTCAGACCGCTCAGATCTCGTACGACACCCTGGGTGCCGCCAGTTCCACCGGGCCCTCGTACACCGCGCGGGCGTCCGCGAGGTTGACCTGGGGGTCCGTCCACGGCGGGATGTGCGTGAGGACGAGGCGGCGGGCTCCGGCGCGGGCGGCCGTCTGGCCCGCCTCGCGGCCGTTGAGGTGGAGGTCCGGGATGTCCTCCTTGCCGTGGGTGAACGCGGCCTCGCACAGGAACAGGTCGGCGTCGCGGGCGAGTTCCTCCAGCGCGTCGCTGATGCCGGTGTCACCGGAGTACGTCAGCGTGCGGCCGCCGTGCTCGATGCGGATGCCGTACGCCTCCACGGGGTGGGCGACCCGCTCGGTGTGGACGGTGAAGGGGCCGATCTCGAACGTGCCCGGCTTGACCGTGTGGAAGTCGAAGACCTCGCTCATGGAGGAGGCGGACGGGGTGTCGGCGTACGCGGTGGTCAGGCGCTGCTCCGTGCCCTCCGGTCCGTAGACGGGGATGGGGTCGCAGCGGCCGCCCTCGTGCCGGTAGTAGCGCGCCACGAAGTACGCGCACATGTCGATGCAGTGGTCGGCGTGCAGGTGGCTGAGGAAGATCGCGTCGAGGTCGTAGAGACCGCAGTGGCGCTGCAGCTCGCCCAGGGCGCCGTTGCCCATGTCGAGGAGCAGCCGGAAGCCGTCGGCCTCGACGAGGTAGCTCGAGCAGGCCGATTCCGCGGACGGGAACGACCCTGAGCAGCCGACGACGGTGAGCTTCATAAGAGCTGGGACCTCCGCGCTGGCAGGTGGTGGGCGACGGGAACGGGGGGGGCGGAACGGGGGCGGAACGAGGGTCGTGCGGTGCGTCGAGCGTAAGGCGCAAAAGGTCCGGTCGCTCCTCCAGCCGGGGCTGTTGTGGGCGAACTCACCTGTGCTGTCACCGGTTCGGCTGGAAGTGGGGCGCGTGGGGATTGGGGTGGGGCGGGGTGGTGTGTGGTGGGGCGGGGGTGGGTGGGGGTGCGCCGGTATCGCCCGCGATGCCCCGGGGTGTCTCGCCCCCGCCGCCCCTACCCGTCCCATCCTGTCCCTGAGGGCTCCGCCCCAGGCCCCCGGGTGGGTGGATGCGGAGGTGGGTGGGCGCGGGGGTGGGTGGGCGCGGGGGTGGGTGGGTGCGGGGGTGGGTGGGTTGTGA
>NZ_JBEYXP010000094.1:0-27108 GCF_040704615.1 Streptomyces sp. NPDC046862 | reverse complement strand
CGCACCTGCTGGCCGAGGAGTTCCCCTCGTGCGCGGACCTCGCGGCGGCGATGCGACTGGTGTGGGCGCGGGGAACTGCGCGTTTCGAGGGGCGCGGGGCTGTGTCGATATGCGGCTCCGCCGCGCGGGCGCGGGCAACCACAACCGGCCCGCAGCCGACAAACATGCGTAAGGGCCCCCTCCAGGTGGAGGGGGCCCTTACGTGATGCTCAGCGCCAGCTGTGGGGCGCCCTGAAGCCGGGCTCGCGCTCGAGGCGGCGCCAGCCCGCCTTGAGGCGTCCACGGTGGACCGGAGCGGGCTCCTGCGCGGCCGCGCGGGCCATCAGGATGGCCGTGATCGCGGCGACTTCCTCGGGCTCGGCGTGGCCCTTCTCGACGCGGATATCAGGCAGGTTCATGGGTTCAGTCTCCGAGAGAGAGGTTTCCGCGGGGGTACCGCGAAGGATCCGCTGGGTTACCGGCAGGACTACTGCGGCGGGTTGCCGTGCTTGCGGGAGGGCAGGTCGGCGTGCTTGGTGTGCAGCATCGCCAGGGAGCGGATGAGGACCTCGCGCGTTTCGGCGGGGTCGATGACGTCGTCCACGAGGCCGCGTTCCGCCGCGTAGTACGGGTGCATGAGCTCGGACTTGTACTCCTTGACCATGCGCGCCCGCATCGCCTCGGGGTCCTCGGCGTCGGCGATCTGCCGGCGGAAGATGACGTTGGCCGCGCCCTCCGCGCCCATCACCGCGATCTCGTTCGTCGGCCACGCGTAGGTGAGGTCGGCACCGATGGACTGGCTGTCCATGACGATGTACGCACCTCCGTAGGCCTTGCGCAGGATCAGCGAGATCCTCGGCACGGTCGCGTTGCAGTAGGCGTAGAGGAGCTTCGCGCCGTGGCGGATGATCCCGCCGTGCTCCTGGTCGACGCCCGGGAGGAACCCGGGTACGTCCAGGAACGTGATGATCGGGATATTGAAAGCGTCGCACATCTGGACAAAGCGCGCAGCTTTCTCCGATGCCTCGATGTCCAGGACACCGGCCAGCGACTGCGGCTGGTTGGCCACGATGCCCACCACCTGGCCGTCCAGGCGGGCCAGGGCGCAGATGATGTTGCGGGCCCAGCGCTCGTGCACCTCGAGGTAGTCGCCGTCGTCGACGAGCTCCTCGATGACCTTGGCCATGTCGTAGGGGCGGTTGCCGTCCGCCGGGACCAGGTCCAGCAGTACGTCGGAACGCCGGTCCGCCGGGTCCGTGGACTCCGCGCGCGGCGGGTTCTCGCGGTTGTTCTGCGGGAGCATCGACAGGAGGTAGCGCACCTCGTGGATGCACGTCTCCTCGTCGTCGTAGGCGAAGTGGGCCACGCCGGACGTCTCGGCGTGGACGTCCGCGCCGCCGAGGCCGTTCTGGGTGATCTCCTCGCCGGTGACGGCCTTGACCACGTCGGGGCCGGTGATGAACATCTGCGAGGTGTCGCGGACCATGAACACGAAGTCGGTCAGGGCGGGGCTGTAGGCCGCGCCGCCCGCGCACGGGCCCAGCATCACGGAGATCTGCGGGATGACCCCGGAGGCCCTGGTGTTGCGCTGGAAGATGCCGCCGTAGCCGGCCAGCGCCGAGACGCCCTCCTGGATGCGGGCGCCCGCGCCGTCGTTGAGGGACACCAGGGGCGCCCCGGCCGCGATGGCCATGTCCATGATCTTGTGGATCTTCGTGGCGTGGGCCTCGCCCAGCGCGCCGCCGAAGATGCGGAAGTCGTGGGCGTAGACGAAGACCGTGCGGCCCTCGACCGTGCCCCAGCCGGTGATGACACCGTCGGTGTAGGGCTTCTTGGCCTCCAGGCCGAAACCGGTCGCCCGGTGCCGGCGCAGCTGCTCGACCTCGTTGAAGGATCCCGGGTCCAGGAGCAGCTCGATGCGCTCCCGCGCGGTCAGCTTGCCCTTGGCGTGCTGCGCCGCGGTCGCCTTCTCACTCGGTCCGGCCAGGGCCTGCGCACGGATCTCGTGGAGTTCGGCCACACGCCCGCGCGCGTCGGTGGGCTCGCTCGGCGCATCATCCAAAACGGTCATGTAGCGACCATACGAAGTCCACCAAGAAAAGCGGGCCGTCGACTCCGTACAGTCTCCGGCCCGTTTTCCTGGTACCACTGAACAGAACCAACCGCCCGTGCAGCCGATCCGACTGCTCAGAGGGCCTGTGCGTTGTCGGGGTCACACAAAGCGGTCAGGCGAGAGACACCTCACAAGTGTGGGTCGCGCATTCCGTCCCCGGAGTGACACGGAGGCGCAGACGGCGGCCCGCCGCCAGCGTCTCGACCGTCGGGTCCGCGCGGACGACGCTCCGCACGGGGCGGTCCCAGGTGGTCTCCAGGCTCTCGCCGGTCCGCGGCGGCTCGCTCACACAGAGCGTAGCGGTACGGCCCCGGACGCGGAGCAGCACACTCGCCGGTGCGGTGGTCGCGAGGGGGCCCGCGGTGCCCGGGGACCAGAAGGTGGCGGCAGTCAGGCCCAGGGAGCCGACATGGACCGCCTGGCGGCGGGCGTCGTTGGCGAGGACCGACAACCACCGGCGGTCGGCCGCGCGGGCGGCGACCTGGTGGCGGGAGGCGCCCGGCATGAGCACGTAGAGGTACCTCGCGTCCTCCGGGTCCGTGCCGTGGTCCAGCCAGAGGGTCTGCCAGTGCCGGGTGCGCCGTTCACTCGTACTGGTGGTGTTGATGTCGGACCAGGCTCCGGTGCGCTGCTCGCGGAGGGTGCGCGGCTCGTCCCCCGCCGGGAACACCCATCCCCCGTGGCCCTCCAGGTGGGCCCAGCCGCGCCGTACGGTGAACTCCTGCCCGCCGTGCTCCCCCAGGTTCCGGTTGTCGACCACCGTCTCGACGGGCACCCCGTCGGCGCAGGTGATGCCGGCGCCGAGGCAGACGACGGCGTCCTCGGCGCAGAACCACGACTTGCGGGCCTGGAGCGTCGAGCCGAGGCCCCTGAGGTGCTGGCCGATCGCCGCGTACGTGCCGTCCGTGGTCCCGCCGACCCACTGGACGGCGGGCCGGGGCTCGCCCCACTCGCCGCCCTCCTTGTCGGCGAGACGCCTGGTGGAGACGGTGGTGCCGGGCAGCCGGTACCAGTCGACGGTGGGCCAGTACCAGTCCGTGTACTGGTCGGACCGGTCGGACCGGTCGGACCGGTCGGGCTGGTCGGGCTGGTCGGGCTGGTCGGACCGCTCTGATCCCCGCCCTGCCCCGGTCGGCCACCAGAGTGTCATTCCCGCACCCGTGTGCCAGCCGCGCGGGTTCTCGCCGTTGCCGCACTCGTAGTGCGCGATCCGCTCGGAGGCCATGGAGACGCTCGCCACGAAGCCGGGGCGGCGGTGGACCGCGCGGTCCATGGCGGCGAAGAGGTGGTGGCCGACGGGATCGGGCGCGGCCGGCACGGAGGAGCTCGCGACCGCGTGCAGCCGGGCCAGGTCGGCGACCCCGAACTGGCGGGCCGTGAGGATCGGGGTCACCGTGTCCCGTTCGATCCAGCCCTTGATGCGCCCGTACCAGCGTTCGCGCTCGGCGGCACCGGCGCCCGCCGCCAGCAGGGCCATCGCCGCGATGAGCATCTGCCCGTGGTAGTGGTCACCGCGCATCACGCGCAGCTCGTCGCCCTTGAGATGGCCGCGGCTGATGGCGCGGCCGTTGACGGTGTCCATGACCAGGCCGTCATGGATGAGGGGTGCGTAGGCGTGCTCGACGCTGTCGAGGATGATCTGCCTGTTCGGGTCGGTCACCTCCCAGCTCGACCCGGCGAGCAGCGCGAAGAGCCGGCCCAGGCCGTCGAGCATGACCTGCCCGTACGTCCCTGAGTACGCCACCCACGTGTGCTGGACGAACGAGCCGTCCGCGTACAGCCCGTCCCCCTTCGTGACGTAGGGGAAGACCGGGGAGAGGGCGTCCCGCGCCAGCGCGATCTTCTCCGGGGCGCGGCCGAGGATGCCCCGCAGGACGACCGAGCGGCAGAGGTCGACGCGGTTGGCGCCGGTGGAGGTGCCCGAGTAGTCGCGGAGCATCGTGTCGGGGATGAAGTGGTCGACCGCGGCGCAGGCGGCGGCGCGGCGGTCGTCCGTCAGCTTGTCGTGGAGTGCGGCCACGATGTCGGTCAGGAGGCGGGGGCTGCCGATCTGCCACTCCCACCAGTTGCCGTAGCGGGTGGTGGAGGGGTTGTAGACCGTCACGGAGAGGTGGTCGAGTCCGCGCAGGACGTCCGCGAGCAGCCCCTCGTCGCCGGTGAGCCCGGTGCCCTCCTGTAAGTACGCCTGCGTCATCGTCCACAGGCGGCTGTAGCTCCCGGTGATGCCGGACGGCGGGTCGAAGGGGTGGCCCGGCCAGAGGGAGGTGGGCGTGGGTGCCATCGCGGCCCTGAAGGCGCGGGCGAGTTCACCGGTCTCCCTCAGGCGGGTCGCGTACGGCTCGGCGGCCGGGTCGTAGCCGGTACCCAGGGAGATGTCGAGCCAGCGGCGGCGGAGGGCGTTGTACTCGTCGTCTCCGTCGGCGGCGTTCGGGGTGGGGGCGGCGTGTCCGGGGGCGGCGTGTCCGGGGGGCGCTCCGGTGACGGTCGCCGCGAGGGCGACGGCGAGCAGGAGGGCTCGGCGATTGAGAGTCATTCCCTGGCCTCTACCACCACGGCGGTCACGTGGGAACCGTGCGTTCGGCCGTTCGGCCGTTCAGCCGTTCAGCCGTTCAGCCTTGGTGCGGCTCAGCCGAAGCGGTCCAGGAGCCGTCGGTACACCGCCGGGGCCACGCCGCGTACCCGGCCCGGCAGGACCAGCCACGACGGCACGTACACGTCGTCTCGTCCCCGGCGGACGGCGTCCCAGACCGCGCCCGCGACCCTGCCGGGTGAGGTGGGCCGCGGCCGGGTGCGCTGGTAGGGAGTGCCGCGCCGTTCGAAGAAGGCCGTGTCCACCGGTCCGGGCACGACGTGCGTCACCCCCACGCCGGTCCCCCGCAGCTCCTGTCGGAGCGCCTCGGCGAACGCGGCCACCCCGGCCTTGGCCGCCGAGTACACCGCCTCGTTGCGCACCCCCACGATCCCCGCGACCGAGCCGACGAGCACCACGCGCCCCCGCCCCGCCGCCACCATGGCGGGCAGGACCTCCCGTACGAGGTGGAGCGTGGCGTTGAGGTCCACGGTCAGCACCCGGTGGATGGCCGTGTGCGGCATGGTGGTGAAGGGGCCGGCCCAGCCGATGCCCGCCCCGGCGACCAGGAGGTCGATCCGGCCGGCCGCGCCCAGCGCGGACTCGGCCAGCAGCCGGGGGCCGTCCGGGGTGGCGAGGTCACCGGGCAGGACGATCCCCGACGTCCCGGCGGCCGTCTTCTCCAGACCCCGCTCGTCACGCCCGTTCAGCAGGACCTGCCAGCCGCCCTCGGCGAAGCGCTGGGCCGTGGCGGCGCCGATCCCCGAGGACGCCCCGGTGACCAGGGCCACCCGCACGTCCCGTGGCGGGGCCGCCCGGCGGTCCCACGCCAGGGAGGGCCCGGTTCCGGTGCGGCGGGGTACGGCCATGGCCGCCGGGGGCACGGCCGTGGCCGCCTGGGGGTCGTAGGTGGAGCCGGTGGGTGTCACGAGTCGGTCTCCCTGCGCTGTCGGTCTGCGCTGTCGGTCGAGGGCTGCGTTCGGCGGTCGGCGGCTCGGTGTCGTGAGTTCCCCTTCCCGGACGACGTTCCCGGACGGCGGTGGAACGGCACGGGGCGCCCCTGAGACGCCCTGCGGCGAACCCCCCGTCAGATCCCTGGAGACCACGGCGAAACACCGTTCCATCGTCGGCACACCGGCCGCACGCTCCCGGAGCCCCGTACCCGACGCGGCAAAACCACCCTTGCGCGCCGGGCGGTGCCGCCAGGCGGCCGTATGGGCGGTACACCGCCGCGGAATGCCGGGATACGAAGGGGACACCCGCCGTTCCGAGGACGCCCGCGTCCCGGTTCGTTCCGCCGCACGTGCCGAGGTGACCATGCGTTTGCTGCTCGTCCACCCCAGCGCCCTGATGTACTCCCAGATCTTCCTGCGACTCGAACCGCTGGGGCTGGAGCGCGTGGCGGGCGCCGCCCGCGACGCCGGCCACGACGTGCGTGTGGTGGACCTCCAGGTGCTCGGCCGGAACCAGCTGATGAGCGAGCTGAGGTCATTCCGGCCTCAGGCCCTCGGCATCTCGCTGAACTACCTGGCGAACATCCCGGAGGCCATCGACCTGGCCGCGGAAGTGAAGGCCTCTCTGCCGGACTGTTTCGTCTTCTTCGGCGGCCACAGTGTCTCCTTCGTCGCCGAGGACGTGCTGGAGCAGGCCGAGGGAGCGGTGGACGCGGTGGTCCGCGGCGAGGGCGAGCCGGCGATCGGCCCGCTGCTGGAGGCGGTCCGCGACGGAGGGGTGGACGGCGTCCCCGGGGTCGTCACCGCCGCCGGGCGCGGCCCCGCGCCCCTGATGCTGCACGGCATCGACGACCCGCTCCCGGCCCGGGACCTGATGCGGAACCGCCGCCGCTACTTCATCGGCGAGCTCGACCCGTGCGCCTCCATCGAGTTCACCCGCGGCTGCCCGTGGGACTGCTCGTTCTGTTCCGCGTGGACGTTCTACGGTCGCAGCTACCGCAAGGCGTCACCAGAAGCGGCGGCCGAGGACCTGGCGCGCGTCCGCGAGCCCAACGTGTTCATCGTCGACGACGTCGCCTTCATCCGGCCCGAGCACGGCAACGCCATCGCCGCCGAGGTGGAACGCCGCCGTATCCGCAAGCAGTACTACCTGGAGACCCGCAGCGACGTCCTGCTGCGCCACCCCGAGGTCTTCGAACGGTGGGCGCGGCTGGGGCTGCGTTACATGTTCCTCGGGATGGAGGCCATCGACGCCGAGGGGCTCGACCTCTACCGCAAGCGGGTCAGCCCCGACGAGAACTTCCGGGCGCTGCAGACGGCCCGCCGCATGGGGATCAGGGTCGCCATCAACCTGATCGTCGACCCGTCGTGGGACGAGGAACGCTTCCGGGTCGTCCGCGAGTTCGCCCTGTCCGTACCGGAGATCGTCCACTTCACCGTGATGACGCCGTATCCGGGGACGGAGATCTGGCACACGGAGTCGCGGCGCCTGACCACCCGCGACTACCGCCTCTTCGACATCCAGCACGCGGTGGTCCCCACGAAGCTCCCACTGAAGCGCTTCTACGAGGAGCTCGTGCGCACCCAGGCCGTGATCAACCGCAAGCACCTGGGGCTGCGCACCGCCTTCGGCGCGGCCCGTGTCCTGACCGGAAACCTGCTGCGCGGCCAGACCAACTTCGCCCGCATGCTGTGGAAGTTCAACCAGGTCTACAACCCGAGCCGCCAGCTCGCGGACCACGGTATGCCCGTCCGCTACGAGCTGCCTCTGCCCCAGCCGGTCGACGTCGGTGACCGGCGCCGTCTGTACGTCCACACGCGGGAATCGCGGGAATCGCGGGAAGGGACACAGGCCGCCGACCGGGCGAAGACGGAGTAGACGAAGCAGCGTGCCCGTCGCCGTACTCGCCTCGCTCGCCGCCGCCGTCTGCTTCGCCGTGGCCGGGGTGCTCCAGCAGCGGGCCGCGAGCGCGCGACCGGACGAGGAGGCGCTGTCGCTCCGTCTGCTGGGACAGCTGGTGCGGGACCGGATCTGGCGCTACGGCATCGGGCTGGCCGTTCTCGCCTACGGCTTCCAGTCCCTGGCGCTGGCGTTCGGCCCGCTCAGCCTGGTGCAGCCGCTGATCGTCACCGAGCTGATCTTCGCCGTCCCGCTCTCCGCACGGCTGTACCGCGTACGGCTCGGGCCCCGGGAGTGGTTCGGCACCCTCGCGGTGGCGTTCGGCCTGGCCCTGGCCCTTGCCTCCGCCCGCCCGCACGGGGGCCACCCGGGGGCGGCGGACCTTCTCTCCTGGCTACTGATCCTGGGCGCGACCGGTGCGCTGGTCTGCGGTGCGCTGGCTCTCTCGCGGCTGCTGTCCGGGCCGTGGCGGGCGTCGGCGGTGGCGCTGGCGGGCGGGGCGGTCATGGGTACGCAGTCCGTGCTGCTGGCCGCGACGGTGGGGCGGCTGCGGCATGGGCTCGACGCGGTGTTCTCCGCCTGGCAGACGTACGCGCTCGTGGTCGCGAGTCTGGGGGGCCTGCTGCTCGTCCAGAGCGCGTTCCAGCAGGGGCCGCTGGCGGCGAGTCTGACGGTCATCGACGCGACGGAGCCGGTGGTGGCGGTTGTCGTGGGGGTCGTGGTCTTCGGCGAGGTGGTGCGTGCCGGGTTTCCCGTGACCGCGTTCACCGCCGTGGGGCTGGTTCTGGTGGCGGCCGGGATCGTGAGCCTGGACTCTTCTCGGCTGATCGGTGCGTTGCGTGGGGGGCGTGGGGTGGGTGGGGGGCGGGAGGTGTGACGGGGGGGCGCTGTCCGTGCCGGGGCGGCGGGGCCAGGGTTCTCGCCCCCGCCGCCCCTACCCGTCCCACCTCCAGGGGCTCCGCCCCTTCGACCCCGCTCGGGGCTCCGCCCCGGACCCCGCTTCGGTGGCTCCGCCCCCGGACCCCCGCTCCTCAAACGCCGGAGGGGCTGGATGGTGCGGGGCAGCGCTGTCTTTCCCGGCCGGGGCTGGGTTTCCCGCCGGGGCTCGGCTTCCGGCGGGGGCTTAGATTCTCCGCCTAGGCCAGGGACATCCAGCCCGTCCGGCGATTGAGGACGAGGCCGTTCAGGCCGATCGGGGGTCGGGGGGCGGAGCCCCCGGGGACGGGACGGGTAGGGGCGGCGGGGGCGCGAAAACCGGTGCCGCACCCGGCATCCAGACAGGCAGCAGGTCCTCCGCCAGCACCCGGTCCCACGAAGGGTGAACGTCCCTGGCCGTGGCCACCGCCCGCCGCCGCATCGCCTCAAGCAACCCCGGACAGTCGACCAGCCCGCCCAGCGCGTCCGCCCACCCCCACACGTCGTCGGACCGTACGACGACACCGTCCCGCCCCGGCGCGGCCAGCCACTGCGTGGTCCGCGCCCCCTCGGGCAGGACGACGGCGAGACCGCTGGCCATCGCCTCGGCGACGACGTTGCCGCACGTCTCGGTACGGGACGGGAACCCGAAGACGTCGCAGCCCGCGTACACCCGCGCGAGCCGCTCCTGCGGCAGCGCCCCCAACAGAGTGACGTCCCCGCCGAGAACACTCCGCACCGCCCCCGCCTCCGCACCGGAACCCACCATCACGGCGTGCACGCCACTGCCCCGCTCCCGCAGCAGCCGCAGACTCTCGGCCAGCAACGGCACCCGCTTCGACGCGTCCAGCCGTCCGGCGAAGAGAACGAGCCGACGGTCCGTCGGCACCCCGTGCTCACGGGCGAGCCACGCCCGAGCCGTACCGTCGGGACGGAATCGGGCGTGGTCGATGCCACGGCGCAACAGCGAGACCCTGTCCGTGCCCAGGGTCCGGGCGAGCTCCTCGCATCCCGCGGGCGTGGGGACCAGCACCCGGTCACAGCCCCGCAACAGCCGGTCGCGCCGCCGCCGCGCCCACGCCCCCGCCCGGCCCGCCGCCCATTCCGCCGCCCGGTCCGACGCGCCGCCCGGCATCCGCTCCGGGTCCCGTCGCGCAGGCAGGGCGGTCACCGCCCGGTCGGCGAGGTAGCGGGTGTACACCGACGCCAGCGCCGGGACGTCCGTGTGGACGGAACCGACGACCCTCGGCCGTCCGGCGCCCTTCCGTGCCGCGCGCCGGGCCAGCCGGGCGGCGGTGGTGGAGTACGCGAAGCAGTGCGTCAGGTGCCACACGTCGTGCCGGGGAAGCAGGGTCGCGAGGCGCGGGTGGTGGGGAGCGAGATCGGACACGTCCTCGGCGCCGTCGGCCGACGTCAGGGCGGCGGTGCTCAGTACGGGTCGCAGCATGACCAACCGCACCCGTGGCGACAGGATCTCGACCCGCTCCCGTGCTCCGAGGAAGTAGACGGTCAGGTCCAGCCCGGGGTCCCCGGGGACGGAGTCAGGAAGACTGGCGGCGCTCTCCGCGAAGCGCTCCCAGCACTTGACGTGCCCGCCCGCCGTGCCGCTCCGCACGAGTTCGACCAGGACCGCGACCGAGACCGGGGCCGAGACCCGGGGCGAGCCGGATTCCATGATCGCCGAGTACCACTCCGGCCAGTGGTCCAATCTGCGTCCACGAAAGAGCCCCTCCAGGAAGTTGAAAGTTGAACGGGAATAGGTCTACGGTGGGCGCCGTTGAGGTCGTTAAACATTCAACAAACCAGGAGCAGGGAGCACGTCATGAGCATCTTCGGCCGCAAGAACAGCACCACCGAGACCACGACCGGCACCACCACCGCCACCGCGCCCACCGCGCCCGTGAACCCGGCCCTCACGGCACTGACCGGCGAATACACCCTCGACCCGGCCCACTCGACGATCGGCTTCGTGGCCCGCCACGCCATGGTCACCAACGTCAAGGGCGGATTCCTCGACTTCTCCGGGGCGCTGCACCTGGACGGCACGGACCCGGCGCGGTCCACCGCCTCGATCGACGTCAAGATGGACAGCATCGACACGGGCTCCGCCGACCGCGACGGTCACCTCAAGAGCGCGGACTTCTTCAAGACGGAGGAGTTCCCCACGATGACGTTCCGCTCCACCACGGCGGAGGCCCTCGGCGGTGACGACTACCGCATCACCGGTGACCTCACCATCCTCGGCACCACCAGGCCCCTGACGATCGACCTGGAGTTCAACGGCGCCGCCAAGGACCCCTTCGGCAACGAGCGCGTCGGCTTCGAGGGCAAGGCCGAGATCCTCCGCTCCGAGTGGGGCCTCACCTGGAACGCGGCCCTGGAGACCGGCGGCGTCCTGGTCTCCGACAGGATCAAGCTGGTCTTCGACATCTCCGCGATCAGGAACGCGAGCTGAAAGGGCGTCTCACCGGGGGCCCGGACGCCGAACCTCGCCCAGCCCGGCGACCGCCGCCGCGAGCCGGGTGGCCCGGAGTTCGGGCGTACGGGCCTTCAGCAGGCCCAGCATGACGAGGTACCGATCCGTCCTGCCGAGCCGCTCGAAGGCCTGCCGGGCGCGAGGGTTCCGTTCCAGGGCCCGGGCGAGATCCTCCGGCACGGTGGCGTCGCGCTGCGACTCGTAGGCCGCGGACCAGCGCCCGTCCGCCCGGGCGGCGCTCACCTCGGCGAGGCCGCCGGGCCGCATCCGCCCGGCGGCGGTGAGCTCCTCGACCCTGCGCACGTTCACCAGGGACCAGTCGCTGCGGGGCCTGCGCGGGGTGATCCGCTGCAGGAAGTACGACGCGTCGAGCCGACTGCGGTTGCCCGTGATCCAGCCGTGGCACAGCGCCACGTCGTTGACGTCCCGAGCGCTCACCGAACGCAACCCCGCCCCCTTCTTCGCCACCTTCACCCAGAGGCCGGGGTGCGGGGCGGGATGCGCGGCCAGCCAGGCGTCGAGCTGGTCCGCGTCGTCGAATGCCCGGACCTCGGTGTCCTGGAGGGTGGTCATGCGAGCACGGTAGGCGGGATATAGGTCAGTTTCTGTCCTCTGGGGCTCTCGTAGCCGCAAACCCGCCCCCAACCCGCCACCTCCAGCCCCTCCGCCAGTTGATCAGGCGGTCCTGGAGTTTGCGGCGAAGGGAAAACCGATGCGGGCCTCACCGGCAAGCACCACGCGGGCCTCACGCTCCCCGCTGCTCGGCCCCCCAAGGGCCCTAACGACCGTCCGAAGGAGAGCTCTCCTCACCGCGGCCACCCTCCTGACCGGTCTCCTCCCCCTCGGCCCCGGCTCCACCGCCCGCGCCGCCGATCCCGCCCGCGTGGTCACCGACGCTCCCGTGCACTCCGTGCAGGAGGGCGGCACGGCGACGATCCGGGTCTCCGTCACCGGTACGGTCGCCGAGCCCGTCACCGTCACGTACGCGACCACGGGCGGCGGCACCGCCTCCGCGAGCGACCACGCGCCGGTCGAGGGCACCGTCACCTTCCCGCCCGGCACCCCCTCCGGTACGACCCGCGGCATCGTCGTACGAACGCTGCGCGACGCGTCCCCCGAGACCGCCGAGACCATCCCCCTGAAGCTCACCGTCACCGGCGCGGCGGCTCCCGCTGAGGACCCCCGGGTCGTGATCGACGCCCACGGGCTCCCGTATCTGGATCCGAAGCTGCCGGTGCGGAAGCGGGTCGCCGATCTGGTGTCCCGTATGTCGCCGGCCGAGAAGGCCGGCCAGATGACGCAGGCCGAGCGGGGTGCCCTCGCCTCGCCGGACGACATCACGGCCTACGACCTCGGCTCGCTGGTCTCCGGCGGCGGCTCGACCCCGGCGCCCAACACGCCCGAGGGCTGGGCGGACATGATCGACGGCTTCCAGCTCCGCACCCGGGCGACCAGGCTGCAGATCCCGCTCGTCTACGGTGTGGACGCGGTGCACGGCCACAACAACCTGGCCGGTGCCACGATCACCCCGCACAACATCGGCATCGGCGCCTCCCGCGATCCCCGGCTCGCCCACGACACGGGCAGGGTGACCGCCGCCGAGACCCGGGCCACCGGCGTCCCCTGGGACTTCGCGCCCTGTCTGTGCGTGACGCGGGACGAGCGGTGGGGGCGGACGTACGAGTCGTTCGGCGAGGACCCCGCGCTCGTCGAGTCCATGGAGACGGTCGTGCAGGGGCTCCAGGGCGCCCGCGACGGGCGGGACCTGGACCGCGGCGACCGTGTCCTCGCCACCGCCAAGCACTTCGTCGGCGACGGCGGCACCGCGTACGGCTCGTCCACCACCGGGACCTACACCGTCGACCAGGGCGTCACCACGGTCACGCGGCGGCAGCTGGAGGCGGTGCACCTCGCGCCGTACCGGGACGCCGTGGACCGGGGGGTGGGATCGGTCATGCCGTCGTTCTCGTCGCTCGACATCGTCGGCGACGGCAGGGGCGCGGTGAAGATGCACGCCCGTGCCGACATGATCAACGGCGTGCTCAAGGACCGCATGGGCTTCGACGGCTTCGTCGTCAGCGACTGGCAGGCCATCGACCAGATCCCCGGCGACTACGCGAGCGACGTCCGTACGTCGGTCAACGCGGGCCTCGACATGATCATGGTTCCGTACGCGTACCAGGACTTCCACCGGACGCTGGTCGCCGAGGTGGAGGCCGGGCGGATCAGCGAGCGGCGGATCGACGACGCGGTGTCCCGCATCCTCACGCAGAAGTTCCGGCTCGGGCTCTTCGAGAAGCCGTACGCCGACCGTGGCGGGATCAAGAGCATCGGTTCGCCCGCGCACCAGGCCGTGGCGCGCGAGGCCGCCGCCAAGTCCCAGGTCCTGCTGAAGAACTCGGTCGGCGTGCTGCCGCTGAGGACGTCCCAGAAGGTGTACGTGGCCGGGTCCAACGCCGACGACCTCGGCAACCAGACCGGCGGCTGGACCCTCACCTGGCAGGGCTCCTCCGGCGACATCACCAAGGGCACGACGATCCTGGAGGGGATGCGGAACGCCGGGGGTGACGTCACGTACTCGAAGGACGCGTCGGCGCCCACCGCCGGTCATGACGTCGGTGTGGTGGTCGTGGGCGAGACCCCGTACACCGAGGGCGCGGGCGACGTCGGCAACGGGCACGACCTGGAGCTGAGCGCCGCCGACAGGGCCGCCGTGGACAGGGTGTGCGGTGCCATGAGGTGCGCGGTGCTGATCGTCTCCGGACGTCCCCAGCTCATCGGCGACCGGCTCGGCGACATCGACGCCCTCGTCGCCTCCTGGCTGCCCGGCTCGGAGGGCGACGGCGTGGCGGACGTGCTGTACGGCAGGCGCCCGTTCACCGGGCAGCTGCCGCTCACCTGGCCGAGGTCCCAGGCACAGTTGCCGATCAACGTCGGCGACACGGCGTACGACCCGCAGTTCCCGTACGGCTGGGGCCTGACGACTCTCACCAGGGCGGGCTCCGAGGGCGGCTCGCTGCGGACCCTCGCGCTCGTGGCCCGGGCGGCGGAGCGTACGAGGTCCCATGACACCGGCCGAGCGGTCGTGACCCGGGCCCGGCTGATCACACAGGCGAGGATCATCGCGGGCGGCGGTGTCACGCCGGCGGCCGCGAAACCCTTCGCCGAGGCCGACCGCCTGCTGACGACCGGCCGGTACGGGGCGGCGCTGGCCAGGCTGGCGGACGCGTACCGGGCGGCGTGACGGTATGCGCCATCGGGACTTCAGCAGCCGTATCGTCCCTTTTGACCTGTGGGATGTAGCGTCGACACTATGAACGCTGCACTCGTTCGCGGTCTTCTGCGCCTGCTGGTCGCTCCGCTCGTCGCGGTGCTGGCGGTGCTGGCGGTGCTCTCGGTCGGTACGTCCACCGCGTACGCGGCCACCGACGTGTCCGAGATCGCCAAGTCCCTGCGCAAGGGTCCCGTGTACGTCGATCCGGCGGCCACCGACCAGCTGTCCGGCTCGGACGCCCAAGCGCTGGCCGACAAGATCAGGGACGCGGACAAGCCGATCTTCGTGGCGGTCCTTCCGGCGGGCTTCCCGACCCAGAACCTCTTCGCCAAGCTCCGCACGGAAACGGGCATCACCGGTCTGTACGGCGTCCGTCTCGGCGACCGCTTCGACGCGCGGGCCGACAGCAGCGTGCTGAGCCGGCAGGCGGTGGGCAACCTCGTCACCACCGTCCAGGGCGCGGGTGACGCCAAGGCCCAGCTCAACGACTTCGTCGACGACGCGCTGCGCGGCGGCGTCGGCGGTTCGGCGCCGTCCAGTTGGAGCGGGGGCGGCGGTGACCCGGGCGTGAACGCGGGCACCCTGGCCGCTGTCGGCGCGGTCATCGCGGCGGGCGCCGCGAGCGCGTACGCCGTGGTCCGCCGGAGCCGTCGCCGCAAGGAGGAGGAGCGGCGTGCGGCGCTGGAGAAGCTGCGTGTCGTGGTCGACGAGGACATCACCGCCTTCGGTGAGGAACTCGACCGCCTCGACTTCCACCCTGCGGAGGCGGGCGCGGACGACGCCATGCGGGCGGACTACGAGCGGGCGCTGGACGCGTACGAGCGGGCGAAGTCGTTCATGGCCGCGGCCCAGCGGCCCGAGGAGGTGCGGGGGGTCACCCAGGCCCTCGAGGACGGCCGGTTCTCGCTCGCCCTGCTGGCCGCGCGCCGTGAGCGCCGCCCGCTGCCCGACCGCCGCGCGCCCTGCTTCTTCGACCCGCGGCACGGCCCGTCGGTGGCCGACGCGACCTGGACCCCCGACGGCGGCACCGCGCGGGAGGTTCCGGTCTGCGCGGCCGACCAGGCCCGGCTGGCCGACGGCCTGGACCCGATGGTCCGCGAGGTGGACACGGCCTCCGGCCGCCGCCCGTACTGGGACGCCGGCCCGGCCTACGGTCCCTGGGCGGGCGGCTACTTCGGCGGCGGCATCCTGCCGGGCCTGCTGATCGGCACGCTGCTCGGCCACGTGATGGCCGCCCCGTCGTACGGCGCGGTGTACGGCGCCGGTTACGGCGACTTCGGCGGCGGCGGCTTCGACGGCGGGGACGTCTCGGGCGCGGACTTCAACCCCGACGACTTCTCCGGCGGCTTCGGCGGAGGGGACTTCGGCGGGGGCGACTTTGGAGGCGGCGGAGACTTCGGCGGAGGTTTCTGACGCTGGGCGTGCTCCCCGGGACCGTGTGGCCGTCCCGGGGAGCCCGCCTGTCAGCCGGTGGTCGTCCGTCAGCCGGGCGCCTCGGGCAGCCCGGCTGTCAGCCGGTGGTCAACTCCGTGCTCACTCCGCCGGTTCCACCCCGGCGCGCAGCAGGCCGTACGTGTACGCGTCCTCCAGGGCCTGCCAGGACGCGGCGATCACGTTGTCGGCGACGCCCACGGTGGACCACTCGCCCGCGCCGTCGGACGTGGAGATGAGCACGCGGGTGGTGGAGTTCGTACCGTGCTTGCCCTCCAGGATGCGCACCTTGTAGTCGACCAGCTCGAACTTCGCGAGCTGCGGGTAGATCTTCTCCAGGGCGACCCTCAGCGTGCGGTCGAGGGCGTTCACCGGGCCGTTGCCCTCGGCGGTGGCGACGATGCGCTCGCTCTTGGCCCACAGCTTGACGGTGGCCTCGTTGGCGTGACTGCCGTCGGGGCGGTCCTCGACGATGGCGCGCCAGGACTCGGTGCGGAAGTAGCGCAGGGGCCTGCCCGCCACCTCCTCGCGGAGCAGCAGCTCGAAGGACGCGTCCGCCGCCTCGTACGTGTAGCCCTTGAGCTCGCGCTCCTTGACCCGCTCCACGACGCGGCCGACCAGCTCGCGGTCGCCGCCGAGGTCGACGCCGAGTTCCTTGCCCTTGAGCTCGATGGAAGCGCGGCCGGCCATGTCGGAGACCAGCATGCGCATGGTGTTGCCGACGAGCTCGGGGTCGATGTGCTGGTAAAGGTCCGGGTCGACCTTGATGGCGGAGGCGTGCAGGCCGGCCTTGTGCGCGAAGGCCGAGACGCCCACGTACGGCTGGTGCGTGGAGGGCGTGAGGTTGACGACCTCGGCGATCGCGTGCGAGATCCGCGTCATCTCGCGCAATTTGCCCTCGGGGAGGACCTTCTTGCCGTACTTCAGCTCCAGGGCGGCGACGACCGGGAAGAGGTTGGAGTTGCCGACGCGCTCGCCGTAGCCGTTCGCCGTGCACTGCACGTGGGTGGCGCCCGCGTCCACCGCGGCCAGGGTGTTCGCGACCGCGCAGCCCGTGTCGTCCTGGGCGTGCATGCCGAGGCGGGCGCCGGTGTCGGCGAGGACGGTGGCGACAACGGCCTGTACCTGGGCGGGGAGCATGCCGCCGTTGGTGTCGCACAGGACGACCACGTCGGCGCCGGCCTCGGAGGCCGCGCGGACGACCGCCTTCGCGTACTCGGGGTTCGCGCGGTAGCCGTCGAAGAAGTGCTCGCAGTCGACGAAGACGCGGCGTCCCTGATCCCGCAGGAACGACACCGTGTCGCGGATCATCTCCAGGTTCTCGTCCAGCGTCGTGCGCAGGGCGAGTTCCACGTGCCGGTCGTGTGACTTGGCGACCAGGGTGATGACGGTAGCGCCGGAGTCCAGCAGCGCCTTGACCTGCGGGTCCTCGCTCGCCCTGCCGCCCGCCCGGCGGGTCGCGCCGAAGGCGACCAGCTGTGCGTGCTGGAAGTCGATCTCCTGCTGGGCGCGGGCGAAGAACTCGGTGTCGCGCGGGTTGGCGCCGGGCCAGCCCCCCTCGATGAAGCCCACGCCGAACTCGTCCAGGTGCCGTGCGATGGCCAGCTTGTCCGCGACGGTGAGGTTGATGCCCTCACGCTGCGCGCCGTCGCGCAGGGTGGTGTCGAAGACGTGGAAGGAATCGTCGAGCTCACTGGTTTCGGTCATGGTTTCGGCTCCTGTATTGGATCTCGGTCTACCGGAATGACCGGCTCCGCCGTCCCCCAAGGATCCCTCGCGCTCCCTTCCCGGCTGATGGTGGGCCAGGAAAACGAAAAACCTCTCGCGGGTGCGAGAGGTCTGCGCGCGGGTCGAGGACGACGGTGTCCGCCCGTACGTGATGTGTACGTGGCGGTCACTGCGGACCGGCGCGCCTGCTGCCAATAATCATGGCGAACGAGAGCACGGAGGCAGTCTGGCACAACCTGCCCCCGTGCTCACCCTCCGTCTCAGGATGCGAACACCGCGCTGATCATCGCAGGTGGCGTACGAACACGTCGGCGCCGTCGTTGGTGTCGCCGGCCGGGATCAGGGTGGGGTCGCTGGACTGGAAGACGATGCGGCGGGCGCCGTCGGCGATCTGGCCCGGGACGACGTCGGCCGTGGCCGTGCCGCCGGCGGTGTCGGGGGTGACCAGGGTGGTGGTGCCCGTCTTCAGGTCCCGCACATAGACCGGGTACTCCCAGCCGTACTGGCTGCCGGGCTCCTTCACCTCCGACTTGAAGGTGACGTACCGGCCGTCCGCGCTCACGGCGGCGTTGCGGGTGGAGGCCTCGCCGGGGCCGCCCTGGGTGCCGTGGATGCGCTGGTTGGCGCCGGTGGCGATGGTGTGCACGAACACGTTCCCGCTCTTGTCGGTGTCGTCGGGCACCAGGTGGGTGTCCCGGGACTCGAAGACGACCGTCCGTCCGTCGCCGCTGATGGACGGGTTCAGCGACTCCTTCTCGGTCTTCGAGCCGTCGTAGGAGCGGTCGATCTGGGTCCGGGCGCCCGTGGCGCGGTCGTACAGCCAGACGTCGCCCCAGTCGTCGCCGCGCGGGCCGTTCGCGTAGTTGTACTGGTAGACGACGCGGAGCCCGTCGTCACTGACGGTCGGCTGGTAGGCGTTGCGCGGCTCCCAGGTCGGCCGGGGGTGGCTGATGCGCTCCGTAGTGCCCGTCTTCCGGTCGTACAGGAAGACCACGTTGCCCTCGTCGGTCTCCTGGAGCGTGAAGACCGCGTAGCGGCCGTTCGGGCTGACGGAGACCGCTCGGGGCAGGCCGGTGAACCCCTCGGGGACCTGGATGCCGAACGCCGTGTTCCGGCCCGTGCGCAGGTCGCGCAGCCATACGTCGCCGGCCGAGACGAAGGCGAGGCGGCGCCCGTCGTCGCTGATCGACACCACGTCCCCGCTGACCGACACCCCCTCCCCGTATCCGGCCCAGCGGGTCCTTCCGGTGCGCAGGTCGCGCACGAACATGCCGCCGTTCGAGGCTCCGGGCAGCAGGTCCGTGGCTTCCGAGGTGAAGGCGAGGTAGTGGCCGTCGCGGCTGATCACAGCCGGGCCCGACGGATGGTCGCCCGCCTTGCCCTCGGGCGTGACGCTGACGGGTTCGGTGTGCGGTGCCCCGGGTGCGGCGCTCGCCGCGGGTCCGGTGAGCGCCGCCGCGGCGGTGACCGCGACGACGGCGGCCGTCAGGGCGGCGCGGTACTTCTTGCTGTGCATGGTTGTTCCCCCGTGGTTGGTCGTTCTCATTGCACTGTCCGCAGGAAGACGTCCGACACCCCGTTGGTGTCTCCTTCCACCAGATCGGGTGACGCCGACTCGAAGGCGACGACGGTGCCGTCCTTGTTGACGGAGGGGTGCCGGGCCGGAAGGTCGTTGCGGCCGCCCCAGCGGTCGACGCTGACCAGTTGCCGCTTCCCGGTGGCGAGTTCTCGCAGGTAAACGGCGCCGCGCGACGTGTACGCGAGATGCGTGCCGTTCCCGGAGAGCGAGGGCTCCGCGCCCCTGACCCAGGTCGTGGCCCCGGTGTCGAGGTCGCGGACGTAGGCATTCCGCCCCTGCTGGAAAGCGACCTTGCGTCCGTCCGCGCTGATCGAGGGGGCCGAGGCGTCGCTGCCGGCCTTCTCCAGGGTGCCGGTGTCCAGGTCACGGACGTAGATGTCGCCGCCCTGCTCGAAGGCGATGTACCGGCCACCGTGGTTGACCACCGGGTTGCCCGCCGCCTCGCCCGTGGGCGGGCTGACGACTTCGGTGCGGTCGTCCCGGAACCGTACGCGGTAGACGCGCGGCCGCGGGCGCGGGTCGGCGTCGGTGGCGGGCAGGGTGGCGGCGTAGGTGGTCCACTGGCAGGCCGGGTCCATTCTGGGCTGTCCCATCCAGGTGAAGCGGACACCCTGGTAGGAGCCCAGGCTGGTCAGCTTGCCGACCGGGCGGTTGCGGACGTGAACCCCCGGGCCGCCGTCGGATGTGAGCGGGGCCACATAGCTGACCAGGCGTCCGCTGGAGCAGGGCGTGCCGTCGTGTGCGGGGCCTTGGGCGGAGGAGTTGACCTGGGAGATGCCGCCGGCCGCGTTCACGAGCACGTTGGTGTCGGCCGGGTCGGCGATCCCCTGCGAGGTGAAGGAGACGACTTTGCCCTCTCCCATCACCGGGTCGTACGACGCCCCGGGCCACTGCTGCCCGCTCCCCGTCAGACTGATCCGTTCGGTGGCGGACGGCATCGGGGCCGGGTTCTTGCGAAGCGGGCCCGAGAAGACGAACACGTCGAACTCCCCGTTGGTGTCGCCGGGCACCAGATGTGGGGCGTGCGGTGAGTGCGGCGCTGCGACTGCGCTCGGTACGGCGGCTGCGGTGACCGCGAGCAGCAGCGCCGTTCCTAAGCCGACGCGCGTGGAAACGCGCCGAGAGTGGCGTAACGCGGCACGTGCGGTGACGGACATGGTTCCCCCCGAAACCTTGTCTTCTCCCCCGGCCCTGCGCCGAGGGCTCACCGGGATACAAGGGCATCGCTCGGCCCCGGGTCAATACCCTCGTTTACGTACAACCCGGGCGCCTGATCACGTGTCCGCGAGTGACCCCGGGGGGTGTTTTCGCCCCCGCCGCCCCTACCCGTCCCTCCCCCACTCTCGGCTCCGCTCGAGCGGGGGCCCCCATCGGGGCTCCGCCCCGGACCCCGCTCCTCGAACTCCCCCAGCTACCGCCGGGAGGTGCCCCCAAGGGGCTGAATACGTGCGGGGCGGGGAAACTGCGCGACCAGCCCCCGCCCACCCGCACCCGCACCCGCACCCGACTCAGCCACCCACTCACCGGTGGGGGCTACCGAGCCTTCAGCCCAGCCGGTGCATCCAGCCATGGGCGTCCTCGGCCTTGCCTCGCTGGATGTCGAGGAGCGTCTCGCGGAGCCGGACGGTGACCTCGCCGGGCTCGCCGCCCGACTGCTGCCACTCGGCGCCCGTGCGCTTGACGGTGCCGACGGGGGTGATGACGGCGGCGGTGCCGCAGGCGAAGACCTCCGTGAGCGTGCCGTTCTCGGCGTCGCGCTGCCACTGGTCGATGGAGACGCGGCCCTCCTCGGCGGTGTAGCCGAGATCGCGGGCGACGGTGAGGAGCGAGTCGCGGGTGACGCCCTCCAGGATCGAGCCCGTCAGCGTGGGCGTGACGATCCGGTCCCCGTACACGAAGTACAGGTTCATGCCCCCGAGCTCCTCGATCCACTTGTGCTCGACCGCGTCGAGGTAGCAGACCTGGTCGCAGCCCTTGGCGGCGGCCTCGGCCTGGGCGAGCAGGGAGGCCGCGTAGTTGCCGCCGGTCTTGGCGTCGCCCATGCCGCCGGGGACGGCGCGGACGCGGTCCTCGGAGAGCCAGATGGAGACCGGCTTGACGCCGCCCGGGAAGTACGCGCCCGCCGGGGAGGCGATCACGAGGAAGAGGTACTCGTTGGCGGGCTTCACGCCGAGACCGACCTCGGTGGCGATCATGAACGGGCGCAGGTAGAGGGACTCCTCGCCGCCGTGCGCGGGGACCCACGCCTTGTCCTGCTGGACCAGGGCGTCGCAAGCCTCGATGAACGTCTCTTCCGGAAGTTCGGGCATGCCGAGGCGGTGGGAGGAGCGCTGGAACCGCCGGGCGTTCATCTCGGGGCGGAAGGTGGCGACGGAGCCGTCGGGCTGCCGGTAGGCCTTGAGTCCCTCGAAGATCTCCTGCGCGTAGTGCAGGACCATCGTGGCCGGGTCGAGCGGGATCGGCGCGTACGGGACGAGCTGGCCGTCGTGCCAGCCACGGCCCTCGGTCCACTTGATCGTCACCATGTGGTCGGTGAAGTGGCGGCCGAAGCCGGGGCTGGCCAGAATCGCCTCGCGCTCCGCGTCGGAGAGCGGGTTGGCCGAGGGCTTGAGCTCGATCGTGGGCGTCGTCATGAGTCGTTGTCCTTCACCGGTATGTGTGTGACGGGCCGCGCTCGGTACAGCTCTGGAGGACCAGTGCTAGGACGTCCGAGCATTCCCCCGTCGGGCGGCTCCGCGTTCGATTATCGCAAGCGGGCGGCCGTGGAAGGAATGGCGAGAATGCGGGCCCTTGGGTTTGCCCAGGGAGATTGATGGTGACACCCGGCGAGGGCACAGGAAAGCCGCCGGGTGCGGTGGGTGCGACCCGGCGGCTTACTCAAGAAGCGTGAGTGGCGCGGCGGGTCAGCCGGCTACTCGTACGGCGAGCGCGTCGCCGATCTCGTCCGTGGAGCGGGCGGGCTTGCCGACGCGCTCCGCGAGGTCGGCGGAGACGGCCTCGTCGATGCGCTCGGCCTCCGCCTCGTAGCCGAGGTGACGCAGCAGGAGGGCGACGGACAGGACGGTGGCCGACGGGTCGGCCTTGCCCTGGCCCGCGATGTCCGGGGCCGAGCCGTGGACGGGCTCGAACATGGACGGGAACTCGCCGCTCGGGTTGATGTTGCCGGAGGCGGCCACGCCGATACCGCCGGCGACGGCCGCGGCCAGGTCGGTGATGATGTCGCCGAAGAGGTTGTCGGTGACGATCACGTCGAAGCGCTCGGGCTGGGTGACCAGGTAGATCGTCGCCGCGTCGACGTGCATGTACTCGGTGGTGACGTCGGGGTACTCCTCGGCCACCTTGTTGAAGATGTTCGTCCACAGGTGCCCCGCGAAGGCCAGCACGTTGTTCTTGTGGATCAGCGCGAGCTTCTTGCGCGGGCGGGCCTGGGCGCGGGCGAAGGCGTCCCGGACGACGCGCTCGACACCGAAGGCCGTGTTGACGGAGACCTCGGTGGCGACCTCGTGCTCGGTGCCCTTGCGGATGGTGCCGCCGTTGCCGGTGTACGGGCCCTCGGTGCCCTCGCGGATGACGATGAAGTCGATCTCGGGCTGGCCGGCGAGCGGGGTGGCGACGCCGGGGAGCAGCTTGCTCGGCCGCAGGTTGACGTGGTGGTCGAAGGCGAAGCGGAGCTTGAGCAGGAAGCCGCGCTCCAGGACGCCGGACGGCACGGACGGGTCGCCGATCGCACCGAGCAGGATCGCGTCGTGCTGCTTCAGGGCGTCGATGTCGGCGTCGGTGAGGGTCTCACCGGTGGCGTGGTAGCGCCGGGCGCCGAAGTCGTACTCCTTGGTCTCCAGCTTCACATCCTGCGGAAGGACGGCGGAGAGGACCTTCAGACCCTGGGCCACGACTTCCTGGCCGATGCCGTCACCGGGAATCACTGCGAGATTGATGCTGCGAGACATGACCGCACCGTACTCCTTGTCCCATGGGATGACACGGGCTGTCCGCGATATGGACCTCATCGTGTCACCCGGCGCCAATCCGTTGACTGGCGTTCACCCCTGCGTTTGCCCGTAGTTGGGTGTCGCTGGGAAGTTGCACGGCATGGAGACACCGGACTTCGGCATTCCCGAGCGGCTCGCGCGCCGGATGAGCATGGCGGAACAGCACGAGTACCTGCGCACGAGACTGACCCGGCGCCGCACGCTCGCGACCGCGGGCGCGGTGGCCGGCGGGCTGCTGACCGGCTGTTCGGAGTCGGGCACGGCGACGTCGGACCGCCCGTCGGCGCCGGCGACGGCCACGGAGCGGGTGCACGGTTCCGTCGTCGCGCCCTTCGGCCGCCACCTCGCCTTCGGTGCCGACCCGAAGACGCAGATGCGCGTCTCCTGGCAGGTGCCGCTCGCGGTGAAGAAGCCGTACGTCCGGGTGGGACTGAAGCCCGACGACCTGAGCCGGAAGATCGAGGCCGAGGTCCGCGACCTGGTCACCCCGGCACTGGGGGGCCGTCCGGCGTACGAGCAGTACTACGTGCACGCGGCCCTGGACGGTCTGCGGCCCGGCACGACGTACTACTACGGCGTCGGTCACGACGGCTTCGACCCGGCCTCGCCCGGTAACCGGTCGACGATCACCTCCTTCCGTACGGCGCCCGCGAGCCCGGAGAAGTTCGTCTTCACCGCCTTCGGCGACCAGGGCGTCAGCGCGGAGGCGATCGCCAACGACAAGGTGCTGCTGGGCCAGGAGCCGGCCTTCCATCTGCACGCGGGCGACATCTGCTACGCCGACAACACCGGCCATGGTGAGAAGTCGGACCTGTTCAACCCGTCGGCCTGGGACTCGTTCCTCAAGCAGACCGAGCCGGTGGCGAAGTCGGTGCCGTGGATGGTGGCGGTCGGCAACCACGACATGGAGGCCTGGTACTCGCCGGACGGATACGGCGGACAGCTGGCCCGCTTCTCACTCCCCGAAAACGGTTTCGACCCGCGCAAGGCGCCAGGCGTGTACGCGTTCACGTACGGCAACGTCGGCGTGGTGTCCCTGGACGCCAACGACGTCTCGTACGAGATCCCCGCCAACTTCGGCTACACGGACGGCAAGCAGACCAAGTGGCTGGACCGGACGCTGAAGGACCTGCGGGCGTCGGACGCGGTCGACTTCGTCGTCGTCTTCTTCCACCACTGCGCGTACTCGACGTCGAAGCACGCCTCCGACGGCGGTCTGCGCGCCGAGTGGCTGCCGCTGTTCGCCCAGCACCAGGTCGACCTGGTGATCAACGGGCACAACCACGTGTACGAGCGGACCGACGCCATCAAGAACGGCGAGGTCGGCAAGCCGGTGCCGATCGGCGCGTCGACGGATCCGGCACGGGACGGGATCGTGTACGTCACCGCGGGCGGCGGCGGCAAGACCCTCTACGGCTTCCCCGCGGGCGTGAAGGACAGCTACGAGGGGCACGTCCGGGACCGCGAGTCCATCGAGTCGTTCCTCTGGACGAAGTCCCAGAAGGAGAAGAGCGAGACCGTGGAGTGGTCGCGGGTGCGGTACACCGGGTTCTCCTTCCTCTCGGTGGAGGTGGAGACCGGTACGGGCGCCGGGGCTGCCCGGCTGAAGGTGTCGGCGCTCTCGGAGAAGGGTGAGCGCATCGACCACTTCGAGGTGCGGCGCGGCAAGTGAGAGGGGCCCGGCCGCGGGCCCCCGCATCACTTCAGTGTCCGGTCTCTCCGCCGTTGTCCCTGCGGTCGAGGGCGCGCTGGAGCGCGGCGGCGGCGTTCTTGCGGTCGGAGTCGCTCGTACGGGAGATGCGGCGGACGCGTCGGCGGGCGGTCGTCTCGGCCATGGGGGATCCACTCCTTCTAGAACGTGCGGGAGTACGGAAAGAGGGGTTACGAGACTGGCGCCGGATGGGGCGGGGAGCGGGGCCGCAGGGGTTGCCTGCCTAGGGCTCCGGCTCACGAGCGCCCTTCGCTTGGTCGAGCGAGACGTTCGGCTTCTACAAAAGTAAGTGACGGCGGGGCGCCTGTCTCCACAAATACTTGGCCTTCCTACTATCTGAGACAGTGCAGTGAGTCACACCGTGTAGTTATCCGATGTATATGGCTGCACGCCTCCTTGACAGCCTCATATGACGCCTCCACTCTCACAGTCATCGGATGACTGCCCCAGGGAGAGCCGCATGCCCGCCATACCGGCCCTGTTAAGGCCGCGCACCATCGTGTTGACGCTCTGTTCCGCACTCCTCGCCTCGGCGGTGGCCGCGCCGCCCGCCCTCGCCGACCCCACGCCACGGGCACGGTCCTGGGAGGTGTCGGGGCCACCCGGTTCCCCCACCGCCGTCGTGGCGCTCGACCCGACCGACGGCCGGCCCACCCTCGCCGTCAGACGCGCGGGCCGTACGGTCCTGGAGCCCTCGCCCGTCGGCCTGGTCACCGAACAGGCCGACTTCACCAAGGAGCTGACCTTCACCGGCCGCAGCGACCGCAAGGTGGCCGGGAGTTACACCAGCACGACCGGCAAGTCCGAGCGGCGCACGGTCCGTATGACCGAGTCCCGCTTCCGGTTCCGCACGGCGGACGGCGCCCGTGTCGACCTGGTGACCCGGGTGGCTCGCGACGGCGTCGCCTACCGCTATGTGCTCCCCCGCGACGAGGGCGACGTCCTGCGCGAGGCGTCCGCGTTCACGCTGCCCACGGGCACGGACGCGGTCATCGGCAAGTACCGCGCCGACAACGAGCTGCCCTTCGTCCGGTACGCCTCGGCGACTCAGCCGCCGACGGGCCCGTACTCGATGCAGGCCCTCTTCAACACCCCCGGCGGACAGGCCCTGATCGCCGAGTCCGACATCAACGGCTCCTACTCGGGAGCCCACTTGACGCACGAGGAGGGCTCCCCGACGTACAAGGTCGGCCTCTGGAACGACGAACCGGTCCAGGTACCCGACGGCTCCTCGCTCACCACCCCCTGGCGCGCGGTCATCACCGGCGACCTGACGACCGTCACCGAGTCCACCTTCGTCGACGACCTGGCCCCGCCCTCCCGCGTCCGCGACACCTCCTGGATCAAGCCCGGTCCGGCGCTGTGGACCTGGCTCGCGGGCGGCAAGGAGGCCGGGCAGAGCCCGGAGGCGCAGAAGAAGTACGTCGACTACGCGGCCGAGCGCGGCTGGCCGTACGAGGTCGTGGACGCGGGCTGGTACTACAAGCCCGGCGAGTGGGAGGTCATCGACCCCGACTGGCAGACGAAGAACTGGATGCCCGAGCTGGTGCGGTACGCGGCGGCCAAGGGCGTCAAGATCCAGGTGTGGCTGCACTACACGCTGCTCACGGACCCCGCCGAGCGGGAGAAGTGGCTGTCCACGCTGGAGCGCTGGGGTGTGAAGGGCGTCAAGATCGACTTCATGGACTCGGAGTCCCAGGAGCGGATGCGCTGGTACGACGACGCCCTGGAGGCGACCGCCCGCCACCACCTGATGGTCAACTTCCACGGCTCGACCATCCCCAAGGGCATGCAGCGGACCTGGCCGCACGTGCTGACCTTCGAGGGCGTCGGCGGCGAGGAGAAGCGCACGAACACCGCCGAGCACCTCGCGGCCCTGCCCTTCACCCGCAACGTCATCGGCTCCATGGACTTCACCCCGGGCGCCTTCCACCGCCCGTACCGGCCCAACGTGAACTCCGACGCGGGTGAGCTGGGCCTGACTGTGCTGTACGAGTCCGGCATCCAGAACCTCGCCGGGACGCCCGAGTCGTACGACGCCCGTCCCGAGGCCCGCCGCTACCTGGAGCAACTGCCCGCGCGCTGGGAGCGCACCCGGCTGCTGACCGGCGATCCGGGCCGATCGGCGGTCCTCGCCCGGCAGGCGCCCGACGGACGGTGGTTCATCGGCGGTACGTTCGCGGGCGCGGCGCAGACCGTGGACGTCCCCGTGCGGCTGGGCGCCGGCCGCTGGCTGGTGGAGACGGTCACGGACGGCCCGTCGGGGCTCGTTCGCACACCGCACGTGGTCCGGGGCGGCGACACGCTCGCCGTACCGGTGGTCGCGGACGGCGGTTTCGCGGCGCTGGCGTGCCGGTGGTACAAGGGCCGGACGAGCTGCGAGAACTGAGTCCGGCGCTTTCTGCCGTCGACCGTTTCCGACGTCAGCCGTCCGAAGTGGTCGCGCTGCAGGGTGAGCGTTGTGCCGTCCGGGCCTGTCGCCTGGGCGAGT
>NZ_JBEYXP010000093.1:0-27155 GCF_040704615.1 Streptomyces sp. NPDC046862 | reverse complement strand
GGGGGGCCCCCCGGCTGCGCGCGCGTTACCCCCTGGGCCCGGCCCCATATTGGCCAACCCCCCCCCCCCGCCACCCCCCTCCCCCGGCGCCCCCCCGGGACTGAGAAGCCATTTTGGTCTCACCTTGCCGATGTGTCGGCCAGGCGGGCCGCCCAGTTGATCCCGCCGAGCAGATGACGGCGGAAGTCCGGGTCGTCGTACGCCTCCGCAGCGTGTCCGAGCGCGGTGTAGAAGACCCGGCCCGCGCCCTGCTCGCGGCACCAGACGAGCGGGTGGTCGGCGCCCATGCCGCCGCCGTCGTACGAGGACTCGTCGGCGCGGACCAGCACGTGTACGGCACCGCGCGGGTTGGCCCGGAAGTCGTACCACTCGTCGGTGAACTCCCAGGCTGCGGGCAGGTGCCGGGTCGCCGGATGGTTCCGGTCCTCGATCACGGCCTTGCCCGGCTGGTACTCGGGGTGGCGCGCGAACCGGGCGCCGAGCAACTCGCCGTAGTAGGGCCAGTCGTACTCCGTACAGGCCGCCGCGTGCACCCCGACGAAGCCGCCGCCCCCCTCGACGTACGCCGCGAGCCGCGCGCGCCCCTCATCGTTCAGCACCTCACCGCTGGTGGAGAGGAAGACGACCGCCGCGTACGCGTCGAGGGGTCTCTCCAGCGCCCCGGGCTCCTCGGTGGCGTCGACGTCGAAGCCCAGGGAGCGCAGGGCGGCCACACCGGCCGGGATGGAGTCGTGCCGGTAGGCGGTGGTGCGGCTGTAGACCAGGATGCGGGGTGACATGGGCCGAGCCTATTTCGCTGCGCGGGCCACCCCCAAGGGCCGAAAATTTCGAAGCGCGCCCCGCACACCACCTCTGTAACGCCTTTCGCGCCTCGTACCAAGAACAGGTGAAGTGCCTTCGAGTGACTTTGACGGAAGGAGACGCCTGTGGATGGCGCGGAACGGTTACGGGGTGGGCCCGCCGAGGCGGTACGTGACCCTCGGCTCTTCGAGGAGTTCTACCGGCGCCACGTGGACGCGGTGATGCGTTTCGTGGCCCGGCGGGTCGACGACCCGCACACGGCGACCGACCTGACGGCCGAGATCTTCCTCGCCGTCCTCGACTCGGCCCACTCCTACCGGCCGGGGCTCGGCAGCGAGACCGCCTGGCTGTACGGCATCGCGCGCAACGTCGTGTCGTCGGAGCGCCGCCGGGTCGCCCGGGAGACCGAACGCGATCGGCGTGTCTCCGGGCGGCGGTTGCTGGAGGCCGACGACATCGTCCGCATCGAGGACAAGCTCGACGCGGAGAGCCCGGGGCGGCGTGCGCTGTCCGCCCTGGCGAGGCTTCCCGAGGGCGAGCGCGCCGTCATGGAGCTGATCGCGGTCGACCAGCTCACGGTCACGGAAGCGGCGGCCGCGCTGGGCATCCGCCAGGTCACCGCCCGCGTCCGGCTGCACCGGGCACGCAAGGCGCTGCGCGAGGAGGCGGACTCCAGGGCCACGGATACTCGGGAGGCGCCGCTGGTGTACGTCGTGAGGGGAGAGGCATGAGCACGAGGACGACGTTCGAGGACCGGCTGCTCGGTGAGCTGCAGAGGGAGATCCAGCTGCGTGAGGCCGGGGCGGGCGGGGGAAGGCCGAAGGTAGGGGCCTCTGTGCGCCGGTTCGCCATCGTCGCGGCGGCCTGTGCGGTGGCGTGGGTTGCAGCGGTGGTGGTGCCGGGTTCACCGACGGGCGCGAGCGCGTACGCGGTGGAGCCGGTCGGCGATGGCAGAGTCAAGCTCACCTTCGAGGACCAGAACATCAGCGTCGGAGCCCAGCGGGAACTCGCAGAGAAGGTGCGCCCGTGGGGCATTCACGTGACCGTTGACGTGCTCGCCCTCGGCTATGTCTGCGAACGCAGCAAAGTCGCGCCCATCGCAGCGGTCGATGTACAGGGCAATCGCGTACCCATCGTCCCCATTCAGATCAGCTGGGACATCACCCTGCGCCGGGGCAACGTACTGGCCTTCGAAAACACCAGGGGCAGCTCCCAGCCGCGCGCGGTCGAGCTCTACGCGACCCGGAGCGAGGCCAAGCCCTGCATTCCGATGAAGGTCGCCCTGCCGGACGACTAGCCGACCGGTTCGCCGAACGACGGAAGCCAGAGCACGGGGCGGTGTGGGTCACAGGATGTGACAGTCTGCGCTGAAGTGTCACATCTCGTGGCGGAGGCTCTGAGGGCCGGGGCCAGAGGCTGCACGGCTCGGCGGGCGGCCGCATCGTCGACGGCCGGATCGAAAGAGGACTCGATTATCAATGAACCACCCGTCTCCCGTCCCTCCAGCACCAGGACAACCACTCTCCGCATCCGTCCAACTACCGCATGAGGTCGAGGGCGTCGGTTCGTCACGGCTGGGCTGGCTGGACGCGCTGCGCGGCCTCGCCGCACTCGTCGTGGTGTTCGACCACTCGTCGTACACCTTCATGGCCGACTTCCGTCGGGAGCTGATGCCGGAGTTCAACACCAGCCGTTACGGCATCATGGTGTTCTTCCTGGTGAGCGGCTACATCATCCCCGCGTCACTGGAACGCCGGGGCTGCGTACGGACGTTCTGGACCGGACGGCTCTTCCGCGTCTACCCGCTGTGGGCGGCCGTCGTCACCGTGTTCCTCGCTCTCAACCTGTGCGGCGTCGTGGAGCTTCGTGACTTCGGGGAGCAGAGCCCCGCGACGGTGGTCGCCGCCCACGTCACGATGCTCCAGGAACTCCTGGGGACGCCAAGTCTCCTGCTCATCCTGTGGACGCTCTCGTACGAGATGGCCTTCTACCTGCTGGTCGTCGCCCTGTTCACGATCCGCCTCCACCAGCGGTCGGCGGCGGTCGCCGTCATCCTCGCCACGCTCGCCGCCGTGAGCGTGACGGCAGGGGTGGCGCTGCCGGCCTCCGCCCTCTCGGACAGGGTCGGGACCGGCCCGCTGGTCGCGCTCGCCTCGGTGGCGATGGTGGTCGCCATCTGTTGTGCGAGTGCGCGGGCACCCGTACTCCGCGTGGTCGGGAGCGTGTTGGGCGGTGTGCTGGCGCTCGCGCTCGTCCCGCTCAACGGCACGGTCCCCACATGGGAGGGCCTGGTGATCCTCGCCGTGATGTTCCTCGGCACCGCCGTCCACCGGGCCGAGCGCGGTCGGACCACGTGGCGGTGCGCGGCAGGCACAGCCGTCGTGGTGGTCGCCTGCGCCGTGGGGAGCGCGTACCGGTACGGCGACGGGGACCACTTCACACGGCGCGGCTGGATCGCGGGCTTCCTGCTGGCCGTGCTCACGTTCGGCGCCGGACTGGCGTTCCGGCACCGACGCACACCGCGCCCGCTGACCGGGCTGGGAACGATCAGCTACTCGGTCTACCTGGTGCATCCCGTGCTGCTGGCGGTGGTCGAGGGCACGATCGGCCGGTTGCGGCGGGACAGCGCCGTGCTCGAAGTGGTCTTCTACGCCGTGCTGCTGCCACTGTGCGTGCTCACATACCGTCACATCGAAGCGCCGGGCCAGGCGTGGGGCCGGAAACTGATCTCGCACCACACGACCTTCCCGGGATCCCGCTCCCCCACCCCCCACTTGTCCGCCAGCTCCGACACCAACAGCAGCCCGCGCCCGCCCTCGTCCGCCTCCCCGGCGTCCACCTGCGGCACGGCCGGTACGCCGCCCCCGCTGTCATGCACCTCGACGCGCACCCCACCCCCGTAGGGCAGCGGCAACAGCCTCAGCAGGAAGCCACGGCCGGGTGGTACGCCGTGCACCAGGGCGTTGGTGGCGAGTTCGCTGACGCACAGCACGACGTCGTACGACCGCTCTCGCACGCCCCAGTCCCTGAGCGCCTCACTCGCGAAGGCGCGGGCGGCGGGGACGGACGTGCGTTCGCGCCGGTAGAAGCGTTCGCGCGGGGACGGGCGGGGGATTTCTGCGTTCACGTGACGAGCATCACGCTACGTGGTCATCATGAAACAGTGCGTGCACCCGTACAGCCGGCTTGTACGGGTGTGCGGCGGTGAACGTACGCGCGCGGATGGGGAGTTTGGACCGCATGAGCACCACTACACGGTCACGGGCACGGAGGAACGCGTCGGCGATGAGGATGGTGGGCGCGCTGCTCGCCCTCTACCGCCAGGCGGCCGGGCACACGCAGAAGTCACTGGGCGATCGGTTCGTCGTCGGCGAGCAACAGATCGCGTCGATCGAGCAGGGCAGACGGCCCTTGAAGCCGGATCTCGCCGAGCAGCTCGACGAACTGCTGGGCACAAAGGGGGCGTTGTCGACTGCACTGAGCAGAATGCCGGAGGTGGACCTCATCCCGGTGTGGGCGGAGGAGTTCCTCGACCAGGAGCGGGAGGCCATCGCGATCTCCTCGTACGAGAACCAGGTACTGCCCGGTCTGCTCCAGACGGGGGCATACGCGTCAGCGGTGTTCCGCAGCCGCGTTCCGGTCTACGACGAGGACCGGATCGCCCAGTTGGTGGCGACGCGCTTCGAACGCCAGGCGATCCTGCACCGCAAGGATCCGCCGATCACGTCCTTCGTGGTCTGGGAGCCGGTGGTGCGGGCTCCACTCGGCGGGCGAGAGGTCTGGGCCGAGCAGTTGCAGCACCTGCGTGAGTGCTCCGAACTCCCGGGCCTCATGTTCCAGGTCCTGCCGTTGGATCGCGCCACCCACGCGGGGCTCAACGGGCCGTTCGTCGTGCTGGAGACCCCCGAACACCAGCGGCTCGCCTACACGGAGTCCCAGCGCGGCAGCCAGCTGATCGCTGACCCAAACGAGGTGGCGATCCTCAACCAGAAGTGTGCGATGCTGCGGTCACAGGCCCTCACCCCCGAGGACACGAGGGATCTGCTGGACCGTCTGCTAGGAGAGCAATGAGCGGCACCGCACTTCAGTGGTTCAAGTCGAGCTACAGCGGCGACGAAGGCGGCAACTGCCTCGAACTCGCCCTCCACCCCACCACCATCCACATCCGAGACTCCAAAACCCCCACCACCCCCCACCTCACCGTCACCCCCACCGCCTGGACCGCCTTCCTGGAGTTGGCCAACAACTCCGGTTGTTGAACCGATTCGGCCACGCCGCGCACGCGAACCCCGTAACAATGTGTGCGTGAACGACAACTGGCAGCAACGGATCCAGGCGCTCCACGAGGAGCTGATCCGGCGTGACGATCCCGCCGCGTGGGTGCGGGAGGCCGACGCGGTGGAGGCCTCGCTTCGTTATCCCCATCTCGCGCTACGTGGGCCGGTGTTCGGGATCGCCGTGCAGGATCCGGCCGAGGGCCCCGAGTGGCGGGTGCTGAAGCCGGTGGTGGACGGGATGCCGCAGGTGGCCCGGGACGGGTTGCAGTCGCATCTGTTCTTCACCGCGAAGGACGACACCGCCGACCGGGCCGTACGACGGGAGTTGCTGGCGGCCGTGGCGGTGCTGGAGCGGGATCCGGTGAACGAGGTCGTGGCGTGCGGGGTGCGCTACCGGGTGGTGCGCGGCGACGAGTTCGGGCGGGCCGGGGAGGACGGAATCGAGCCGCCACGGCCCACCGACCCGGAGCCGGTGGAGCGTACGTGGGAGCGAAAGACGCGTGACACACCGTCCCCGGACGTCGGCTTCGTTCTCGATCCGGACCACACGGCCGGTCCGGCCGCGGGTGCGCTGAAGCTGGGGCTGCGGGACTTCGCGTACCCGGGCTCCCGCTTCCCCGCCGACATGTGCGCCGACTCCGAACGCGCGGTCGACACCCACCCGGAACTCGTCCTGCTGCCCACGGGCTTCGGTCTGGCCGAGCGCGGGGAGCACGGCTGGCGGCCGCGGGGCGCCCTGATGCCGACCCCGCACGACGCCCGGCGCATGTTCTACAGCGGAATGAGCGAGACGTGGGCACTGCTGTACGAGTTCGACGACGCCAAGAAGGCCAAGTACGCGAAGGCGGCCGAGGAGTATCGGGCGCTCGAACGCGCGGACGAGTTCCGCGTCGGCGACCGGCTCTTCCGGATCTGCCGTGTCGAACGCATGCTGCGCACGGGCCCCGACGGTCCGGAACCGCCGCGCACGTCGGACGTCGACGACTACGGGCCCATGAAGATGCACCCGACGTTGAACGAGGACGGCACGCTCACCCACGAGTGACGGTCAGCCGCCCGGGCCTACGACGTTGTTCGGTGGTCCGTCCCCGGCCGGCGGCAGGTCACCACGCTCCACCGGTCCCCCGTGGTGCGGGGGCGGCAGGAGGAAGGCCAGTTCGGCGGAGGTCGGCCGGCGGGCGGCCCCGGCCGCGGCGCGCAGGGCGTCACGGTCGACTCTGGTCTTGTCGCCGCTGATCCGGACCACGTGGTCCTCCTCCGGGACGGCGTACTCGTGCTGCTCGCCGACCGTGCGGTACCAGGCGTCGCCGTCCCGCTCGCAGATCACCGACTCTCCCGCGCCCTGGCCGACCGGCCGCTTCGGACAGCTCTCGGCCGTCATCGTGCCGCGGTCCACGAGGAGGAGGATCTGGGCGCCGCTCTTGCGTGACCAGTACGCGCTGGAGAAGCCGTCGTCGCCGTAGACGCCCACCGACTGCCGGGCCAGCGTGAAGCCGGGGGACTCGGTGACGTAGACGAGTTCCGGGGCGAGGCCCAGCGCCTCCGCACGGGCCTGCAGCTCGGCCCGGTCCGGAGCGGGCCGCCGCGGCTCGGGGGCGTTCACGACCACCTTCTCGTTGCCGCAGGCCGTGAGCAGCAGGGGCAGCAGGGGCAGCAGGGGCAGCAGGGGCAGCAGGGGTAGCAAGGTGAGGGGAAGCAGGACGCGTACAGCACGGAACATGGGCCCATAGTGCCGCACAGGTGTTCCACAGGTGGCGCTCAGAGAGTTTTGCGTGGCGCTACGTCATGCGTGCGCTCATGCCCCATGAGGCGCCCGTGTCCGATTCCTTCAAGACCACTCCGCCGGGGCCTGCCTACGGTGACCGCATGACTCCACGATTCGACGCCATCGGCCTCGTCGCCTCCGACATGGCCGCCTCTGTCGCCTTCTACCGCCGTCTCGGACTCACCTTCCCGGAGGGCTCCGAGACCGCGCCGCACGCCGAGGCCCAACTGCCGGGCGGGCTGCGACTGATGCTCGACACCGAGGAGACCGTCCGGTCCTTCTTCCCCGAGTGGCAGCCTGGGACGGGCGGACGGTCCTCGATCGCCCTGCTGTGCGAGAGCCCCGCCGAAGTGGACGCGGTGTACGAGGAGTTGGTGGCCGCGGGCCATCACGGCGAGCTCAAGCCGTGGGACGCCGTGTGGGGTCAGCGGTACGCGGTCGTCCACGACCCGGACGGCAACGGCGTGGACCTGTTCGCACCGCTGGCCTGACGGTCCCGGCCCGGACTGTCACGGGATGTGTCCATTCCCGTACAGTCCGTCGTGACGACCCTCCGTCGCGGCCAAGTCCCGCGGTTGACCAGGAGAAGAGAACATGGGCACCGAAGCCAGTCCCGGCCCCTTTCCGTCCGTTCCCGGAACGGGGCGGCCGGTCCCCGAAGCGGAGCCGGGACTCGTGGAGCGGTGGCGTTCGGAGCGGGGGGAGCTGGTCGAGCTGCTGTCCCAGGTGCGCGAGCGGTGCGGCGGCATCGCCGCGGTGCGACTCGGGCCGGCCCCCACCGTCCTGGTCACCGACCCGCAGGCGGTCCAGCACGTGCTCGCCCGGCACCCGGATCGGTACGTCAAGCGCTCCCACCGCGCCCGCCTGTTGATCGGCGACGGCGTCATGGCCGCCACCGGGGAGGCGTGGAAGCGGCAACGCCGTTTGCTGCAGTCGCAGTTCACCGGTCCCGGGATGCGCCGCTACGAGGAGCGGATCGCCGCGGCTGCCCGGACCACCGCCGAGCGCTGGGAGCGTTACGCCCGCACCGGGGAGACCTTCGACGTCGGGCAGGAGATGCGCCGCTTCGCCCTCGACGCGATCTGGCGCTCCCTCACCGGGCATCCCCTCGACGACGACACCGAGCGCGAACTGCAGGCCGTGGCGGCCGTGGGGGAGGCCCTTCCGACCCTGCCCGCCGATGCCGCGGACACCCGGGAAGCCGTCGCCGCCGATCTCGCCCGGATCGACGAGGTCGCCCGGCGTGCCGTCGAGGCCGCCGGCGACGGGGCGGCCGGCCCCGACGGCCCGGGGCTGGTGCACGTCCTGGTCGACGCCGCCACCGAGCGCCCCGAGTACACCGACCGGCTGATCCGCGACGAGCTGGTCACGTTGCTCGCCGCCGGGCACGAGACCACCGCCACCACCCTGACCTGGCTCTACCTGCTCCTCGACCAGAACCCCGCCGCCCGCGAACAGGCGCTCGCCGCCGGTGGTGAAGGATCCGCGCAGCGCCGCCAGGCCGTCCAGGCCCTGGTCCACGAAACGCTCAGGCTCTATCCGTCCGCCTGGGTCCTGCCCCGCCACGCCGCCGAGGACGACACCCTCGGCGGTTACGCCGTCGAGGCGGGCACCGACCTCCTGGTCTGCCCGTACCTCACGCACCGCGATCCCGGACTGTGGCCGGACCCGGAGCGCTTCGACCCGCGGCGCTTCACCACCCCGGACGGCCGGCCCGCCCACCCGGGTGCCTACTTCCCCTTCGGTATCGGTCCCCGCGCCTGCCTCGGTCTGCAGTTCGCGCTCCGCGAGTCGACCGCCCTGCTGGAACACCTGCTGCCGGCCCACATCCCGGCCTTCCACTCCACCCCGAAGAAGGCGGTGTACGGCATCACCGTCCGCCCCGACGGCCCCGCGCCCGCCACCTTGCGGGGTCCCGCAAGCCCGGCGTAATCCAAACGACAGGCCTCAACGGCCGAGCAACCGCCCGAGCGGCCGGCCCGTCAGCTGTCTCACCTCTCGCGCCAGGTGCGCCTGGTCGGCGTACCCGGTCCGGGCCGCCGTGTCGGCGAAGGGCGCGCCGGCCCGGGCGAGGACGAGCGCGCGCTGGAGCCGGAGTACGCGGGCCAGCGTCTTCGGGCCGTACCCGAACGCGGTCAGCGAGCGGCGGTGCAACTGGCGTGCGCCGAGGCCCAGTTCGTCGGCGACGGCGGCGACCGGACGGCCCGCGTCCAGAGCGGCCACGACCCTGCGCAGCAGCGGGTCGGGGGGCGTGGACCCGGCCGCCCGCTCCAGCGCCAGTTCCTCCAGCCCTCGCGCCGGATCGGCGGCGGCCTCCACCCGGGCCGTGAGCCGCCGCACCCTGCCGGCCGGCCACAGGTCGGCGAGGTCGACGCGCCTGTTGCGCAGCTCGTGCGCGGGCACGCCCAGGAAGGCGGGTGCCGTACCGGGGTAGAACCGCACCCCGGCCCACCGCGCGGGCGGGCCGTCGGTGACGTACGCCTGTGTGTCGGGCCCGGCGACCATCAGCCGCCCCTCGTTCCACAGCAGGTCCATGCAGCCGTCGGGCAGGACCAGCCCGGGCCCGGAGCCGGACGGGATGTTGGTCCACACCACGGCGCCCTTCAGACGGGACGCCCTCTCCGCGTACACGTACGAAAGGCTACGCCGCGCGCCGGTGCTCCTGCGGACTCACTCCGTACACCCGCTTGAACGCGCTGGACAACGCGAACGCCGTCCCGTAGCCCACCTGCCGCGCGATCGCGTCGAGCGTGTCGTCGCTGTCGCGGAGCCGGTCCGCCGCGAGGGCGAGCCGCCAGCCGGTGAGGTACGCCATCGGCGGCTCACCCACGAGGTCACGGAAGCGACGGGCGAGCGCCGCACGCGAGACACCGGCCTTGGCGGCGAGCGAGGCCACCGTCCAGGGGTGGGCCGGATCGTCCTGCAGGAGCTTGAGCACCCGCCCCACCACCGGGTCCGCCATCGCCGCGTACCACGCGGGCGCCTCCGCGTCCGGCCGTGCGAACCAGGCCCGCAGCGCCGCGATGACCAGCAGGTCGAGCAGCCGGTCGAGGACGACCTCCTGACCCGGCTCGTCCCGCACGATCTCCTCCATGATCAGCGGCGTGAGCGGGCACTGCCACACCTCGGAGGGCAGGCTCAGCAGCGGCGGCAACGCGTCCAGCAGCCGCCCGCTGACCTCGCCGTCGCAAAGGTACGTACCGATCAGCACCACCGCGGATCCGTCGAGCCGGTCGCCCCAGGTGCGCAGGCCGAGATCCATGGAGCCGTTCAGGGGGCGTCCGTCGGGGTACGAGCACTGGGCGCCCGGCAGGATCACGGCCTGCGGCGCGGTCGCCGGGTCGTCACCGCACGTGTACGGGTCAGGGCCGCGCGCGATGGCGAGGTCCCCGGCCCGCAGCAGCAGCCGCTCCCCCGCGTCCGGGGTGACCCAGGCCTCGCCCCGGACCATGAGCATCACCGTGAGCGGCGCGCGGTCCTCGACACGTACGCACCACGGGGGGTCGAAACACGCTCGGATCATGAGGGCGCCGCGGGCGCGGGGGCCCTCCAGCAGACCTGCGAGTGCGTCCATGGCGTCAGCGTAGACGCGCGCGTATGGGAATGAGCCGTTCAGCGATGTTTCCGTACGAACGGCGGCAGTTGACTGATCCCATGACCGAAAACACGAAGAACACGCAGAACACTCAGAACACTCAGAACGCGAAGAGCACGCAGGACATGACGGTGCTGGTGACGGGGGCCTCGGGGCGGACCGGCAGCCGGGTCGCGCAGGCGGCGCGGGCGGCGGGGCTCACGGTGCGGGCCGGGTCCCGTGCGACGGGGTTCGACTGGGCGGACCGGTCGACGTGGGCCAGGACGCTCGACGGCGCGGACGCGGCGTATCTGATGTATCCCTCGGACATCGGACACCCCGACGCGGCCGAGTCGATCGGCGCCCTCGCCCGCGAGGCGGTCGCGCACGGCGTGCGACGGCTCGTCCTGCTCTCCGGTCGCGGTGAGGAGCTGGCGCTGCCGGCCGAGGAGGCGCTCAAGGCGTCGGGGGCCGAGTGGACGGTCGTACGGGCCGCCTGGTTCGCCCAGAACTTCAGCGAGGGTCCGCTGGTGGAGGGGCTGCGCCAGGGACAGCTGGTCTTTCCTGCGGGGGAGGTGAAGGAGCCCTTCATTGATGTGCGGGACATCGCGGACGTGGTCGTGACGGCGGTGGCCTCCGGCGGGCTGTACGTGGGGCGCGTCCTGGAGATCACGGGGCCGCGGCTGCTGAGCTGGCGGGAGGCGGTGGCGGAGATCTCGGAGGCAGCCGGGCGGGACTTCGCGTACGTGCCGGTCTCGTCCTCCGAGTACCGCGGGGTCCTCACCGCGTTCGGTATCCCCGCGGGGGAGGCGGAGCATCTGGTGGACGTGTTCGCGGGGCTGCTGGACGGCCGCAACGCCCACGTCGACTCCACGGTGCGGGATGTTCTGGGGCGGGACCCACGTGACTTCTCGGACTTCGCCCGTGAGGCGGCGGCCGCGGGTAGCTGGAAGGCGTGAGCGCCGCACCGCTGAACGTTCCTGTGGTTGCTCGCGCCCGCGCGACGGAGCCGCATGTCGGCACAGCCCCGCGCCCCTGAACGTGCGCTACTCCTCCGGAGGCGGTTCGTCCCCTTGCTTGTGGGCACTCTTGGCATGCGTGCGCAGGCGGCTCGTCACGTCGTCCGGGGGCAGGAAGCGGGACCAGCGTTCCGGGAACTCCGAGGGCATGTCGGGATCATCGGCGTCGTCGGGGTCGGAGGCACGGGCCGCGGCGGCCCGTGCCACGTACTCGGCGGCCTGCTCCTCCCGCAGACGCTCGTTCGCGGCACGTGCGGCGGCCGTGGCGGCGGCCGGCCAGACGCGGTCGATGGCCGCGTTGACGGCGGCGCCGACCAGCACCGCGAAGGCGGAGACGCCGATCCAGAGCAGGACGGCCACGGGCGCGGCGAGGGAGCCGTAGATCGTGGGGCCCTCGACGGTGTTCGTCAGGTAGATACGGAGCAGGAAGCTCCCGAGGACCCACATGCCGAGGGCCACCAGGGCGCCGGGGACGTCCTCGACCCATGGGGAGCGGACCGGCACGGACACGTGGTAGAGGGTGGTCAGGAAGACGACCGACAGGATGATCACTACCGGCCAGTAGAGGATCTGCACGAGCGTCGTCGACTCCGGGACGATGTCCACCACCGCGTCCGGGCCGGCCACCATCAGCGGCAGCACGATCGAGCCGATCAGCAGCGCGACGATGAACAGCAGGAACGCCATCAGCCGGGTCCTGACGATGCCGCGCACACCGTCGAGGCCGTACATGACGGTGATGGTGTCGATGAAGACGTTCACCGCCCGGGAGCCCGACCACAGGGCGAAGAGGAAGCCGATGGAGATGACGTCGGGGCGGCCGCCCTTCGTCACGTCGTCGAGGATCGGCTGGGCGATCTGGTGGACGCCCTTGTCGGACAGGACGGTGCGGGAGGCCTCCAGGAGGTTGTTCTGCAGGCTGGCGATGGTGTTCGCGCCGGTCCAGTCGTCGACGTAGCCGAGCAGACCGATCATGCTCAGCAGCAGCGGCGGCACGGACAGCAGCGTGAAGAACGCCGCCTCGGCGGCGAGTCCGAGGATGCGGTACTCGATGCACGAGTTGACGGTGTCCTTGAGCAGCAGCCAGGCCGTCCTGCGCTTGGAGACGTTCCGGTAGAGGGCGCGTGCCCGGTGGAGACGACCGGAGGCGCTCTCGGGAGACTCGGGGGGATTACTTGCTGGCTGCACGTCCTAAAGGTATCCGCCGTGGCAGGTCGGCCTCACCTTCCGGTACCGATGCCGGATACTGGTGACCGAGGCGCTACCGAAGGGTAGGTTCCGGGACATGGCAGCCAGCACGCATGAAGTGACCAACCAGGCTCCGCCCCTGGTGGGATATGACGTCTTCGCCGCCGACCGGGTCCTCGTGGAGGCGGTCGAGCGGCACCTCGCCCCCGATCTGCTCGACGACGTCCGCGACGAGCTTTCACTGCTCGGGCGCACGGCCGGTTCCGTACAGGCACAGGAGTGGGGGGTGCTGGCCAACGAGAACCCGCCGAAGCTGCGCACCCACGACCGGTACGGCCACCGGATCGACGAGGTGGAGTTCCATCCGTCCTGGCACCGTCTCCTCGGCAAGGGCGTCTCGGCGGGGATGACGGCGGCCTGGGCGCGGCCGGGCGGGCACGTACGGCGCGCGGCCTCCTTCGTGATCTGGACGCAGGTCGAGGCGGGCCACGGCTGCCCGCTGTCGATGACCCACGCGGCGGTCCCGGCCCTGCGCACCGATCCGGCGCTGGCCGCCGAGTGGGAGCCGCGGCTGACGTCGATGATCTACGACCAGGCGCTGCGGCCCGCCGCGCAGAAGCCCGGCGTCCTCTTCGGGATGGGGATGACGGAGAAGCAGGGCGGCAGTGACGTGCGCGCCAACACGACGTCGGCGCGGCCGCTCGCCGAGGACGGCACGTACGAGCTGACCGGGCACAAGTGGTTCTGTTCGGCGCCGATGTCGGACGCGTTCCTGGTGCTGGCGCAGGCTCCGGGCGGGCTGACCTGCTTCCTGGTGCCGCGCGTACTGGAGGACGGCACGCGGAACGTGTTCCGCATCCAGCGGCTGAAGGACAAGCTGGGCAACCGGTCCAACGCCTCCAGCGAGGTCGAGTTCGACGGGACGTGGGCGCGCCGGGTCGGTGACGAGGGCCGGGGCGTGCGCACGATCATCGAGATGGTGGCGATCACGCGGGTGGACTGCGTGCTGGGCGCGGCCTCGCAGATGCGGCAGGCGGTGACGCAGGCGGTGCACCACTGCACGTACCGGGAGGCGTTCGGCGGGAAGCTGGTCGACAAGCCCCTGATGCGGAACGTGCTGGCTGACCTGGCGCTGGAGTCGGAGGCGGCGACGACGCTGGCGCTGAGGCTGGCCGCCGCGTACGACGACGGGTCCGAGGAGGAGCGCGCGTTCCTGCGGCTCGCGGTGCCGACCGCGAAGTACTGGGTGACCAAGCGCGCCACGCCGATGGTGGCCGAGGCCCTGGAGTGCCTGGGCGGCAACGGGTACGTGGAGGAGTCGGGCATGCCCCGGCTGCTGCGCGAGTCGCCGCTGAACTCGATCTGGGAGGGCGCGGGGAACGTGCAGGCGCTGGACGTGCTGCGCGCCCTGCAGCGCGAGCCGCAGGCGCTGAACGCGGTCCTGACGGAGGTGGGCCGGGCCCGGGGTGCCGATCACCGGCTGGACGGCGCCATCAAGAACCTGCTGACCGAGCTCGCCGACCTGGACGGCATCGAGGCCCGCGCCCGCCGTGTCGTCGAGCGCCTCGCCCTGGTGCTCCAGGGTTCGCTGCTGGTGCGGTACGCGCCGCCGGCGGTCGCCGACGCGTTCTGCGCCTCGCGCCTCGGCGGCGACTGGGGCACGGCCTTCGGGACGCTGCCGCACAGCCTGGACCTGGCGTCGGTGGTCGAGCGGGCGCGTCCGGTGAGCTGAGGGCCGTTTCGCACGGGGAGCCGAGAGCCGTTTCGCACGGTGAGCCGAGGGCCGTTTCGCCGTACGTCACTTCCGGACGTCACTTCCGGCCATCCGCCACGGGGACGGCCCCGCGACCGCCGTACGACCACTGCGACGGTCGGCGACTGCCGTACGGCCCGGGGACGCGCCCAACCGCCTTATGACAGGGGCGGGTTCGGTCCCGGTAAACGACGCGGGGGTGATGCTGCGCCGACACGGCACCACCCCCGCTGCCTCGGCCCCCGAGCTGGAGCGCGACCGCCCCAGCGAACGGCGCTGAACAAGTGTCAAGCACCGTACGGCTGTTCGCCAGGGTTGCGGGGGGTTGCAACTCGTCAGCTCTCTGTGGCCGGACTGTGTCCCTCCGTGGTCGTTCGGCGGCACACTTGAGGCCCGCGGTCAACGCACGCGGGTCTGCGGGGAGGATCGAGTGGCGCACTCGCCGATGGATGTCACGCGGCTCGCCGCCCAGGACACGAGACGGGCGGCACGGGTGCTCGGCGAGGTGCGCGGCGCCGCGCTCGCCGGAGAGCGGCCGAAAGTGGCGCCGCGGCCGGTGATCAGGGAGTCCTGGGACCGCACGGTCCGCGGCGGAGTCGACCCCGACCACGACTTACGGGCCGATGTGCTCGGCCTGGACGAGGTGGAGCGGCGCAGGCAGACCTCACGGCTGCGGCACGTCCTGCCCGTGCTGCACGAGGGGCTGCTGCCGTTCGCGGACTCCGCACAGCACATCGTGGTGGTCGCCGACGCGGAAGGCCGGGCGCTGTGGCGCGAGGGCAGCCCGGTCGGGCTGCGCAAGGCGGACGGGCAGGGGCTCGGAATCGGCGGGGACTTCCGGGAGGAGGTGATCGGCACGAACGGCATCGGCACCCCGCTCGTGGCCCGCCGCCCGGTGGAGGTGGTCTCCGCCGAGCACTTCGCGCGCACCCTGCAGTCCTGGGTGTGCGCCGGCGCCCCCATCACCGACCCGCGTGACGGGCGGCTGCTGGGCGCGGTGGACGTCAGCGGCCCGCCGGAGTCCCACCATCCCGCCACGCTCGCCCTCGTCGGCTCGGTGGCCAAGCTCGCCGAGGCCCGGCTGCGGGACCTGCACCTGACCTCGCTGGAACGGCTGCGCGCGGTCGCCGCGCCGGTGCTGGCACGGATCGGCGGCCGGGCGGCGGCCGTGGACACGGACGGCTGGACGGCCGCGGTGACCGGCATGCCGTACACGAACCGGCTGGCCCTGCCGAAGTCCCTCTCCCCCGGCCGGAGCCGGCTGCCCCATCTGGGGCTGTGTCACGTGGAGCCCCTGCCCGGGGGCTGGCTGATACGTCCCAGTGCCGAGTCGCCGGCCGACGGCGGGGCCCGCATCGTCCTGGACCTGGCGCACCCGCGCCGCTGCACGGTGACCGCGTCGGGCGGCGCGGGCTCCTGGACGCACGAACTCAGCCCGCGACACGCCGAACTGCTCTACCTTCTCGCCCTCCACCCCACCGGCCGCACCGCGGCGGCCCTGGCCGACGACGTGTTCGGCGACCCGGCTCGCACGGTCACGGTCCGCGCGGAGATGTCCCGCGTACGCCGCTACATGGGCGCCTTCCTGGAACACCGGCCGTACCGCTTCACGGAGGGCACGGACGTCGACGTCCTGCTGCCGGACGACCCGCTCGACCTGCTGCCGCACTCGATGGCCCCGGGCGTGGTGCGGGCGCGCGGGTGAACGAACGGTAGCCCACAGGTGAGGGATATCCCTGCATTTATGCAGTACTCCAACCGCGACGGGGTCCCTCTGAAGTAGCATCACTCCCAGGCCACCCCACCTGGCTCTCCGTCAACGTCTTGATCATGAGAGGCAGTTGGCCGTCCCTGGGAGGTTGTATGAGTCGCGGGAGACACCGTCGACGCAGAAGGGGCCGTGCGCTGCGCGCCGCTCTGACCGGGACCGCGCTCGGACTGACCGCCGCGGCCACCCTGATCAGCACCTCGCAGGCCGCGGGCGGCGACGACCCGGGTGCGCTCAGGTCGCTCACCTCGTCGAGCAGCGAGATGGCGAAGCTCCAGCTGCACGAGAACCTCGTCCGCGAGACGACCCTCGACAAGCTGACGAGCAACATGGGCGGGAACGTCGGCGTGCACGGCGTCCTGCAGAGCGCCAACCACACCATGCGGAACAAGTCCGCCTGCTACGACACCGAGCGGGCGGCCCTGCCGGTCGAGCCCACGGCGACCCGCGCGTACTGCTGGGACACCGGTGACGCGACGACCCAGAAGTGGCTCCCCCAGTCCGTGACGACCTCCGCCGACGCCGACGACGACGGCCGGTGGGGCGAGGACAACGTCATCCTGTCCGGCTGGACGCACAACGACCACAAGCCCGGTGAGCCGGCGGCCGACAAGGGCCTCGCCCGGGTCGCCTTCATCGACGCGAACGACCCGGACAACCTCAAGTACCGCTGGGTCCTCCTCGTCGCCCCTCTCTCGGGCGGCGACACCTTCGGTGCCGTGCGTTCCCACATCGGCGGCATGGTCTGGTACCAGGACAAGCTGATCGTCACCGCGAAGAACGGCGCCGGCCACAACAACGCCCTCTTCGTCTTCGACATGCACCGCATCCTCCAGGCCGACGTCAACAGCAGCGCGGTCGGCAAGGTGAGCGGCGGCTACTCGGCACACGGCTACCAGTACGTGCTGCCGGCCATCGGCTCGTACAACCTGACGGGCGGCAAGTGCGACGCGGACAACGACAACGCGGTCCCGTGCTTCGGCTCCATCTCGCTGGACCGCACCTCGACGCCCAACAGCCTGGTCGCGGGTGAGTGGTTCAGCTCGGGCGGCACCGAGCCCGCCCGCCTCTGGCGCTACTACTTCAGCACCCAGCTCAGCCGCACGGGCCTGCTGGGCTCCAACTCCAGCGACATCGTGAACGCGGACGAGGCGTACGAGACCAAGGCGGTCGGCCTGCAGGGCGTGATCTCGCACAAGCCGAGCGGGGCGAGCAAGGCCGACTGGTACGTCGACTACGCCCCCGGCACCAGAGGCAAGCACGGCACTCTGTGGCGGCAGGACGAGGACGGTGCCGACGCCGCCCGGTGCACCTCCGACCAGTCGTACGCGTGCTGGGGCCAGCACACCGAGTCCATGTCGTACTCACAGAGGACCGGCGAGCTGTGGACGCTCACGGAGTGGGCGGCGAACAAGGACAACGAGTGGAAGCCGACGGCCATCCCCGAGCGGGCGCTGTACGCGGTGCCGCTGTCGGCGGTCAACAACTCCTTGGGCTAGGAGTCTCCTGAAGGTCTTGGAACCGCGCAGGGCTGTCATCAGCGGATTCAAGGTTTCTGACAGGTTTCGGGCAAGCCTGGTCGTGCAGGGTCGTTCCACCACCGAAGAGGGGGCCATCGGTCCCCTCTTCGGTCTTACGGGACACGACCACGCCGAACCAGGAGGAGAACGTGGGTATGCCCGAAGGCTGTCCACCCGGTACTCACGGCGAACTGCTCCGGCCGCACCGCGCGGTGCTGGACGAGATCACCGGGCTCTGGCACGTGCCGGCCCTGCGGCCCGACGGCCCCGCACGGCTCCGCGCGGGCCTGCGGGGCCTGCACCTCGGTGGCCTGTGGGTCGCGGCACTGGTGTGCCCGCGGACCCGCTTCGCCCGCACCGTGCCGCTCATCCGACGGTGCGACCCACAGGCCTTCCACGTCCTGTACATGAGGAGAGGGCGGGCCACCGTCAGCGCCGAGCGGTGCAACACCCGCGTCGACGCCGGGCAGTTGTTGTTGCTGGACAGTTCCAGCCCCTACAGCGGACGGTTCGACGACCCGGCCGGCGTCCACTCCTTCGTGATCGCCCAGTTCCCGCGCGCCGTACTGCGGTTGCCCCCGCGCACCGTACGACGGCTCCACGTCGTTCCCGTCCCCCTCGGTCCGGGCATGGGCGGCGCGCTGGCACGCTGGCTGTCGGACATCACCGGCCGTGCCGACGAGTTCGCGCGGCCCGACGGGCCCTTCCTCACCGAGGTCACCACCAACCTGGTCGCGTCGGTGCTCACCGGTGCGATCGGTCCCGCTGAGGGCCTGGACACCGAGGACCGCAGACGAGTGCTGCGGACGCAGATCCGGCAGTTCATCCGGCAGCACCTCGCCGATCCGCTCACTCCGGAGCGCATCGCCGCGGAACACCAGTTGTCCCGCCGTTCCCTGTACACCCTCTTCGAGGAGGACGGCCAGACCGTGGCCGCCTGGATCCGGCAGGAACGGCTTGAGCGGTGCCGACGCGATCTCGCCGATCCGCGGCTCGCGGGGCAGCCGATCCATTCCATCGCCGCGCGCTGGGGATTCCCGGACAAGGCGCACTTCAGCCGGGTGTTCCGGTCCGTGTACGGGGCCGCGCCACGCGACTTCCGCCGGCGGGCGACACCGCACGGACCGACAACCACCCCGCACTCGGGGTCAACGACAGCCCCGCGGCCGTCCAGCACTCTCGTTACCAGGGGCACCGTTCACGGCAAGCGGCCGTGAGCCCGTGCCTCACCGTTCGCAACGGTCCTCCCATCGATCGCGAAGGAGCGAGACATGCTCACAAGGCTTGAGGGACTGGGCAGCAGGATGCTGAACCTGCTGGTGCCGCGGGTGGAGGCGTCCGCCGCCGCGGCCTGCACGTGTCGCCTGTGCGTGCAGGGCGGCGCCTCGTCCGGCTGTGCGTCGACCGGGCACCGGTGGTACCAGAAGTATCCGTGCGAAGGCGGCACCCCGGTCTTCGACCGCTGCGCGAACTGCCGCCCCGGCGCCGGCGAGTGCATCTGACGGCCGTTCGTCCCGTCGTTACCGCCGTGCGGTGGGTGGACGCCCACCGCACGGCTCCATCCCGACCTCTACACGCCCGGAGGCAGTTCGATGGAATACCTGTTCGCGGGAGCACGCGGACTGCTGGGACTGGTGTTCCTGGTGTCCGTCGTGGGCAAGGTCGCCGGACGCTCCGCGTTCACCGCCTTCGTCGGGTCCGTCCGGGCCCTGGGTGTGGTGCCGCCCGTCCTCGTCCGCCCGGTGGCCCGGACGGTGATCGCCTGGGAGGTGGCCGTGTGCGTCCTGGTGGCCGTACCAGGACGGAGTGCCGCGACGGCCGGGTTTCTCGCCGCCGTCGCCCTGCTGGCGGGCTTCACCACCGGCATCGCGGCGGCCGTACGCCGAGGAGCCACAGCCCCCTGCCGCTGCTTCGGCGCCTCGACGACGCCGCTCGGCACCCCGCACATCGTGCGCAACGTCGTGCTCTGCGCCGTCGCCATGGCCGGAGCGCTCTCCGCGCCGGTGGCCGCCGACGCCAGGCCGGGCGGTGCGGTGGTGGCCGGGGCCACCGGACTGTTCGCCGGGGCGGTGATCACTCAGCTCGACCACCTGCTCACCCTCTTCCGTCCGCTGTCCGTCCCCGCGCGGACCGGCGCGACCGGCCCCAACCGCCGGTCGGCCTGACCTGTCGGCCCACTCAAACCCCTATGACACCCATCAGCCAAGGAGCACTCATGCCCGTCCTGATCGCCGTCGTGGCCGTCGTCGGAACGCTGTGCGCGCTGAACCTGGTCCTCACCCTCGGCGTCGTCAAACGACTGCGGGAGCACACCGAGATGTTCGGAGCCATGCAGGGAGAGCCGGTCCGCCTCGAAGTGGGCGAGGAAGTCGGCGAGTTCGACACGTCGACCATCGCTGGGGAGCCCCTAATGCGCGACCTGCTGACCGGTTCGATCCTCTTCGGGGTCTTCTCCCCCACCTGCGAGCCCTGCCGGGACAAGCTTCCCCGCTTCGTCGAGTACGCGCGGCAGGAGCCCGGAGGCCGGTCCTCGGTGATCGCGACCGTCGTCGGGGACGCCGACGCGGCGGCCGAGTTCGCGGCCGAGTTGAGCCCGGTCGCCCATGTAGTGGTCGAGGACTCCGACGGCGCGATGAGCACCGCGTTGGGGATCCGGGCCTTCCCGAGCGTCCTGCGCGCCGAACGCGGCACCGGGGGCCGACTCGTCGTCGTGGACGACGACGTGACACTCAGCCGCCCGACCAGCCTGGCCGCGTGACCGGGGCCTCATCTCCCGCTCCCGGCCCGCGCCGAGCGCGGAAGTACACCGGCCGGGAGCGGAGGGCGACCCGGCGGGCACGGCTCCCGCGCCTCCCCCGGCACGCGGCGGCGGCCATCGCCCTGGCGGCACGAGCGGCGCCGGCGGTCTTCACCGGCCATGTGCTGCTGACGCTCGCGACGGGTGCGCTTCCCGTGACGGCAGCCTGGCTGACCAAACTCGCCCTGGACGGCCTGACGGACGGCGGCACTTCGACCGCCACCCTCGTAGGGCTGGCGGCGGGGCTGGCAGGCGTCGGAGTGGTGACCGCGGTGACCACGCACACGAATCAGTACCTGCGGTCGCAACTTGACCGCGCGATCGGCCTGCTGACGCAGGATCGGCTGTTCACGGCCGTCAACGCCTTCGTCGGCCTGAAGCGGTTCGAGAGCCCATCGTTCCTCGACCGGCTCCGGCTGGCCCAGCACACGAGCACCCTCGGACCGGGCCAGGTGCTCAACGGGACACTGGGACTGACCCAGGCCGCGATCACGGTCACCGGCTTCCTGGGCTCCCTCTTCGTCCTCAGCCCCGCGATGACCGTACTGGTGCTGGCGGCGGGGGTGCCCGCGCTCGTGGCCGAACTGGTCCTGTCCCGGCAGCGGGTCCGCCTGCACTGGGACCTCGGGCCCACGGAACGGCGCGAGATCTTCTACAGCGAGTTGCTGTCGACCGTCGAAGCCGCCAAGGAGGTACGGCTGTTCGGCATCGGCGCCTTCCTCCAGGGCCGGATGCTCACCGACCGGCGCACGGCCAACGCGGCCAAGGCGCTGCTGGACCGGCGTGACGCGCTCGTCCAGTCCGGGCTGGCGCTGCTCGCCGCGCTGGTCTCGGGCGGCGGGGTGGTGTGGGCCGTCCTGGCGGCGCGGTCCGGTCATCTCTCGGTGGGCGACATCGCGATCTTCATCGCGGCGGTCGCGGGGGTACAGGGCTCGCTCACCGCCGTCGCGGGACACGTCGCGGGCTCCCACGAGGCGCTGTTGCTGTTCGAGCACTACCTGGACGTCGTCCGCTGCGAGCCGGACCTGCCGGTCGCCGCCGCTCCGGTCCCGCTGCCCGCGCTGCGGGACGGCATCGAGTTCCGGGACGTGTGGTTCCGTTACTCCGACGACCACCCCTGGGTGCTGCGCGGGGTCAGCTTCCGTCTGCGGCACGGGGAGTCGCTGGCGCTCGTGGGCCTGAACGGTTCGGGCAAGTCCACCCTGGTGAAGCTGCTGTGCCGGTTCTACGACCCGACGCGCGGCGCGATCCTCTGGGACGGCGTCGACCTGCGGGACGTCGATCCGCGCGGGTTGCGTACCCGGATCGGGGCGGCGTTCCAGGACTACATGGCGTATGACATGACGGCGGCGGAGAATATCGGACTGGGCGATCTGGACGCCTTCGACGACGTGCGACGGATCCGGGGTGCGGCGGAGCGGGCGGGCATCCACGACAAGCTGTCCACCCTGCCCCTGCGGTACGGCACGCTCCTGTCCCGCCGCTTCCCCACGATGTCGGAGAACGGCGACCCGGCCACCGGTGTCGTGCTCTCCGGAGGACAGTGGCAGCGACTCGCGCTGGCCCGCGCGTTCCTGCGCGACGAGCAGGACCTGATGGTTCTCGACGAGCCGGCCTCCGGGCTCGACGCACAGGCGGAGGCGGAGATCCAGGAGGCGCTGCGGACACACCGGCGCGGCCGGACCAGCCTGCTGATCTCCCACCGGCTCGGCTCGGTCCGGGAGGCCGACGTGATCGTGGTGCTCGCGGCGGGACGGGTCGTCGAACGGGGCAGCCACGCGGCCCTCATGGCGGCGGACGGAGAGTACGCGCGGCTGTTCGCCCTCCAGGCGTCCGGCTACCGGGCGGAGGACAGCCGGCCCGGCGTCGAAGCAGGCCGCCGGTGACGCGCCGTGGGTACTGGGCCGCGTCCGCCACGGCGCTCGGCCTGGCGGGCACGGCCGTACTGCTGCGGTACACGGTGGTCCGGGTGACCGTGCGCGGCACCAGCATGACACCGGTGTACGAGGACGGTGCCCAGGTCCTCGTCCACCGCGGCGGCCGGATCGCGGTGGGGCGCGTGGTCGTGCTGGAGCGCCCCGCGCGGGGTGTGACCTGGCCCCTGCCGTCGCTGGACCGCTCGGCATCCTCCCGCGCGGTGGCGGCCAGGCGATGGATCATCAAACGCGTGGCGGCGGTCCCCGGCGACCCGGCCCCGCTGGACCGCGTACCGGCCCTGGACCGTACGGCGGGCCCCGTCGTGCCGCCCGGCAGAGTCGTCCTCCTCGGCGACAATCCGGGGAACAGCTATGACTCGCGCCACGTGGGCTACTTCCCCGTGGCACGGGTGCTGGGCACGGTGGTCGGGCGGCAGATCCCGCCGCCGCCACCGCCGTGGGCCTGAGCGTCGCTGGGGCCGGACCCGGCTTTGGTGCCCGGTCCGGCCTCGTGGTTTTCTGGCTGCCATGTCCACCATCACCGTGACCACCTGGTCCCTGGAGCAGACGTCCCCGGCCGACCTCCTGCCCGCGCAGGGCCCGGAGGGCGACGTCCGGGTCGTCCGCGCCGAGGTCCCCTCCCCCGAGTTCAGCCGCTTCCTGTACACCTCCGTCGGCGGCGACATCCGCTGGACCGACCTGCTGTCGTGGTCGTACGCGCGCTGGCGCGAGCACCTGGAGCGGCCCGGCGTGGAGACGTGGGTGGCCTACGACCGCGGGACGCCCGCCGGGTACGTCGAGCTCGAACCGCAGGACGGCGGGGTCGTGGAGATCGCGCACTTCGGTCTCGTCCCGGCGTTCCGGGGCCGGCGCATCGGCGGGCACCTGCTGTCGTACGGAACGGCGCGGGCCTGGGACCTGGCCGAGCGGTGGCCGGGGCTGCCCCCGACCAAGCGGGTCTGGCTGCACACGTGCAGCAAGGACGGGGAGCACGCGATGGCCAACTACCAGCGGCGGGGATTCAGGCTCTTCGACACCAAGGTCGAACAGGAGCCGGAGGTGCCGGCGCCGGGGCCTTGGCCTGGGGCCTAGGCTCGTCATGACGCACATCACAGCGTCCCGGCATGCGAGACAACCTTGTCCACGATATGGATAATGGTGGACTGAGTCTAAAGAGGCATGACACGCTTCCGTCATGTCTGGAACTGGAATTGCCTTGGTGAGTCGGCGGCACGTCGACCTCGGCCGCATGTCCAGCGCCATCTGTCCGGCGAGCTGACCAGCCGCAGCACCGCCGCATCCCCCCTTCTGCCTCATCCTGCGCAACGCCGCGCACGTATGGCACGCACGCCGTAATGCTCCCGTACGCGCAGGTCAGAGCCGCAATCCCGCCTGTCCCGAAGGACGTACCAACCATGGCCGCCACCCCGCAACGCCCTGCCACGCCCCGCCGCAAGGTGAGCCGTCACCGTGGCGAGGGTCAGTGGGCCGTAGGTCACTTCACCCCGCTGAACGGCAACGAGCAGTTCAAGAAGGACGACGACGGTCTCAATGTGCGGACACGTATTGAGACGATCTACTCGAAGCGGGGCTTCGACTCCATCGACCCCAACGACCTGCGCGGTCGTATGCGCTGGTGGGGGCTGTACACCCAGCGCAAGCCCGGCATCGACGGCGGCAAGACCGCCATCCTGGAGCCGGAGGAGCTGGACGACAAGTACTTCATGCTGCGCGTCCGCGTGGACGGCGGGCGGCTGACCACGCAGCAGCTGCGTGTGATCGGCGAGATCTCGCAGGAGTTCGCGCGCGGCACCGCGGACATCACCGACCGGCAGAACATCCAGCTGCACTGGATCCGCATCGAGGACGTACCGGAGATCTGGGACCGGCTGGAGGCCGTCGGCCTGTCCACCACCGAGGCCTGCGGTGACACCCCGCGCGTCATCATCGGCTCGCCGGTCGCCGGCATCGCCGAGGACGAGATCGTCGACGGCTCCTCCGCCATCGACGAGATCCACGAGCGGTACATCGGCAGCAAGGAGTTCTCCAACCTGCCCCGCAAGTTCAAGACGGCGATCTCCGGTTCCCCGCTCCTCGACGTCGCGCACGAGATCAACGACGTGGCGTTCGTCGGTGTCGAGCACCCCGAGCACGGTCCCGGCTTCGACCTGTGGGTCGGCGGCGGCCTGTCGACCAACCCGAAGATCGGCGTCCGGCTCGGCGCCTGGGTGCCGCTGGAGGAGGTACCGGACGTCTGGGCGGGCGTGATCGGTATCTTCCGCGACTACGGCTACCGGCGACTGCGCACCCGCGCCCGCCTGAAGTTCCTGGTCGCCGACTGGGGTGCGGAGAAGTTCCGCCAGGTCCTGGAGGACGAGTACCTCAAGCGGAAGCTGACCGACGGTCCCGCGCCCGCCGAGCCCGTGGAGCGCTGGCGTGACCACGTCGGCGTGCACCGGCAGCAGGACGGCCGCTTCTACGTCGGGTTCGCCCCGCGCGTCGGCCGCGTCGACGGTGCCACGCTGACGAAGATCGCCGAGGTGGCGGAGGCCCACGGCTCTGGCCGGGTCCGTACGACCGTCGAGCAGAAGATGATCGTCCTCGATGTCGAGGAGGCGCAGGTCGAGGCGCTGGTCGAGGCGCTTGAGGCCCTGGACCTGACCGCCAAGCCCTCCCCGTTCCGGCGCGGCACCATGGCCTGCACCGGCATCGAGTACTGCAAGCTCGCCATCGTCGAGACCAAGCAGCGCGGTTCGTCCCTGATCGACGAGCTGGAGCGCCGTATCCCGGACTTCGACGAGCCGATCACCATCAACATCAACGGCTGCCCCAACGCCTGCGCCCGTATCCAGGTCGCGGACATCGGTCTCAAGGGACAGCTCGTCCTCGACGACCAGGGCGAGCAGGTCGAGGGCTACCAGGTGCACCTGGGCGGCGCGCTCGGCCTTCAGGCCGGGTTCGGCCGCAAGGTGCGCGGTCTGAAGGTCACCTCCGACGAACTGCCCGACTACGTCGAGCGCGTCCTCAAGCGGTTCCAGGCGGAGCGCGAGGACGGCGAGCGGTTCGCCACGTGGGCCGCGCGTGCCGACGAGGAGGCACTGTCGTGAGCGAGCGTGCCGCCCCGTTCTACTGCCCCTACTGCGGCGACGAGGACCTGCGCCCGAGCGAAGAGGGCCACGGCGCGTGGGAATGCGGGGCGTGCAATCGAGCCTTCCAGTTGAAGTTCCTGGGGCTTCTCGCCCGGGGGCTTGAGCGAGCCGACAGTGGAGGGGATCAGATATGAATACCGCTCAGGCGGATTCCGATACATCCGGCACATCCAGCACATCCGACGCATCCGTGAACGACGCGGGCGACCCGGACGCGGCCAAGCGCGCCGAACTGAAGGCCCTCGCCGAGCAGGCCGGCCGTGACCTGGAGGACGCTTCCGCGCTGGAGATCCTCCAGTGGGCCGTGGACACCTTCGGGAAGCGTTTCTGCGTGACCTCCTCCATGGAGGACGCCGTGGTCGCGCACCTCGCCTCCCGTGCCCGGCCCGGCGTGGACGTCGTCTTCCTCGACACCGGCTACCACTTCCCGGAGACCATCGGCACCCGTGACGCGGTCGAGGCCGTGATGGACGTCAACGTCATCACGCTCACGCCGCGCCAGACCGTGGCCGAGCAGGACGCCGAGTACGGGCCGAAGCTGCACGACCGCGACCCCGACCTGTGCTGCTTCCTGCGCAAGGTCAAGCCGCTGGAGGAGGGCCTGACCCGCTACGACGCGTGGGCGACGGGCCTGCGCCGCGACGAGTCCGAGACCCGGGCGAACACCCCGGTCGTCGGCTGGGACGAGAAGCGCGGCAAGGTCAAGGTCTCGCCGATCGCGCGCTGGACCCAGGACGACGTGGACGCGTACGTCGCCGAGCACGGCGTGCTCACCAACCCGCTGCTGATGGACGGCTACCCCTCCGTGGGCTGCGCCCCCTGCACCCGTCGTGTCGTGGAGGGCGAGGACGCGCGCGCCGGCCGCTGGGCGGGGCGCTCCAAGACCGAGTGCGGGCTGCACTGATGACGACGCCCGCGACCACCACACCGTCTCCGAACCCCCGGGAGAACCACGTGACGACCGGAGCCACCGTCTGGCTCACGGGTCTGCCGAGCGCCGGCAAGACCACCATCGCGTACGAGCTGGCGAGCCGGCTGCGCGAGGACGGCCACCTCGTCGAGGTGCTCGACGGCGACGAGATCCGTCAGTTCCTCACCGCCGACCTCGGATTCAGCCGCGCCGACCGCCACACCAACGTGCAGCGCGTCGGCTTCCTCGCCGACCTGCTGGCCCGCAACGGTGTGAAGGCGCTCGTGCCGGTCATCGCGCCCTACGCCGACAGCCGCGAGGCCGTCCGCAAGCGCCACCAGGCGAGCGGCGCCGCGTACATCGAGGTCCACGTGGCCACCCCGGTCGAGGTCTGCTCCGTACGCGACGTGAAGGGGCTGTACGCCAAGCAGGCCGCGGGCGAGATCTCCGGGCTCACCGGTGTCGACGACCCCTACGAGGAGCCCGAGACTCCCGACCTGCGCATCGAGTCGCAGAACCAGACCGTGCGGGAGTCCGCCGCCACGGTCCACAAGCTGCTCGTCGAAAGGGGCCTGGCATGACAACGGCCGCGACCGTCTCCTCGGAGACCGACAGCGCGTACACCCTGTCGCACCTGGACTCGCTGGAGTCCGAGGCGGTGCACATCTTCCGTGAGGTGGCGGGCGAGTTCGAGCGGCCGGTGATCCTGTTCTCCGGC
>NZ_JBEYXP010000092.1:0-28369 GCF_040704615.1 Streptomyces sp. NPDC046862 | reverse complement strand
ATGCGTGGGGCCCGGAGGCGGCACGGGGGCCGCCTCCGGGCTCTTCGAGGTGGTGTCGGTGGTCATGCGGAGGCGAAGATCGTCTTCTTCTGGCGCTCGATCGAGGACAGCAGGCTGTCGACGCCCTTGGGGTTCTGCAGGAACTTCTGCAGACCGGGCTGCATCACCGTGGACGTGAAGTCCGGACGGGAGTCGCGGTCCATGAACTGGGTGAGGGTCTTGGCGCCCGCGATCATCTCGAACGACTTCTTCTGCAGTGCCGAGTACGCGGAGGTGGAGGCCTTGCTGGAGGCGGCCACCACGCTCGGGTCGCCCTTGAGGTAGAGCTCCTCGGCGGCCGGCGAGCCCAGGTACTCCAGCAGCTTGACGACCCCGTCGTGGTTCTTCGGAGCCTTGCTGACCATGAAGCCGTCGGTGGGCGCCTCGACGGTGTCCTGGCCGTACGCGGAGTTGATCTCCGGGAAGGCGAAGAAGTCGAGATCCTCCAGGTCGGCCGCGTTGGTGAACTGCTGCGCCACGAACGAGCCCAGCAGGTACATGCCCGCCTTCTTCGACACCAGCGTCTGAGCCGCGTCCTGCCAGGTGCGGCCCATGAAGCCGTCCTGGTGGTAGGGCAGCAGCTCGGCCCAGTGGTCGAAGACGGCCTTGACCTTGGCGTCCGTCCAGGCGGCCTTGCCCGCCATCAGCTCGACGTGGAAGTCGTAGCCGTTGAGACGGAAGTTGATCTGGTCGAAGGTGCCCATCGCCGGCCAGGCGTCCTTGTCGCCGAAGGCGATCGGGACCAGGCCGTCCTTCTTCATCTTCTTGCACAGCGCGACCAGCTCGTCCCAGGTGGTGGGAACGGAGTAGCCGTACTTCTGGAAGACGCTCTTGCGGTAGAAGATCGCCCAGGGGTACGTGGTCAGCGGCACGAAGTAGTACTTGCCGTCCTCGCCCTTGCTCAGCTTCTTCATGGCCTCGGGGAAGTTGCCCCCGATCTTCTCCCACACGTCGTCGATCGGGGAGGCCAGGCCCTTCTTCGCGAAGAACTGCATGCGGTAACCGGCGAACCAGTTGAACACGTCGTCCGGCGTGCCCTGGAGGTAGGAGTTGATCTGCTCCTGGAAGGTGTTGTGGTCCTTGGTGTTCACCTTGACCGTGACGCCGGACTGCTTCTGGAAGGCCGCGTAGACGTCGGCGAACGCCTTCTTCGGCACCGCGTCCGACGCGTTGGAGCCGAGGGAGACGGTCTTCGAGCCGGAACCGGACGAACCGCTGCCGCCACACGCGGACAGCAGGGGTATGCCCGCTCCGAGGGCAGCGGCACCGCCGATACCGCGCAGCAGGCTGCGGCGGCTGGGGCCCGGGAGGGAGAGACCGGAGGAGGAGAGGTGGTGCATGAACGGCTCCTGAGGGCAGGGTTCGGCCAGGGATGAGCGACATTGAGACTGATCGAAAACGACCAGAAACCAACTTGACCGAACATCGTGGCGCAATAACAGCCCCATGCCCGCTCATGCGTCAAGAGTCGAAGATGCCATTTGTCGAAACGTAACCGACATGACCGGGGACTCCTCGCCCCTGTCCCGACCCCGCCCAGGCCCACCCAGAGGCCTCTCCTTCGGATTCCGCCCGGAGTTTCATGGCTGAAACCAAGCCTTGCCGATCACCTGGGAGTGGCCGAAATAACACCCCCCAGGGCCCCGCCCCCTCAGGGCCCCTGAGGCCGCCGGCTACTTGTATGCCGCGAACGCCTTCGAGAAGGCCCCGTCGTCCTGGAGGACCGAGCTGCACGTGGCGTCGGCGGTGGGCCTGGTACCGCCCGGGCACTGCTTGTCGCGGGTGGCGGACCACATGGAGAGCCCGCCGAGCCCCTTCGACTTCGCGAAGGCGACCAGCTGCGCGGCGTCGTCGACCTTGAAGATCTCCGAGGCCACGTCGTTGACACCGATCATGGGAGTGACGGCGACCGTCTTCCAGGCCGCGCTCTCCGAACGCCCGAGCACGCTCCTGACCTGGGCCTGGGTGGCGGTGGCGGCCTGTTCGGCGTACGTGCCCATGTCACCGCTGTACGCGGGGCCGTAGTCCATCGCCATGATGTTGACGGTGTCGATGTCCACGCCGTTCGCCTTCGCGTCGGCCAGCAGGTTCACGCCGTCCTGGGTCAGGCCCTCGGGCATGACGGGGAGCGTGAAGGACACGTCCAGGCCGGGGTGCCGGTCCTGCAACCGGGCGATGGCCTGCGCGCGGCGCGTGTTCGCCGCCGCGTTCGGCAGCGCGCCGCCCTCCACGTCGAAGTCGACCTTCGTGAGCTTGTACGCGTCCACGACCTTGCCGTACGCCGCCGCCAGGGCGTCCGCCGACGAGCAGTCCAGCGCCAGCTCCGAGCCCGACGCGCCGCCGAACGACACACGGACGTCGCCGCCCTTCGCCCGCAGCCCGCCGATCTGCGCCGCCACCGCGTCGGTGCCCAGGTCGGTCACTCCGCCCCACTTCGGGGTGCAGCCGCCGCCGTCGGTGACGAAGGCCAGGGTGTACTCCTTCACCCCGGTCTCCCCGGAGTGCGCCAGGAGGTCGAAGGCCGGGTAGAGCGAGGTGTCGACGTAGGGCGCGAAGCCCGCGGTCGCGGCGGTGCCGTCGCCGGGGTCGCCGGAACCCGGACTGTGCGAGGGGGACGGCGTGCCACTCTCGGCCGGCTTTGCGCTCGCGGTCGGCTGCTTGGCGCTCGCGGTCGGTTTCGCTGTCGCGGGCGGCGTGGCCGTCGCGGGGCTCGACGGGCGGCCGCCCGGCTCCGGCGTCGCACCGCCGCCCGCGGAACAGCTCGCTCCGTCGATACGGCAGCCCGTCGGCGCCGCCGTGCCGTTCACCACGAACCCGACCGTCACCGACTCGCCGGCCACCAGCCCGTCCCTGTCCCACGACGGCGCCTTCACCGTGACGTGCCGCCCGCGCACGCTCGACTCGCCGTTCCACAAGGAGCTGAGCCGGCTGCCCTCCGGCAGGTCGAACTCCAGCGTCCAACCGGTCTTCGTCGACTTGCCGTCGTTCGTGATCACGTACTGCGCGGTGTACCCCGTCGACCAGTCACTGGTCCTGGTGTACACGGCGCCGACCCCGGCGGCCTGCGCGGTCCCGGAGAAGAGCATCGCTCCGGAACCGACCACGGACGCCGCGACGACGCCGCCGATCACCTTGCTTCTGCCACTGATCCTGCGCCGATGCGTGCTCACGCCTGCCTGCCTTCGATGTTCGGGGGGTGGGTGCGGCAGGCACGCTAGCGATCCCGAATCAGGCAATTCCCCTTATCCGGACGGTCATTGAGGGACTTAGGGAGCGCTTAAGGATGGGATCGGGGGCGGTTAAAGGTCGAGACCAATCTGGTGGCTCCGCGACGTCGCATCGCGGCACGGTGCCCTCGGCCGAGCGGTGTCCGAGCGCCCGGGTCCAGCTGGATCCAGATCCGCACCTCGGTCCCGCCCAGCACCGACGAGCCGATCCGCACGTCACCGCCCGTCGACTCGGCGAGCCGCCGCACGATGTCCAGGCCGAGCCCGGTCGAGCCGTCGCTGCCGGAGCCGCGCCCGCGCGCCATCGCCGCCTCGGGGTCCGGTATCCCGGGGCCCGCGTCGGACACCAGCACGATCACCGCGTCCTCCCCGTTGTGCACGTCGACCGCGAAGGCCGTGCCCTCGGCTGTGTGCCGGAAGACGTTGCCGAGCAGGGCGTCGAGCGCGGCGGCCAGGTCGGCGCGGGCCACGGGTATGCGGACGGGGCGCTCCACGCCGGCGACCCGCACCTTGCGCCCCTCGTCCTCCGCGAGCGCCGACCAGAACGCCATGCGCTCACGGACGACCTCCGCCGCGTCGCACCCGGCACCGGGACCGGGCGCCGCCGTCTGTGGCTTGGCCTCCCGTGCCGTACGGATGATCGTGTCGACCTCGCGCTCCAACTGCTCGACCGCGGCCCTGGTCTGCTCGGCCGCCGGACCGTCGCCCAGCGAGGCCGCGTTCAGCCGCAGCACGGTCAGCGGTGTCCGCAGCCGGTGGGACAGATCGGCCGCCAGCTCCCGCTCGTTCGCCAGCAGTTGGACCACCTGGTCGGCCATCGAGTTGAACGCCGTCGCCGCCAGCCGCAGTTCCTTCGGCCCTTCCTCGGGGACCCGCGCCCCCAGCTTCCCCTCCCCCAGTTCGTGCGCGCTCTCGACCAGGCGCCTCGCCGGCTCGACCATGCGGACGCCGAGCCGGTCGGCCACCGCGACCGAGCCGACGATCAGCGCGAGACCCACTCCGGCGAGCACCGCCCACGCCGTGCCCACGCCGTGACCGACCTCGGCCTGCGGGACGTAGACCTCGACGACCGCTATCGCGCCGGAGCCGATCGCGGTGGGCTGCAGCAGCGTGAAGCCGCCGGGCACTTCCGTGGTGGAGGCGCGGCCCAATCTGCGGACGGTGACGATGTCCTCGTCGAGGGCGCGCTGACGGCCGAGGTCGACGGCCTGCTCGCCGCCGCCCGCCGGTATGTGCACGGCCATCCCGTCGTCCGAGCCCGCGGAGGCGACGACGCGCTCCAACTGGTCCCGGTCGGTGGTGATGGACAGCGCGGGCGCGACCGCGGCGGCCTCCCGCTCGGCGTTCGAGAACGCGCGGTCGCGGGCCAGCTCCCTGATGACCATGCCGAGGGGCACGGCGAAGGCGACCACGACCATCGCGGTCACCGCCAGGCACACCTTGACCAGCGCCCACCTCATGGCAACCGCTCCGCCCCGGGTGGCTCCAGCTTCACGCCGACCCCGCGCAGGGTGTGCAGATAGCGCGGTTTGGCCGCCGTCTCGCCCAACTTCCTCCTCAGCCACGACAGATGGACGTCGATGGTCTGGTCGTCCCCGTAGGACTGCTGCCACACCTCGGCGAGCAGCTCCTTGCGGGCCACGACCACACCGGGCCGCCCGGCGAGGAACGCGAGAAGGTCGAACTCACGCCGGGTCAGGTCCAGCCGCGTGCCGTCCAGTTCGGCCTCGCGGCGCAACGGGTCGATGGCGAGGCCGCCGACCCGGATCACCGTCGACGGCGGCACGTCACCGGCGCCCGACCGGGCCCTGCGCAGGACGGCCGCCATGCGCGCGGACAGATGCTCGACCGAGAACGGCTTGGTCAGGTAGTCGTCCGCGCCCGCGTTCAACAGCCGGACGATCTCCGTCTCGTCGTCGCGCGCGGTGGCGACGATCACCGGCACGTCGGTGATTCCGCGCAGCATCTTCAGGGCCTCGGACCCGTCGAGATCGGGCAGTCCGAGGTCCAGGATCACCAGGTCGAAACGGACATGGGCGACCTCGCGCAGCGCCTCCAGTGCCGTACCGACGCTGCGCACGGTGTGCGAGGCGTCGGTCAGGTGCCGGATCAGCGCCGAGCGTACGAACTGGTCGTCCTCGACCACGAGCACACTTGCCATGCGCCGCACCGTACGCCAAACGGGAAGCGCCGGTTGGGGCCTGTGGATAACTTGCCGGGTCCCGGCCGGGACCCGTCGGCCGAGGGACGAGCGGGACACTCCTGGGACTCGTGGTGCAGTATGGCCGCGATGCGCAGAGGACTCGTCCACGTACTGGCCTGGCTGCTCGCCACGGGCGCGGCGGTCACGCTGTCGTGGTGGGGTGTGCACACGGTGATGGCGGGCACCGCGTACGACCCGCCGCGCGCCCTGCCCATCACGGCTGACGACGCCTCGGACCAGGACGCTCAGCTCGCCCCGGCCACGACGCGCCCCGAGCCGTCGGCGAGCGGCGGCGACGAGAAGCCGCGGAAGAACCGCCCCAACACACCGTCACCGACCGCGTCCCCGACCTCGCCACCCGCCACGAAGCCCGGCCGGTCGCCGAGTCCGACCGCCTCCGGCCAGGTCAGGAGTTACGACACGAAGGGCGGTCGCGTCGTCTTCTCGCTCAACAGCACGTACGCGACGCTCGTCTCCGCCACGCCCGACTCCGACTGGTCGATGCAGGTCTGGAAGACGGAGACGTGGATCCGGGTGCAGTTCGCCTCGGGCGCGGACCGGGTGTCGGTGTTCTGCACCTGGCACGACAGCGCGCCGCGGGTGGACGTCGAGAACTACTGACGGCGCGAGAACTACTGACGACGCGGGAACTCCTGTTCGTCGGACGGCCGTTATCGGAACACCGAGGGCGGCGGTGCCGGTGACGCCACCGCCGCCGCGTCCGTCACCGGAGCCGCCCCGCCCGTGAAGTCGGTGAGGGTCCTGCCGTGTTCGACGCGCGCCGGGTGTGGGTCGGAGGCGGCGAGCCGGGTGAGTTCGGCGACGGGGAGCGGCCGGTCGGAGCCGACGAGGACGGCGTTGCCGAACCGCTTTCCCCGCAGTACGGCCGCGTCGGCGACCAGTGCCAGCTCGGGGAAGACGGCCGCGGCGGTGGCGATCTGGCCGCGCAGGTGGGCGAGCGGCGGGCCGTCGGCGAGGTTGGCGGCGTACCAGCCGCCGGGTTTGAGGGCCCTGCGGACGTCGGCGAGGAACTCCGTGGACGTCAGGTGCGCCGGAGTCCGTGCTCCGCTGAACACGTCGGTGATGACCAGGTCCGCCCACCCGTCGGGCACCTTGGCGAGCCCGTCGCGGGCGTCGACGGACCGCACCCGGATCCGGGCGCCCGGGTCCAGTGGCAGTTCACGGCGGACGAGTTGGACGAGCGCCGCGTCACGTTCGACGACCTGCTGGGTGGAGCGCGGGCGTGTGGCGGCGACGTACCGGGCGAGGGTCAGGGCGCCGCCACCCAGGTGCACGGCGTGCACGGGCCGGCCGGGCGGGACGGCGAGGTCGATGACGTGGCCGAGGCGGCGCTGGTACTCGAAGGAAAGGTACGCCGGGTCGTCGAGGTCGACGTGCGACTGCGGGGCGCCGTCGATCAGCAGGGTCCAGGCGCGCGCCCGGTCCCGGTCGGGTATCAGCTCTGCGAGCCCGCCGTCCACCGTCTCGACGACGGCCTCGATGGCCGCCTGCTCGCGCCGTGCTTTCCGTGACCTGCCCACCCCGCCATTATCGGGGTCTTCGGAAGGGGCGGCTCAGTGCCGGGGGGGGCAGAGGGTGGCTCGGCGCCCGGGCGCTATCGGCAGTTGTCCGCCGCCTCGATCAGCCGGGCCGCCTCGCCGAGGGCCGCGCGCAGGACCGCCGGGTCGGTCGCGAGGTCGGCCTCGTCGGGCGGCAGCAGCCAGTCGGAGCCCTCCTCGGGGGCGAGGACCGCGCCCTGGCCGTCGGACTGGGTGCAGGTGCTGCCGGGCACGTCCCAGGCGTCGGCGGTGCCGGGCGGGACGAGGAAGCCGAGGGTGTCGCAGCCGTCGTCGTGGAGCACCGGACCCACCGCCGGCGGGACGGGGCCGCTGGCGTCGACGGCGCCGCGGCGGAGGATGTCGACCGCTTCCAGCCCCTGCCGGGCAGGGACGGTCACGAGGTCGCAGGGTTCGATGCGCGACATCCCGGCCTCCACCACTTAAGCCCCTCCTCCAGCGCGCGGGGACTCGGGAGTTCGAGCGGTTCCCGGTCCGTGTTGTCCAACGCGCCGGATCGTCAAGGGCTACGGCGGAAGTGCGCCGCAAAGGATGGCAGTTCATGGCGGATCCGGTATGAGATATCCGGTTTGTAGCCAAACCTCGCGTGGCGACACCCGCCGTGCTAGTACGTTCGTGCCCCGCCGGGCGCAGGGAACCAACCGTGAACCACACGGACAACTCCCGCGAATCCGGCACGGTCCGACGGTTCGCAAGAGAGGGCCCGCCCATGGCGTCGTCATCGGTGACCTCGTCCCAGCCCCCGCGGCCACCGCGGCCGAACCTCGCCTTCCGGAAGCTGCGCGGGCAGCGTTCACCGGGCGAGTTCGCGGCCGCGGTGCGGCGGGCCGCGCGTGAGATCGGCGAGCGAGTGAGCTGTGACGCGCGGTACGTCGGGCGGGTCGAGTCGGGGGAGATCCGCTGTCCCAACTACGCGTACGAGCGGGTGTTCCTGCATATGTTTCCCGGCCGGACACTGGCCGACCTGGGGTTCGCTCCCCGTTCCGCGGTACGCGGCCGGGGGGCGCGCGGCGCCGAGGAGGACTCCCCCGTGCGCCCCGAGAACCTGTCGTGCGCCCCGCATGAGACGGAGAGGGCGTGTGACCCGTATGACACGCAAGAAACAGACCAGAACCACGAGGAGAGCGACGTGCGGCGTCGCGCATTCATGACCGGCGGTACCGCCACTGTGGCGACCGTCTCACTGGGTCCCCTGACGCTCGGCGGAGCAGCCGCCGCGGCGGGGCGGCCCGCGCACCGGGTCGGGACGTCCGAGGCGGGGGCGCTCGAGGACGCCGTACGCAGGATCCGGCTGCTCGACGACCGGCACGGGGCGGACGGGCTGTACCGGAGGGCGGCGGCACCGCTGAGGACGGCGTACGCGCTGCTCGACGCGGGGGCGGCCCGGCAGGCCACGACGGACCGGCTGTACGCGGGGGCCGGGGAACTCGCCATCTCCGTGGGGTGGCTCGCGCACGACTCGGGCCGCTTCGACGACGCGCGCTCGCACTACGCGGAGGCCCTCGCGACCGCCCGGATGTCGGAGGACCCGGGCCTGGAGGCGCACGCGTTCTGCAACACGGCGTTCCTCGCGCGCGACGCGGGCCGTCCGCGTGAGGCGGTGCGCGCGGCGCAGGCCGCGCAGCGGGTGGCCCGGCCGCTGGGCTCGCCACGGCTGATGTCGCTGCTCGCGCTCAGGGAGGCGGGGGGCTGGGCCGGTCTTGCCGACCGCACCGGGTGCGAGCAGGCGCTGGCCCGTGCGCATGCCTTGTACGGGCGGGGCCCGTCGGACGCCGACCCCGATTGGATGACCTTCTACGGAGAGGCCGAACTGGAGGGCCTGGAGGCGCAGTGCTGGTCCACGCTGGGTGACTGGCCGCGCGCGGCCCGGCACGCGCGGCGCGCCGCCCGCCTCCAGGACCCGCACTTCACGCGCAACATCGCCCTCTACACGGCCGAGCTCGCCGACGACCTCGCGCGCGGGGGGCGTCCCGACGAGGCGGCCGCGGCAGGGATGGAGGTCCTCGACCTCCTCGACGAGGTCCAGTCCTCCCGCATCCAGACGATGCTGGCGGGCACGGCCAGGGTGCTGCTGCCGCACCGGCGCGCGTCCGGAGTGTCGGAGTTCCTGGAGCGGCACGCGGCGCTGCCGCGCACGATCTGAGGGAGCCGCTCCCCGTCCAAGGGTTCCAGGGCTACGTCCAAGGGTTCCAGAACTACGCGGGCAGGTGTCCCGTGTCGTTCCACGACTCGATCGCCGGTTCCCCGTAGGCCCAGCCCAGCACCGACAGCGAGGTCGGGTTCAGGCGGATACGGGCCGCGAAGCCGATGTCCTGGCCCAGCCAGCGGGCGGCTATGGAGCGCAGGATGTGGCCGTGCGCGAAGAGGAGGACGTCACGGCCGCCGCGCTCGGCGGAGCGGGCCCAGGTGACCACCTCGTCCGCGCGCGCGGAGATGCGTTCCAGGGTCTCGCCGTCGGGGACGCCGTCGCGCCACAGGAGCCAGCCGGGGCGCATGACCTGGATCTCGGCCGGGGTCAGGCCCTCGTACGCGCCGTAGTCGCATTCCATGAGCGTGTCCCAGGCGGTGGCCCGGTCGCCGAAGCCGGCGAGTTCGCAGGTCTCCCGCGCGCGGGAGAGGGGGCTCGTGCGGACCTCGGCGTCGGGGAGGCCGTCCAGGGGCTGACGGTTCAGGCGCTCGCCCAGTAGTTTGGCGCCGCGCCGGCCCTCGTCGAGCAGGGGCACGTCCGTCCTGCCGGTGTGCCGCCCGGCCAGTGACCATTCGGTCTGGCCGTGCCGGGCCAGCAGGATGCGCGGTGCCATGAGGAGGTGGCCTTTCCAGGAGCCGAGCGGCCCCGGGGACGTACGGCCGTGTCGTTCCCGGACCCGCTGGGAGAAATCAGAGGCGAATCGTTCCATCATCGCGCACGCTTGCACCGGGCAACCCCTCGGGCGATCTCTGCGTCTTCGACAACCGAGGCGCCTCAGTGGTCGCCGAGGATGCATGAGGTGCCCGTAGGGGGCACTCGTATACACCGTAAAATCGGGCGGGCCACCAGAAGCAGTGGCCAGGGGCCACACATTGCAGATGGGGGAGGGCGATCGGATGCCGCAGTCCGATATATCGCGTACCGAGGGGGCAGCGCAGGTCCGGCTCCGCTGGTGGACCGAACTGCCGCTGCTCGTGCTCGTGTACGCGCTGTACTCGGCGGGCCGGCTCCTCGCCCGAGGCGACGTCTCCACCGCCGTCGACCACGGCCTGGCCATCCTGCGCGTCGAGAAGGCCCTGTGGCTCAACGCCGAGCACCCGCTGAACCGTCTCTTCACCCGCGAACCCTGGCTCGGCGTACCCGCCGACTTCTGGTACGCGTCCCTGCACTACCTGGTCACACCCGCGATCCTCATATGGCTCTTCAGGTCCCGCAGCCACCTCTACCGCCGCGCCCGCACCTGGCTGATGACGTCCACCCTCATAGGCCTGGTCGGCTTCACCCTCCTGCCGACCTGCCCGCCGCGCCTCCTGTCGCCCGAGCACGGTTTCGTGGACACGATGGCGTACTACAGCTCGTACGGCTGGTGGGGCGGCGAGGCGAGCGCGCCGCGCGGACTGGGCGGCATGACGAACCAGTACGCGGCGATGCCGAGCCTGCACGTCGGCTGGGCCCTGTGGTGCGGCGTGCTGCTCTGGCGCTACGGCGGCACGCGCGCGACCAGGGTCGCGGCCGTCGCCTACCCGCTGATCACCACGATCGTCGTGATGGGCACCGCCAACCACTACTTCCTCGACGCGGTGGCGGGCGCCGCCGTGATGGGAGTCGGCCTGCTGCTGACGCCGCTGGTGTTGCGGGTCTCGGACCGGCTGTGGGCAGGGCTCCGGGAGCGGTTCGAGGGGACGTACGGCGAAGCCCTCGCGAGGCGGCTCGCCGCTCGGTCCACTCCCGTCACGGACGCGTCTCGCGGCACACGTGCCCCGATTGTCAGTGGCGGATGCCAGACTTCCACGGGTGAGCGAATTCCACGGCAGCGCACCGCAGGAGCCGAGCCGGGTGCCGCCCCCACGGACGCGGGGGACGGCGCTCCGGCACCGGCTCGCTGAGCTGCGCGGACCCGAGGTCCCGCCCAAGGCGCTGGACGCCCGTGCCCTCGCGGCCCTCGCCGCCAACCCGGGCTGCAGACGACGCGCGCTCCTCGACGGGGCGGGTGTGAACAAGACGGCGCTGGCGAGCGCGCTCGGCTCCCCCTCCGCCTTCGGTATGTCGCAGTTCGCCTTCATGCGGGGCAACGCGTTCGAGGCGCGGGTCAAGGCGGACGGCGGCGCGGAGCTGCTGCGGCTGGTGCACGAGAGGCTGGACCCGTCCGCCGAGCCGCCGGACGGCGCGGCCGTTCCCGACCTCACCGCGATCGGCCCCGAGGGGCGCGCCGCCCGTACGGCACTGGCGCTGCGCGAGGCCTCCGGATCCGGTGGCTGGGCGCTCCTCGACCACCCCATGATCGCGCTCGACGTGGCCGGCTCCCCCGCGTTCCTGGAGCCGGACGCCGTGGTGGTGCACCCGGACGGGACGTGGACGGTCGTCGAGATCAAGTCCTTCCCGATGCTGGACGGTTCCGCCGACCCGGCGAAGGTGGGCGCCGCGGCCCGGCAGTCGGCGGTGTACGTGCTGGCGCTGGAGGAGGTGGCGAGTCGTCTCGATCCCGCGCCTGAAGTGCGCCACCGGGTGCTGCTGGTGTGCCCCAAGGACTTCACCAACCTGGCGACGGCCGCCGCGGTGGACGTCCGCAAGCAACGCGCCGTCACGCGCAGGCAGTTGGCCCGCCTCACCCGCATCGAGGAGATCGCGGACACTCTTCCCGAAGGTGCCTGCTTCGCCCCTGACCTGCCCCGGGAGCAGCTGACAGAGGCCGTGGAGTCGCTCCCCGCGGCGTACGCCCCCGAGTGCCTCGCCGCCTGCGAGCTGGCCTTCCACTGCCGGACCCGCTCGCGCGAGGAGGGCGCGGTGACGTCGCTGGGCCGGTCGCTCCGGGCCGAGCTGGGCGGCCTGACGTCGGTGGACGACGTCCTGGCGGCGGCCCACGGCACGGCGGGCGACCCCGAGGACCCCGCGGTGGCGGCCCTGCGCAGGGCCGCGGAGCTGCGGGCGGAGGCGCTGGGCGCCGCCCTCGCGCGCCAGGAGGGCACCCGCCAGGAGGGCACCCCATGTCCCTGATGGCGACCCTGTCCCGACTGGAAGCCGTCCGCAGCGGCCGCGCCCAGCCCGCCGCCACCGTCCGGCACCGGCACCTGTCCGAGCGGCCGCTCGTCTTCGTGCCGCTCATCACCGCCGGTGAGGCCGGCGCCCCGCTCGGCGCGCTCGTCGGCACGGACCGGGACGCGCCCCGGCTGCTCGTGGTGCCGCAGCCCCGGGACCGGGACCTGCGGTTCGCGTTCCTCGCCGAGCTCGCGGACATCGTCCTGCCGTACGTGGACTCCTACGCCGACGTCGTGGAGGCGGCCGAGCGCAGCGAGACCGACCCGGAGACCGGCAAGCGCGTCAAGGTCGAGGTCGACCTGTGCGCGGACGCCCCGCAGCTGATCGTGCCGAGCCGCCCCGGCATCGACTTCGTACGGCTGCTCGGCCGCTCCATGCGGTTCCGGCGCACCGCCGAGCAGGAGCCGGAGGCTCCGCATCCGGCACCGCCCCGGGTGCCGCTGCTCGGGCGCTGGTTCACGCACTTCGGCGAGCGGGCGCGCGTACCCGGCTCCTCGCTGCTCCTCGCCGTCACCGACCTGCTGACCCGGCACTGGGCCACCGGGCAGTCGAGCCTGGAGGACCAGCACCTCGGGGCGCTGCTCGCCTGGATCGACCCGCCGGACGGCGCGGCGGGCGACGAGGCGGCGCGGCGGGCCGAGCTCGCGCGGGACGCCGACGGCCAGTTGCTGTGCCCGCCGGCCGGTCCCGCCACCGACCCGGCGTTCGACAACAAGCTGCTGGCCCCGGCCATCGAGGCTTACGACCGCGCGCGGGCCGCGCTCGCCGCCGCCGAGGACGGACTGGAGGCGGACGACCGGCTCGGCGACCTCACCGCGGCCGAGCAGGAGATCCGTGCATTGGTCGAGAGCCGCACCCGTCCCACCTGGGACGCGGTGTGGCACGGCCTGGACCTGCTGCGGACGCTGCCCGAGGGCGCCCATGCCGCCGACCGGTGGACCCGCGACCGCTGGTCGTTCACCGGCCACCGGGACCGGGTCGTCGCCGGCGAGCCCCCGCAGCCGCGCCGCGACGACGCGGTCACGGCGGCGAACAAGCTGGCCACGCGTGAGCGCGAGCAGGCCCGTCTCGACGCCCAGGAAGCCCTCGACGACCCGCTCGTCATGGCCGGCCGCCGTCTCGCCGGGGAGGCCTTCGCGGGCGAGGTCACGGACGTGGTGATGGCGTACAGCGAGGGCAAGCGGCCCAGCCCCCGCCCCCTCGTCACGGTCCGCACGGACGACCGGCCGCACCTCGGGGAGCGCACGAAGGTGTACCGCTCGCTCGGCGGCAAGCCGCAGGCCGCCGAGTTCGTCGGGTACGACGGGCCGGAGGGCGGCGACCTGCTCGTCCTGCGGATCGTCGACAAGATGGGCCGCGGCAAGGAGCCGGAGGAGGGCTCGGTGCCGGAGAAGGGCGACCGCGTCTGCTTCACGCTCTTCGAGCACGACCAGCGGGGCGGCGCCAAGCTGCCCGACCCGGAGGAGACCCCGTGGACCCACGGCGGCCCGCCGGGCGAGCCCGACGCCGTGCCGCTGCCCGAGCAGCCGGATGCGCCGACCGAAGAGGACCTGTTGTGACCGAGACGGAGACGGAGACCGAGACCTCGACCGTCGGCTCGGTGTTCGACCCCGGCGCCGCGGCGGGCCGGGCCACCGACGCGATCCTGCGCGACACCCTGCACGGCACGCACCGCGGAGTCGTCGTCGACTCGCCGCCCGGCGCCGGGAAGTCGACCCTGGTCGTGCGCGCCGCGCTCGAACTCGCCTCCGCCGGACGCCCGCTGACGATCATCGCGCAGACGAACGCCCAGGTCGACGACCTGGTGCTGCGGCTGGCGGAGAAGGACGCCGAGCTGCCGGTCGGCCGGCTGCACAGCAGCGACACCGACCCGTACGACAAGGCGCTCGACGACCTGCCGAACGTCCGCAAGTCGGCCAAGGCGGCCGACCTCGCGGGCCTCGACGTCGTGATCTCGACGGCCGCCAAGTGGGCCCACGTCAAGGGCGTCGAGCCGTGGGGGCACGCGATCGTCGACGAGGCCTACCAGATGCGGTCCGACGCGCTGCTGGCCGTCGCGGGGCTGTTCGAGCGGGCGCTGTTCGTGGGCGACCCGGGGCAACTGGACCCGTTCGCGATCGTGGGCAGCGAGCAGTGGGCGGGGCTGTCGTACGACCCGTCGGCCTCGGCGGTCACGACCCTGCTGGCCCACAACCCGGAGCTCCCGCAGCACCGTCTGCCGGTGTCGTGGCGGCTGCCGGCGTCGGCCGCGCCCCTCGTCTCCGCCGCCTTCTACCCGTTCACGCCCTTCCGCAGCGGCACGGACCACGGCGACCGGGGGCTCACCTTCGCCGTCGCGTCGGACGGCTCGGGTCCGGACCGGGTCATCGACGAGGCGGCGGAGTCGGGCTGGGGCCTGCTGGAGCTCCCCGCGCGCCACACGCCCCGCACCGACCCGGAGGCGGTGCGGGCGGTCGCGCGGGTCGTCCGGCGGCTGCTGGACCGGGGTGGCGCGGCGACCTCCGAGCGATCGGACGAGTCCGTGCCGCTGACCTCCGACCGGATCGCCGTCGGCACCGCGCACCGGGACCAGGCCGCGTCGGTCCGGTCCGCGCTGACCGCCCTCGGGGTCACCGACGTGGTCGTCGACACGGCGAACCGACTGCAGGGCCGCGAGTACGACGTGACGGTGGTCCTGCACCCGCTGTCCGGCCGCCCGGACGCGACCGCGTTCCACCTGGAGACGGGGCGCCTGTGCGTGCTGGCCTCCCGGCACCGGCACGCGTGCATCGTGGTCTGCCGGGAGGGGGTCCCGGAGCTCCTGGACGACCACCCGTCGACGGAGCCGGTCCAGCTCGGGGTCACGGTGAAGTTCCCGGACGGGTGGGAAGCGAACCACGCGGTGTTGTCGCACCTCGCGGAGCACCGCGTGTCCTGGCGGCCCTGAGATCCGTGGCCCGGGCCGAACCGAGCCGCCGGGCCACGGGTTCGACGCCCCCTTGCGCGGGCGGGAGACAATGGACGGTGGCCCGTTACCGATGGCGGGCCACCGGACGCGTACGAGGAGGAGAAGACATGGCGGAGCCCACGCCGCGTCGGAACGAACCGCGGCTACGCCCCGCGCCCCTGCTCTTCGAGCCCGCGGAGGCGGCCTCCGACCCGGAGCACTTCTTCGACCTGGAGTCGATGGACGACCCGCGGGCGCTGCTGGCCCGTGCGACGGAGCTGACGCACGCGTTCCGCGCGGCGGCGGACCGGGCGGTGGAGTTCCAGGCGATCGCCGCGGCCCAGCTCGCCGATCCGCGCCGCTTCGACCGGCTGACCGCGGCGGACATCGCCGAGCGGGCCGAGTGGACCGAGGACTACGCGAAGAAGATGGTCGAGTTCGGCCGGGACCTGATGCGGGGGCGGGACGGGCAGGGCCCCGAGGCGTTGTGAGTGCTGTGAGCGCGGTGAGTGCGCTGAGCGCTGCGAGTAGGCCATGACGTACGGCTACGACGCTGGCATATGCCGGGCGGGAAGATACCCCACTCGCGTATCGCCTGTCCCGTTTTCCGGCAACCCACCGGAATCGGATGCTCACCGCCGGTAGATCTGTACGGCATGAGCAAGCACACTCATCCGCAGAATCGTTCGGTGAGCGCGCGGCCCCAGGACGACGTCGAGGCTCCGGACGGCACCGTCTCGACCGTCTCGGACGTCACCTCGGAGGGGGCGGCCTGGCTTGCCTCGGCAGGAACGTATCCGCGCAGCACGCTCACGCTGTGGGAGGAACGGCCCACCGCGCCGGTCGTGCTCCCCTGCGGCACGGTCTTCGACGTCGTCAGCGTGCCCACGCTCTTCGGGCGGCGGATGCTGGACCGGATGTGGGACGAGGGCCCGGGCTCGGGACCCGTGGCCGTGTACCGGGGTCGCACCCTCCTGTTCACCTCGCCCGGCACCGCCCAGCGGCTGCCCTCGCTCATGGCGTGGGAGGAGTGGGGCTCACCCGGCAGGACGGGGGCCGTGCCGCCGCTGCTGTGCCACGGCACCGGTGACGCGGTGACCGTCCCGGCGCTGCGGCCCGCGCCCGAGAGCAGCGCCGCCTCCGACCGGCTCGCGAGCCGCTGGCTCGTCGCGCCCAGCACCCGCACACCCTGGCTTCCCGGGCCCGATGTCCTGCTGTGGGCGGCCGTCCGCGCGGCCCGCTCAGGGGTCTCCGCGGCCGTTCGGATATCGATTTTTCCTCCCGCCGATCAGGGTGCTAAGGTCTACGACGTCAGCAGGCGCCGCTAGCTCAGTTGGTTAGAGCAGCTGACTCTTAATCAGCGGGTCCGGGGTTCGAGTCCCTGGCGGCGCACGATGGCGATGGCGAGGCGTGTTCGCGGAAAGCGCGAACCGTCTCGCCATCGTTGTTTTTGCGCGGCTTCGCCGCGCGTTGTGGGGGCTTCGCCACCCACACCCCCCTCTGTCGGGGGCGGGGTGACTGTGGGGTGAGAGGTGAGCCGGGGGTTCGCATCCCGGGGCTCCGCCCGGACCCCGCTCCTCAAACGCCGGAGGGGCTGGGATGGTGCGGGGCGGCGCTGAATCTTCCCGGCCGGGGCTTGGATCTTCAGCCCGTCCGGCGTTTGAGGACGAGGCCCTTCAGGCCGACAGCGGGGGTCCGGGGGGCGCAGCCCCCAGTGATGGGACGGGTAGGGGCGACGGGGCGAAAACCCACTGGTCCGATCCTCGCGCCGATCCGGAGCTGCGGTGACGGACGAGGCGCCAGGCGAGCCTCCTCGCCACCGGCACCCCGGGGCTCATCCCAAGACCGTGATCCTGACCGTCCAGGCGCCCGAAGGAGTGCGGTCCTCCACCTCGACCCGTACGTTGCCGCCCGGCACCGTGAAGCTCTCCCCCACTCCGACCGGTGCGTCCGCGAGCGGCGGGTAGACCGACTCGTCCCCGCAGGACTCGGTGTGGGGGTGGGCGTCGACGACCTCCATGGGGCCGCCGCCGGACTCGGCGGCGCTGCGGATGCGGTAGATGAGGATGCCCTGGCGGCAGACGGAGTCGTCGTTGCCCACCGGGCCGCGCGCCTCGAAGGCGAGCGCGCTCTCCCATCCGGTCCGGACGACCGCCAGCTTCGTACCGCGCCCGCTCCCGAAGGGCACCGGGGCCTCGGCCTCGAAGACCTCGTCCCCGGCCCAGAGCTCCCGCGCCGCCAGGGCCTGCCCATCCGCCCCATCCGCCCCATCCGCCGGGACGGCCTGGGTGCCGGCCGTCACCGTCCGGTCCCGCACCGGCCCCGCCGAGAGCGGCTCCAGCGTCAGGCGGGTCGTCCCCGAACCCCGTACGCACGCCACCTGGTGCGGTTCCAGCCAGCCGAGCTTCCACTTGTGCCAGGCGAAGAGGTCGGGGGCGAGGCCGAACTGGCTGCCCATGAGGTCCCAGTCGCCGACGTAGGTGTCCCAGTCGCCCTTGCCGTCGGTGGGGCGGTGGTAGAGGTCGGGCAGGTCGAAGACGTGGCCGGTCTCGTGGGCGAGGACCAGGCGGTCCGGGGGATGGTTCTCGAAGACGGTGACGACGCGACGGATCGACGTGCCGTCCGCCTTCAGCGGGGTGTCGAGATTGACGACCTTCGTCGCGTCCGAGTCCACGCCCGGCGCGTCCGGGTCGGCCACGAAGTACACGATGTCGTAGTCCGAGAAGTCGACCCGGCCGTCGGCCACGCTCATGGCGTCGCGCAGGTAGGCGGCACGGTGCTCGGCGTCCCAGTCCCGCTCTATCGCGTAGTCCGTGGAACGCCGCGGCATCTCGATCCAGTCGCTGCGCGGGTGCGGGCGCAGGGTGAACCTGCCGTACGAGGCGCGTTCGAAGAAGCTGCTGGTGGTCGGGAAGTGGTCGGCGGTCAGTTCGGCGGGCGTGATCCGCGGGGTGGCGTCCGGGAACGACAGGAAGACCAGCAGCGCGTCGAGGGGGCGGGTGGGACGCGGGTACGAGGCGTTCCAGGTGTCGACGCCCTCCGAGTGGTGGGCGCTCGTCCGCCTCAGCGCGCACGCCTCCGACAGGGGCACGGCGACCGAGGGCACGGCGATCAGGGAGGTCGCCGCGAGGGCGGTCAACGAGGTGAACACGGCCGCGGTACGGCGCAGGCTCGGCACCGGGCCGCGGATGAGCGCTCGCGGGCCGGGTGCTCCGGAGGGACGGCGGGTTCCGGCGCGTGCGCGCGCCCCGAGGGGCCCGTGGGCGAGTCCCTTCCTGGGGTGCGGGCGCGGCACATCGACCTCCGGATGCGAGCTTCGGGGACATCGCACCCAGATTGTGATAATTCGTAGTACTTTGCTCTGTCTGTCGCGGCCGGACGGGTGAGGGCGCCCAGGATCCGACACCCCGGAAGCTCACGGAACGTCACAACCGGTCAACCCCGGAACGAAGCCGTCCAGGGAGGGGCAGAAACGATCTGTCACAACCGCGGGGTGTTCCGCGACACTGGAGAGTGGCTGCATGGGCCTGAGGCCAGCCTCTATGATCGGCACACTTTCCTGCACCGACACGGCTTGAGCGGCCGTCCGCCCCGGTCCGCCGCTCCGACACGAAACATGAGATCCGTACGAAACGACGAGCGCACTGCGGGAGCGAACGGTGAGCGGAACGTCCGAAGGGCAGGCGCCCGCGGTGGATCTGGTCCAGCCGATCGTCACAGAGCGTGACGTTGATACAGCACGTCGTACCCTCACATCCCTCACGAACTCTCTGGCGTCACGTACGCCTCATGCGTTCCGCGCCGCCTTCGCCGCGGCGCCGCTCGCCATGGCGGTGGTGGACCGCAAGGGGCTGGTGGTCGTCGCCAACGACACGATGGGCTCGCTGCTGGGGGTCGCGGCGGACGGGCTGGCCGGGCGGGTCGCCGCCGATCTGGTGGACCTGACCTCGGACGCCCGCACCGCGCACGCGTACCGCGAGATGCTGCGCGGGCGCCAGGCCCGGCTGTGCTGCACACGCCGCGTCAGGCACCCCGACGGGAACTCCCTCTGGGTGCAGGTGACGGTGTCCCCGCTGCCCAGAGAGGCCGCGGTACAGGGTGAGCCGGCGGCGGGCGGCTCGGCGACAGTAGGGGCCGACTCCGATGAACTCGCCCATCGCCAGAGCGACTTCGGCCACTCCGCGCACCGGGTCGCGGACCCGGGCCGACCCGCGCATCACCCGGCCGACTCCGCCGACCCCGTGTTCAAACCGGCCAGTTCCGGCCTCCAGGCGGAGCCCGTCGTCCTGCTGTCCATCGCCGACATCAGTGCCCGGCGTGAACTCCAGGCGCGGCTGCGGCACTTGAGGATGCACGATCCCGTGACCCGGCTGCCCAACCGGACCCTCTTCTTCGAGCGGCTGACGGCGGCACTGGAGGTGGAGGCGTACGAGGAGAGCGGGACCGGCCGGATCGGGCTCTGCTATCTGGATCTGGACGGCTTCAAGGCCATCAACGACACGCTCGGCCACCGGGTCGGCGACCGGCTCCTGACGGCCGTCGCCGAGCGGCTGACGCGGTGCGCGCGGGAGGCGGGGTACGCCCGGGCGAACGAGCCCCTGGTCGCCCGGCTCGGCGGCGACGAGTTCGCGGTGCTGGTCGAGGACTCCACCGGCACCGACCAGCTGTCCGAGCTCGCGGAGTCCGTACTGAGGGCCGTGCAGGCGCCGTTCGACATCGCGGGCCGGCGGCTGTCCGTCTCCGCGTCGATCGGCGTGGTGGAGCGGCGTGCGGAGGGCACGACCGCGACCGGGCTGATGCAGGCCGCCGACACGACGCTGTACTGGGCGAAGGCGGACGGCAAGTCCCGCTGGACGCTCTTCGATCCCGAGCGCAACGCCCACCGCATGACCCGTCAGGCGCTGTCCTCCACGCTCCGGCCGGCCGTCGAGCGCGGTGAGTTCGCGTTGGAGTACCAGCCGTTGGTGGACATGGAGGGCGGCGAGGTGCGCGGGGTCGAGGCGCTGGTGCGCTGGAACCACCCGCAGTTCGGCACGCTGCCGCCGAATCGGTTCATCTCACTGGCCGAGGAGAACGGCTCCATCGTGCAGCTCGGGCGGTGGGTCCTGGCGACCGCGTGCCGACAGGCGCGGCGCTGGCAGCTCGACCACCCCGACCGGGCGCCGCTCTTCATCAGCGTGAACGTGGCCGTGCGCCAGGTCTGGGACTCCGACCTGGTCGCGGACGTGGCGGAGATCCTCGCCGAGACGGGCCTGCCCGCGCACCTCCTCCAGCTCGAACTCACCGAGTCGGCGGTCATGGGCTCGGCCGGCCGCCCGCTCCAGGCCCTCCAGGCGCTGAGCGACATGGGCGTGCGCATCGCCATCGACGACTTCGGCACCGGTTACTCCAACCTGGCGTACCTGAGCCGGCTGCCGGTCTCGGTACTGAAGCTGGACGGGGCGTTCGTACGCGGCTTCCAGTACGAGAACGGCGAGTACGAGGGCGGCGAGTACGAGAACCGGGAGTACGAGAACGGCGAGAACGGGGAAGGCGCCGACGCCCAGCCGAACCCCGCCGACGAGGTCATCGTCGAGGCACTCGTCCAACTCGCCCACCGGCTCGGGCTCACGGTCACCGCCGAGTGCGTGGAGACGTCCTCGCAGGCGTCGCGGCTGCGGCGCATCGGCTGTGACACCGGGCAGGGCTGGCTGTACTCGCGGCCCGTGTCGGCGGACCGTATCTCCGAACTGCTGACGACGGTGAGCTGCCCTCAGGCCTGAGGACACGTCTGCCGATCAGCTCGGCAGACGGTCACCTCGACTGACGATCAGCTCTGCAGACGATCAGCTCTGCAGACCGGAGAACATGCCTGGCTCGTACGAACCCCCGGGGTTGTGCACGATCACGTTCATCCGGGTGGCCGCGTTGATCAGGGCGACCAGGCAGACCAGGGTGCCGACCTGGTCGTCGTCGTAGTGCTTGCGCACCTCCGCCCAGGTCTCGTCGGACACTCCGTGGTCGCCGAGCCGGGTGCCCTCCTCGGCGAGGGCCAGCGCGGCCCGCTCGGCCTCGGTGAACACGGTGGTGTGGCGCCAGGCGGCGACCAGGTTGAGCCGCAGCGCGGTCTCACCGGCGGCCGCCGCCTCCTTGGTGTGGACGTCGACACAGAAACCGCAGCCGTTGAGCTGGCCGACCCGCAGTTCCACCAGCTCCTGCAGGGTCTTCGGCAGCGTCGACTGCTCCAGGACCGACGAGACGCTGAAGAACCGCTTGGCGATCTTCGCGGCGGTCGGGCTGTCGAACAGGTTGAAACGGGGTTCCATCGCGTGACCTCACTCGTGGAGTCGGGTGCCGACGCGGATCGTTCGCGCGGCGTCGTGACGGGCATTCAGATGCCGCCGCCCCGATCCCTGTGACAACCGGGTCGTGTGACGTGCGCCACCGGTCACGGATGTCACACAGCGGTGGGGACCGGCGTCTTGTGTGGGCCGGGTCGACACCGAACAGGCAGGAGCCAGCCATGGGCGAACGCAGCGCGCGCACAACGGGCACGACGGGCACCACGGACACCACGGACACCACGGAGCCGCAGACCCGAGGCGGCCGCATGGACTCCGCCACCGAGGGATTCGTCGCCCACCGCAACCTGCTGTTCACCATCGCCTACGAGATGCTCGGCTCGGCCGCCGACGCGGAGGACGTCCTGCAGGAGACCTGGATGCGATGGGCGGGCGTCGGCGTCGAGACCGTGCGGGATCAGCGCGCCTACCTGGTCCGGATCACCACCCGCCAGGCGCTGACCCGGTTGCGCACGCTCCGTCGGCGCAAGGAGTCCTACGTCGGCCCCTGGCTGCCCGAGCCGCTGCTCACCACGCCCGACGTGGCCGAGGACATCGAGCTGGCCGACAGCGTCTCGATGGCCATGCTGCTGGTGCTGGAGACGCTCACGCCGACCGAGCGGGCGGTGTTCGTGCTGCGCGAGGTCTTCGAGGTGGAGTACGACGAGATCGCGGAAGCCGTCGACAAGAGCCCGGCAGCGGTCCGCCAGATCGCGCACCGCGCACGGGCACACGTCGCGGCGCGCCGACCGCGCGAGGTCGTCTCCCCGGCCGAGACCAGGGAGGCGCTCCAGGCGTTCCAACGGGCCGTCGAGACGGGCGATCTGCGGGGCCTGCTCGACATCCTCGCGCCGGACGTCGTTCTCCTGGGTGACGGCGGCGGAGTCGTGCAGGCCGTGCGGGCCCCCGTCGTAGGGGCCGGCCCGGTGGCCCAACTGGTCGCCCGGCTGGGCAGGTTCGGCGCCTCGGCGTCACTGCGGCCGGCACAGGTCAACGGCTGTCCGGCGCTGATTCTCCGGCTCGACGGCGAGCTCGACACCGTCATGGCGGTGCGCGTCGACGACGGCCTCATCACCGGGCTCTACGCCGTACGCAATCCCGAGAAACTGTCCCGCGTCGAGCGGGCGACGACCCTGCGCCGCTAGAAGGCTGTTCGAGGGTCCCCCGCTCAGGCGCTGGGCAACCCGTAGGCGTCCGCGATCAGTTCGTAACTGCGCAGGCGCAGGTCCGGGCTGTGGGCGTGGGACGTGAGCATCAACTCGTCGGCGCCGGTCCGCTTCTGGAGGTCGTCGAGGCCGGAGCGGACCTCGTCCACGGTGCCGTGGACGACGTTGGCGTTCCAGCTCGTGATGAACTCCCGCTCCATCGGGCTGAACTCGTACGCCTCCGCCTCCTCCGGGGTGGGCACGAGGCCGGGGCGGCCGGTGCGCAGACGCACCATGTTCAGGGCGGCGGCCATGACCTGGCGGCGGGCTTCCTTCTCGTCGTCGGCGGCGAGGGCGGAGACGCCGATGAGGGCGTACGGCTCGTCGAGGGCGGCGGAGGGCCGGAAGTACTCGCGGTACAGGTCGAGGGCCGGGATCGTGTTCTGCGCGGAGAAGTGGTGCGCGAAGGCGAAGGGCAGGCCGAGGGTGCCGGCGAGGCGGGCGCTGAAGCCGGAGGAGCCGAGGAGCCAGACGGGCGGGCGGTGCGGGGACTGTACGCCGCCGGGGGACGTGCCCTGGACGGGGCCCGGCACCGCGTGGATACGGCGATAGGGGTGGCCGTCGGGGAAGTCGTCGTCCAGGAAGCGGGTGAGTTCCGCGAGTTGCTCGGGGAAGTCGTCGGCGCCTTCGTGGAGCCGGTCGGTGCGGCGGAGGGCTGCCGCGGTGGCGCCGTCCGTGCCCGGGGCGCGGCCGAGGCCGAGGTCGACGCGGCCGGGGGCCATCGCCTCAAGTGTGCCGAACTGCTCCGCTATGACCAGCGGGGCGTGGTTGGGGAGCATGACTCCGCCCGAGCCGAGGCGGATGCGGGTGGTGTGGGCGGCGAGGTGGGCGAGGATCACGGCGGGGGAGCTGGAGGCCACGCCCGGCATGGAGTGGTGTTCGGCGACCCAGAAGCGGTGGTAGCCGCGGGACTCCGCGAGGCGGGACAGTGCGACGCTGGTGTGGAGGGCGTCGGTGGCTGTGCGGCCCGCGCCGACGGTGACCAGGTCCAGGACGGAGAGGGGGACGGGGGCGGTGCCCTGCGCGGTACCTCGGATCTCGTCGCCCCGGGTCTCGTCGCCTTGGGTCTCGTCGCCTCGGGTCTCGTCTGCCGTCACGGTGGGTGCCTCCTGTGGTTGTGCCGCGCGTCGTGCGCTTCCCGCGCGGGGTAACAGGAGGGTGGCTCCGCTTATTCCCCTGGGCGGCTCGTGCCCGGGTTTTCCTCGCCCCCGCCGCCCCTGTCCGTCCCATCCCCGGGGCTCCGCCCCGGACCCCGCTCCTCAAACGCCGGAGGGGCTGGATTTCTCCGGCAGGTGCTGGTTTTCAGGGCGCGGGGAACGGCGCGACCAGCCACCGCCCACCCGCACCCAACCAACCCACCCCAGCTCCCCCCGGCACCCTCACACCTGCACGATCGGCTCCTTCGTGAAGAGTGTGCCGAGTGCAGGGGCGTTCACCCGGCGGCCGGCAAGGCGCAGGGCCTCCCAGACGGTGACCTGGTTGGCGGTGAGGACCGGCTTCGCCAGGGCGGTCTCCAGGGCCTGGATGTGCGATGCCGTATGGAGGGCCGTGTCAGGGAGGAGCACCACGTCCGCCTCGGGATGGTCGCCCGCGCGGGCCAGCGCCAGCACCTCGTCCTCACCCCACGTACCGACCTCCGCCGCCGTGATGATGCCGGAGGAGCGGGTCGAGACGACCTCCAGTCCCGCGTCCTTCAGGAAGGCCGCGAACAGCTCCGCCACGTCCTCCGGATACGTCGCGGCGACCGCCACCCGGCGGGCGTCGAGTTCCGGCACCGCGTGCGCGAAGGCGAAGGACGTCGAGGACGCGGGCATGCCCGCCGCCCGGGCCAGGTTGCGGACCTGTTCGTGGGCGCCCTCCCAGCCGTACACGAAGCTGCCCGAGGTGCACGCCCAGACGACGGCCTCGGCGCCGGACAGGCGCAGTTCCTCCACGCCTGCCGCCAGGCGCTGCGGCGAGCCCATCTCCCGCAGCGCGTCCTCACGGTGCGCGTCCTCGCCGATGTCCGTGTGGACCAGGGGAAGGCGGATGTCGCTGGCCAGGAGCTGCTCGATGCGCGGATAGTCGTCCTCCGCGGAGTGGCCCGGGTAGAGGAAACCGAGTGCGGTCATGTCCAGCCTTCCTGCTGCTCCTGCTGTTCTTCTTCCGGCAGTACGGGGCCCCGGCGTGCCGACTCGTCCAGCAGCTGCTGATAAGGCCCTACCGCTCGGGTACCCAGGTGGCGCAGTGCCGCCCACATCGTCACCTGGTTGGCCGAGATCACCGGCATGCGCAGTTCCGCTTCCAGTTGCGGGATGACGTCGTAGGTGGGGAGGTTCGTACAGCTGATGAACAGGGCGTCCGCGGGGACACGGACCGCCCTGCGGGCCATGTCGACCACGGCCCGGTACGGGACCTTCCAGATGTGCCTGGTCAGGCCCATGAAGGCGCGGCCGGTGACGGTGATGCCCGCCTCGGCCAGGTACTGCTCCAGCGCCAGGGTCACCGAGACGGTGTACGGGGTCACGAGCGCGAGCCGGCGTACGCCCAGCTCGCGCAGGGCCTCCAGGAGGGCGCCCGAGGTCGTGACCGAGGGCACCGCTCCCGCCCTCGTCATCGCCTCGCACATCGCCCGCTCGCCCGCGACACCGCCGACGAAACTGCCGGAGGTGCAGGCGTACGCGACGATCTCGGGCGCGATCGCGTTGATCGTCCGGACCGCGTCGCCGAGTGTCTCGTGCTCGCTGACCAGCCGCGCCAGGTCGAGGCTGACCTCGACGGGCACGAACGGGGTCCGTGTGAGATGCAGCGAGACGTCGTCGGGCGTCCATCGCCACAGCTCGCGATCGAGGGCGAAGTCGAAGGGGGCCACGACACCGACACCGCGCTGGGGACGCGGTCCGCCGAGAAAAGAGACGTCCATGGCAGGCACCCGCCTCACGAAGGGGGACGAAGGGTCAACGGTCCGTGTCCGTGACCGTGTTGACGAAGGTAGGTTCGGGTGCGAGCGTGGTCAATCCGCGCATCTCAGACGGCTTGATCCCCCACTTCACCACCCGTGAGCCCCTCCGGAAATCACCGCAAGACAGCCGGAAAACAGCCGGAAAACACCGGAAAGACAGTCGGCGAACCTCCTCCACGGAAGCGAACGCGCGTTGCGAAACGGTTTCCCCACGATGTCCGATAAAACCCTTCTCGTCCTGGACGCCGAGCCGCTGCCCCGCCTCGGCAGGCTCACCGGGCGGACCCGGATCCTGCACACGGACGCGTCCTCGCTGGCCGGGCACCTGCCGCATGCCGACGTCCTGCTGGTCTGGGACTTCACCTCGCGTGCCGTGCGCGACGCCTGGCCCGGCGAGGGCCCGAGGCCGGCTTGGGTGCACACGGCGAGCGCGGGCGTGGACCACCTCATGTGCCCGGAGCTCGCCGCCTCGGACACGGTGGTGACCAACGCGCGCGGCGTCTTCGACCAGCCGATCGCCGAGTACGTCGCCGCCCTGGTGCTGACGTGGGCGAAGGACCTGCCGCGCACCGCGGAACTCCAGCGCGCCCACGAGTGGCGGCACCGGGAGACGCGGCGGGTGGCGGGGACGCGAGCCGTCGTCGTCGGATCGGGGCCGATCGGTCAGGCCGTCGCGAGCACGCTCAAGGCCCTCGGGATCACGGCCGCCCTGGTCGGGCGTACCGCGCGCCCCGGCATCCACGGTCCCGAGGACCTGGACCGGCTGCTGTCCCGGGCCGACTGGGTGATCGCGGCCGCCCCCCTGACGGAGTCGACGCACGGCATGTTCGACGCCCGCCGCTTCGGCGTCATGCAACCCTCGGCGCGATTCGTCAATGTCGGACGTGGGCCGCTCGTGGTGGAGGACGCGCTGGTGGAGGCGCTGTCGAGGCAGTGGATCGCGGGCGCGGCGCTGGACGTCTTCGAGCGTGAGCCCCTGCCGCCGGACGACCCGCTGTGGGAGGTGCCGGGCCTGGTCGTCTCGCCCCACATGAGCGGGGACACGGTGGGCTGGCGGGACGCGCTGGGGGCGCAGTTCGTCGAGCTGTACGACCTCTGGGAGGCGGGGAAGCCGCTGCTGAACGTGGTCGACAAGCAGCGTGGGTACGTACCTGGACACTGAACTGCCGAGTTCCCCGGAGGGCGGGCGGATGACCGAGTTCACCGAACTGACCGCGGTACAACTCCTCGACGGCTACCGCAAGGGCGAATTCAGCCCCGTGGAAGTGGCCAGGACGACACTCGAACGGGCGAATTCCATCCAGCCCGCCGTGAACGCCTTCGTACGCGTGGATCCGGACGACGCGCTCACCCGCGCCCGCGCGTCGGAGGAACGCTGGCGGCGCGGTCAGCCCGCCGGGCTGCTGGACGGGGTGCCGGTGACGGTGAAGGACATCCTGCTGCAGCGCGGCGCACCCACGCTGAAGGGCTCCAGGGCGATCTCCCCGGACGGCCCGTGGGGCGAGGACGCGCCGTCCGTGGCCCGGCTGCGCGAGCACGGCGCGGTGTTCCTCGGCAAGACGACGACCCCGGAGTTCGGCTGGAAGGGCGTCACGGACTCACCGCTGTCCGGGGTGACGCGCAACCCGTACGACCTGTCGCGCACGGCGGGCGGTTCGAGCGGGGGCGCGGCGGCCGCCGTGGCGCTCGGGGCCGGGCCGCTGGCGCTCGGCACGGACGGCGGCGGCAGCGTGCGCATCCCGGCCTCCTTCTGCGGGACGTTCGGGCTGAAGCCGACGTACGGGCGCGTGCCGCTGTATCCCGCGAGCGCGTTCGGCACCCTCGCCCACGTGGGTCCGCTGGCGCGGGACGCCGCCGATGCCGCGCTGCTGATGGACGTGATCAGCGGGCCGGACGCGCGCGACTGGTCCGGGCTCGGGCCCGTGACGGGCTCCTTCACGGACGGGCTGCGGGGCGGGGTGCGCGGGGTGCGCGGGCTGCGGGTCGCGTACTCGCCCTCGCTCGGCGGGCAGGTGGCCGTACGGGCCGACGTCGGGGCGGTGGTGCGGCGGGCCGTGGAGGGGCTGGCCGGGCTGGGGGCGTACGTCTCGGAGACGGACCCTGATCTGACGGAGCCCGTGGACGCGTTCCACGTGCTGTGGTTCAGCGGGGCGGCGCGGGTCACCCAGCCGTTCGGGCCGCATCAGCGGGAGCTGCTGGATCCGGGGCTGCGGGAGATCTGCTCTCTCGGGGCGCGGTACAGCGCGCTGGACTATCTGGCGGCGGTGGACGTGCGGATGGAGCTGGGGCGGCGGATGGGGCGCTTCCACGAGTCGTACGACGTGCTGGTGACGCCGACGCTGCCGATCACCGCGTTCGAGGCGGGGGTGGAGGTGCCCAAGGGGTCGGGGCATCGGCGGTGGACCGGGTGGACTCCGTTCACGTACCCGTTCAACATGACGCAGCAGCCGGCGGCGTCCGTGCCCGTGGGGGTGGACGGGGACGGGTTGCCGGTGGGGTTGCAGGTGGTGGCCGCGCGGCATCGGGACGATCTTGTGTTGCGGGTGTCGCACGCGTTGTACGAGGCGGGGGTGGGTGGGGTGCGGCGGCCGTCGGTGTAGTTGCGGCGGGGGTGTTTACGCCCCCGCCGCCCCTACCCGTCCCATCCTGTCCCGGGGGGGGGGGGCCCCCCCCCCCCCCGGGGGGGGGGCCCCCCCCCCCCGGGGGG
>NZ_JBEYXP010000091.1:0-29024 GCF_040704615.1 Streptomyces sp. NPDC046862 | reverse complement strand
TTGCGCCTGGCCAGGCGGTAGTCGGACCTCTCATCAGCGCATCCAACGGCGCCTCCCGGGCCCGGTGACACCACCCCCAGGTCATCCGTTCGACAAGGGGGAACAGTCATGCCGGGCCCGGAGGCCAGCGGTCCCCTTGCAGGACCGCGAAGAAGATAACGGGGGTGGTGACCCACACGCGGCCGTCCTCGTCGGGACGATCGATGATCCGCCCCAGGGGTGCGGCATGTCGGTGCGGTTCCACTCCGGGATGTCGATGAGGTAGATGCCGGCTCGGCCTTGTCGTACGCGTCGAGCGGGCCGGTGTGCAGGAGCTTGTTCGGAGCGAGGGAAGGGCGGCTTCGGCCAGTTCCAGCGCCGCCGTTCCCCCAGCGGCCGCCGAGAGCCCCGGGCTCGCCGGGCTGTCGGCGCGCTCGAAGGGGGGCGGCTCCGGCGTCGAGGAAGCGGGCCTGGAGCAGATCGGGCTACAGGTATGCCGAGCCGATCGTGCCGAAGTCTCGCTCCGTTACGGTCACTTGGACCTTGGCCGGGTCCGGTCGCGGTGAGCGTCACCACGACGTCGGCGTCCAGGAGTCCCAGGAGCGCGGAGTCGTCGCTGTCCACGACTGCCAGCACCGGTATGGGACTGCTCCGCTTCCAGCGCATCATCGACGAGCGCCGTATGCGGTGAGGGCAGCCTGGACTTCACCGGCTAGGGTCCTCCAGCGCTGCCAGGCCTCTTCGTACGTCTCAGTCTGCTCTGGCGGCCACGGGTTCACTGTGCTGGCGCTTCCTGAATTCGGGCACCCTTGCTCGTCGCCCTCACTTAGTTGTGGGCTCAACCAGAGGCCGGACGGATTTGCTTCACCGACACCAGCCCTCGCACGGGGTGGGAAGACGCGACGAAATACGCCTACGGGATGACAGGATCCGGCGGTCAACGGGGTCGCCCAGTCAGCACCTCTGCTGCGCCCGGCGGGCACTTACCGTTTCACCCGGCCTCGGATCGCAAGGAAAGCGAGGCCGAGCAGGACAGGCTCCGTCAGGCGGGAGGCCATCTCGGTGTAGGTGCCGACGGTGGTCAAGTCCTGGCTGGAGGAGCGGAAGATCACCGAGTTGATGACGACCCGCAAGGACTTCTCGCACCGTTCGGTCGACAGGCGCTCCGCGTAGGGACCGTCGGGGTTGACTGGATCGGGCGTGTCGGTCGTCATCATGATGCTGCGGCCGGTGAGGGTGCCAGTGCTCTGCGGCTTCGGGGCGTCCTGCGGCAGACCCCACAGCATCATCAGCAGCACGGTGATGCCCATAGCCAGCAGCAGCCAGCTCAGGGCGCGGGAGGCTCGCAGCCCGTACCCGGAGACAGCCCAGTACGCGGCGAGCAGGGCCCGCTCGGCGCGCGGAGTGCTGTGGTCGTGGCGGCGCATCTCCATCTCGCCGTAGTAGAAGTCAGCCGCCCCCGGTTCGTCCTTTCCGTCCTCGAAGGCCTTGCGTAGCTGCCGGTACACCGGCGCCAGCGCGGCCGGCGTCAGCGCCCTCTCCCCTTCCGGCGCAGGCGTCCAGCCGTCTGCCGCGGTGCCACGGGCGGCGCGCCAGTGCTGCTCTTCGGCCAGCGTCCGGCGCGGCGTCCAGCGCGTCGGCAGCCAACCGCGCCGCCGCACGCCGGAGGGAGCTCTGGCCAGGGGGCACCGCCCCTCCATCCGCAACTGGTCAAGATGGATGGTCCCGGCGAACAGGCAGTCGGTGAGGTCAACGTCGGTGAGCACCAGGTGCACAGCATCCACTCCCCGCAGCGAGGTGACCCGCACGCGGGCGTCCGTCAGGCCTGATTCGGCCATATCCTCGCCGCCTATGGTGATGGGCTGGGAGCGGGCGGCGATGCTCACCGGATATTCCACGACCGCGTCGCTCAGGTCGACAGCGGCGTACCGCAGGCGCAGCGCAGCGGTGGAGGTCCAGCGCGTCCGCTGGCAAAGCAGGACCGCCGCTGCCGCCTCAATGGTCACGGCGGTCCCGAACACAGCCCCGGAGAGGTCCAGGGCACGCTCGCACGTGAGTGGCCCCAGATGCGCAGCGCGGTCGAAAACCGCTCTTCGGAACCAGGCGTTGTCGCGGAACTCCGTACCGTTGAAGTCTGCGTCGTCGCCGAACGTCACGTGGTCGAAGAAGGCGTGGTCGCCGAACTTGGCATCATCGAATATGGCGCTGCCTGTGAACTTCGCGGAAATGAACGTGGCATGGCTGCTGAACTTGGTGCGGTCGAACCAGGCGATGGCGTGGAACGTCACAAGGGTAAATTTGGCCTCACCGCAGAACTTCGTGTGGCGGAACCAAGTGTCGTCGCCGAAGGTCGCTCGGTCGAACCTGGCCTCGCCACGGAACACTGCATCCTGGAATCTGGCGGGACCGGTGAACTCCGCATCGTTAAACCGGGCGAGGGTGCGGAACTCTGCATCCTCGAAATTGGCAGTGCCTCTGAACTCCGCTCGACTGAACCAGGCGTCGCCGCAGAACTCTGCGAGGGGAAACACGCCGTCATTGAACACTGCCTCCTCGAACCTTGAAGTGCCCAAGCGGGGCTTGCGCTGCCCTGGGTCGCCAACCACGAGCGCGCGAAGTAGTTCGATCAGCAGTTCCCGGGTGAAGCGGGTGCCACGGTGGTCGAGGTCGGCGCCGGGTTGGAGGCTCGCGAGGTAGGAGGAGCGGTCGGCGTCGCTGAGGTGAGCCAGGCATTCGGCATACGGGTCGACCCGGCGGCCGCCGCAGCCGACCAGATTGCCTGACGGGTCGGCATCGTGCTCACACTGCGGCCAGTTGGGGGCGCCATTGGTGGACGCGGCAGGTGTGGTGGCAGTCATGCCGGGAGGGTACGCGCGGCAGGCGCACCGGCCGAGCCTTCGGGAATCGTCAAGCTTTCAGCGGGATCCCGCGTATCGCGCGGACAGGTTCAGCGACTCAGCCAATCACGTCGGTTCCCCTGGGGACAAGAGCAGGTCTGGGTAACGGCTTGAGCACGGCTGGGGAATTCCAAGGTTCTGTCAGCGATCTCGTGAACGTCGAGGTCAAGCTGCTGTTGAACGGGAATCCGCCGGTCATGGGGGCTGCGTGCTTATCGCCCGAGGGCGTGTTCTTTCCCGGGACGACGGGGGTGCGGGTTGAGAGTGTGGAGGTGCTTGCTGAGGGGACCTCGGTCCTGGTGTCCAGCGCATGCTCGTGGAGATCATGTCCGGACTACGGTATCCCGTCCCGTCGGGTGCACAGCCGCTATGGTCGGCAGTTGGACGACCGGCCCATAGCCGGCAGGCCGGTGTTGGTCAGGCTGATCGCGCGCCGGTTCTTCTGCGACAGCCCAACCTGTCTGAGGCGCACGTTCGTTGAACAGATCGACGGCGTGACCGAGCCCTACCAGCGAGCCAGCTCCGGCCTACGCGTTTGGTTACGCGCAGTCGCGGCCGAGCTGGGCGGGCGGCCTGGAGCACGGCTGTGCCGGAAACTCGCCGTCCCCGCAGGGCGGATGCGACTGCTGCGGCACCTGCATGCCCAGTCGGTCCCGGACCGGGCGCCGCAGGTGCTCGGCGTCGACGAGTTCGCCTTCCGCCGTGGCCGCCGCTACGGAACCATCTTGGTCGACGTCGAGAGGCACCAGGTCGTCGACGTCCTGCCGGACCGTACCTCCGAGACACTGACCGCATGGCTGCGCGAGCACCCCGGCGCCCAGGTCGTGTGCCGAGACCGGGCCAGCGCCTATACCCGCGCCATCAAGGAAGCCGCCCCCAACGCCACCGAAGTGGCCGACCGCTGGCATCTGCTGCGCAATCTCTCCCTCGCGGTTGAACAGGGCTGCCACCAGCACCGCGCCTGCCTGCGTAAATACGCCGAACACAAGCAACACAGCCAGGCCGTTCAGCCCACCCTGGATCTCCTGCCGACCACGCTGATCGTGGACCGTGTCCGGCGACGCCACGAGGAAATCAACCACATGGTCGAGACCGGCTACCCGATCAGCGAGATCGCCCGCCGCCTTGGCATCGACCGCAAGACAGTCCGCCGCTACCGCGACACCGACCTCGACGTCCTCCTCGCCTCCGCCCGCGACCGCCGGAACGTGCCCCTGGACCAGTTCAAGCCCTACCTGCAAGCCGAGTTCGCCGCCGGTCACACCAACGCCGCGGATCTGTACCAGCAGATCTGCGAACAGGGCTTCCAGGGCGGCTACTCGACGGTCTCCCGCTTCGTGCGCACCCTGCGTGACGGCACAGCCGTCCCGGCGCCGACCTCCGTCCCCAGTCCACGCACCATCAGCAGGTGGATCATGCGCCCGCGCGACACGCTGTCGCCTCGTCACGCCGCTGAGCTGGAGCAAGCCCGCCTCGCCTGCGCGGACATCACTGAGGCGTGCAACTTTGCTCGTGCATTCACTGACCCCGATCCGCTCCTTCGCCAGCTTCCTCCGCCAGGACTTCGACGCCGTCACCGCCGGACTCACGCTGTCCCACAGTTCCGGCGTCGTCGAAGGGCATGTCTGCAGAGTCAAGCTCCTCAAGAGAAGCATGTACGGCCGAGCTTCCTTCGCACTCCTGAGAACCCGCATCCTCACACGGTCCTGACCTCGACGTTCACGAGATCGCTGACAGAACCTTGAAATTCCCCATCCTGCGCTCAGGGACTCCCCAGAGCTGCTCAGGTCATTCCCCAGCCTGCACTTCCTGGACGCACGCGTGCTCGGCCCCGGCGACCGTCGACCAGGCGAGTTTGGTATGGGGTTCGCCCGCCGCAGCACGGTCACCCAGATGTGTCTCCGAGCTGGCTGCGCCGGGCGGTCAGGTAGGCGTGTTCCGCCTGGTTGCCGGTGAGTGAGGCTGCGGCGTCAAAAGCCTGCTGGGCCTCGCTGGTTCGCCCGAGGCGGGCGAGGAGGTCGCCGCGGATTGCGTGGAACAGGTAGAAGGTTTGGAGGTCCAGGTCGTCTACCAGCCGAAGTGCCGCCGCGGGGCCTTCGACCTCGGCGAGGGCAACCGCGCGGTTGAGTGTGACCACCGGGCTGGGGTCGAGTTGTGCGAGTTGATCGTAGAGCGCGACGATCTGCGTCCAGTCGGTGACCGGGTCGGTGTGCACGGCATTTATCGCGGCGAGCAACTGGAAGCGGCCAGGTTGGTTGCGGCGCAGGCAGGCGCGCACGATCGACCTGCCCTGGGCGATCAGGTCGGCGTCCCACCGGGAGCGCTCCTGGTCAGCGAGCCGCACGAGAGCTCCGTCGGCGTCGGTGCGGGCAGGGCGGCGCGCCTCGGTCAGCAGCATCAGTGCGAGCAGTCCGGCTGCCTCCGGCTCGTCGGGCATGAGCTCGACCAGAAGGCGGGCCAGTCGGATCGCTTCGACGCACAGGCCGCCCCGGGCGAGTTCTGCGCTAAAGGTGGCGACGTAGCCCTCGTTGAAGATCAGGAAGATTACCGCGAGTACCGCGTCGAGGCGTTCAGGCAGGTCCGCCTCGTATGGAACCCGGTAAGGGATGTGTGCGTCCCGTATCTTCGCCTTCGCCCGCACAAGCCGCTGCGCCATTGTGGTTTCGGGCACGAAGAAGGCGTGGGCGATCTCAGCTGTAGTGAGCCCGCCCAGCAGGCGCAGGGTGAGTGCCACCTGGGCGGGGCGGGCCAGGGACGGGTGGCAGCAGGTGAATACGAGTCGCAGACGGTCGTCCGGCACGGCCCCTTCCTCGACTGATGTGGCTGCCGGGGCGTTGATGAGAGCGGCCTCGGCGTGCTTGTGCGCGCGGGAGCCCTCGCGGCGAAGGTGGTCGATGGCCCGGTTGCGGGCGGTGGTGATGATCCAGCCGGCCGGGCTGGGTGGGGCGCCGTCGACCGGCCATTTGACCAGCGCGGTCTCGAAGGCGTCGGCGACCGCGTCCTCGGCCAGGCCGATGTCGCCGAGCCCGCGCACGAGTACAGCAACGGCTCTGCCGTACTCGGCGCGGAAGACGGCCGCAATCTCCTGCGGCGTCATCGAGGTGGCGCTCAAAACGGTTCGACGTCCTGGAACGGGCGGACCTCGATCGGCAGCGTAGTGGCGGCTGCCGCCTTGCGGCCCCAGGCAAGGGCCGCGTCGAGGTCGGCCGCGGTGATCACCCACAGACCGCCGATGTGCTCCTTGCCTTCGACGTACGGGCCGTCGGTGAACATGCCGTCGGCCCGCACCACCGTCGCGGTGCCAGGCGCGTGAAGGCCGCCGGTGAACACCCATGAGCCGCTCTCGCGCAGCTCCTCGTTCAACCGGTGAATGTCGGCGGTGATCTGGGCCAGGAGCTCGGCGTCGGGTGGTGTGCCGTCCGGCTGGTAGATCGAAAGCAGGTACTGCGGCATGGCCCCTCCCTTATCGGCGAGAGTAGCGGGCGATGATCACGCCCTTGGTGGTGGTGACGGAGTCGGTGAGCTCGAACTCGGTGAGCGGCGCGGGGCCCTCGAACAAGCGCGTGCCGCTGCCCAGGGTCAGCGGGTGGATCAGCAACTGGTAGCGGTCGACCAGGCCGACGGCGTGCAGAGAGCGGATGAGCGAGGCGCTGCCGATGATCGACAGAGCGTTGCCGGGGCTGGCCTTGAGGTCGGCCACCGTCTCGACGGCCTCCCCGCTCAGCAGGATCGAGTTCTGCCAGGCGTCGGCGTCCTTGAGGGTCCTGGACACGACGTACTTCGTGGCCGCGTTCATGTGCGTGGTGAACGGGTTGCCGTCGGTCGCTCCTGCCCACGCCCTGATGAAGTCGTTCCAGGTCCGGTGGCCGAAGAGCATGTCGCCGGGGTTGGCCATGCTCTTGCCCATCTCCTGGCCCATGACCTGGTCGTTGTACTGCCCGCCCCAGCCTCCGTGGGTGAAGCCGCCGCGGGTGTCTTCGTCCGGGCGGCCGAGGCCCTGGACAACGCCATCGAGGGTGACCGACATCGTCGCCGTGATCGAGCGCATGATCTGCTCCTGTCCTCTGCGGACCGCCCTTCCGCGGCCCTGCTCGCCCTCTACACGAACAGCCCTCGGCGGAATCGACACCATCCACGTCACGAGTTCCCCGTCCAAGCCACCCCCGGAGCCGCTGTCACGCACGATCATGACTCTGACGTGCACCGAAAGCTCGGAAACAGGCTCTTTGCGGGAAGTGGTTCCTTCAATGCCCATCTTTCCCACACGTTCAAGCTGCAACAAAGTGGGGCGAAGAGCGGCAGTGGCCGATTTGGCTCTGTCCGCAGTTCCGTGAATCCCCAGGTGAGCGAAGTGAGCGAGGGATCGTTTCGGCAGAATATGTCCCAGCATGGCGAGCAAGACGGTCGAGGCTGTGCTGTTTCCCGGGATCGATGTGCGAGTGGAGCGCGTCACCGACTCCTCCGACGTCCCTGTGGTGGAGGCGGTGTCCACCGCTCGCCCGGGCCGGTACCCCGACTGCCGGAAACAGGCGAGGCGCACACACAGCACGTACCAACGCATCCTGGCTGGAGGGCCGTTGAGTCTCGCCGGGTCCTCGTCCGGCTGCGGGTCCGCCGGCACTTCTGTGACCGGAAAGCTGCTTCCGCAAGACGTTCGTCGAGCAGGTGCCGGGCCTGTCCGAGCGGCACCGCCGCTCCAGCACCGGGCTGACAGACTGGCTGCGGTCGATCGCGATCGAGCTCGGCGGACGTCCGGCCGCACGGTTGTGCCGCCGCCTGAGGCTGGTCGCGGGCCGGACCCGGCTGCTCAGGTTGTTAACCGCGCCGACGGTGCCGGACCATGCGCCGCAGGTCCTGGGGGTGGATGAGTTCGCCTTCCGCAGGGGCTGCACCTACGGCACCGTGCTGGTCGACGTCGGGGCCGGCCGGGTCATGGACGTGCTACCCGACCGCACCTCCGAATAATTCGCGGCCTGGCTCACCGAGCACCCCGGAGCCGAGATCATATGCCGGGACCGGGCCAGCGCCTACACCAACCCTCGGGAATTGCATCAGACGGGCGAGAATTCGCAGGATGAACCGCTCCGGGATCGGTGGAGGCTCTATGCGTTGACTCCAGCCGCCGGTTGGGGCTGGTGTTGAGCGTAGTGGTTGGTCTCGTGCTCGTGGGGCGGGATGTCTCCGATCGCGTTGTGGAGGCCCTGGTTGTTGAACCAGTCGACCCATTCCTCGGTGCCGAATTCGACGTCGGCGAGGCCCCGACGACGGCTCGCAGGACTGGCGGCTCGTCCGGGACACCCGGCGCGGCGGCTCGTGACGCCTGCCGACGCGGGTCGTTGTCACGCTCGGACGCGGCGCCTCCGCCCCGGAGGAGGGGCCGCGTCCCCGCTGTCCAGCGGTGCGATGCGTCAGCAGGGAGTAAGAGGCCCTGCCCAGCGTGTTCTTATCTCGTGGCGCTGTCAGGGCCTTCCTCGTCGGAAAGGGGTCACCCCGCCGGCGTCTGGATGAACGAGGCGGCCCTTTCTCCGATCATGATGGCGGGAGCGTTCGTGTTCCCGGTGACGAGGGTCGGCATGATCGACGTGTCCGCCACGCGGACGTTCTCCAGCCCGTGCACACGAAGTTCGTGGTCGACGACCTTGCCCATCATGCAGGTGCCCGACGGGTGGTAGAAGGAGAACGACTGCGTGCGGATGAAGTCGTCGATGTCCTGGTCACTGTCCGACATCGGGGCGAGTCCGGCGTCGGCGGCCGCGCGCAGATCCGCCTGCAGCAGGGACGTCAGCCGCTTTTCACGGGCGATGCCCATGCACAGCCGGACGCCCTCCCGCAGCCGTCGGCGGTCGTCGGGGTCGTCGAGGTAGTTGTGGAAGATGCGCGGCTTGGCGTAGGGGTGGGAGTGCCGCAGCCGCACCGAGCCGCGGCTCGCGGGCCGCGCGACGTAAGGACCGAACGACATCCCGGGCTCAAGCGGCGCGGCCAGACCCTCGTCACGGACGATGCCCAGTGCGGCATGGACCTGGATGTCCGGGGCGGGGACGTCATCACTGGAGCTGAAGAAGCCGCCGGTCTCGTTCCAGGCCATCGGACCGGTTCCCTGCTCGCGTAGGAGTCGCTCTTCCCGGGAGGTGTCCGGTCCCAGAAGCGGCTCGGTGTCGCTGAAGAAGCTGATGAAGCACCCGGTGTGGTCCTGCATGTTCCTGCCGACATCAGGCAGGTCGTGCAGGGGCGTGATCCCTCCCGCGGAGAGTTCGCCGGCCGGTCCGACGCCGGACTGGAGGAGCAGGTGGGGTGAGTTGTAGGCCCCGAGGGACAGCACGATCTCACGGTTGACCCGGATCGTCCGGACGGTGCCGAGGTGGTCGACCTCCAGGCCGGCGGCCCGCGTGCCGTCGAAGCGGAGACGCAGAGCGGTCGTCGAGGGAAGGACGGTGAGGTTCGGACGACCCGCGGCCGGCTCCAGGAACGCTGCCGCGCTACTGCACCTCAGGCCGTTTCGCTGTGTGACCTGGTGGTAGCCCACGCCCTCCTGCTCGGATCCGTTGAAGTCCGGGTTGTGCTTGTACCCCGCGTCCTGAGCCGCCTCGACCCATGCCGTCAGAAGGGGGTGGACGGAGGTGGGGTTGCTGACGGCGAGAGGGCCGCCGACGCCGTGGAAGTCGTCGGCTCCGCGCTCGTTGTCCTCGGACTTCTTGAAGAAGGGCAGAACATCGTCATACCCCCAGCCCGGGTTCCCGAGCCGCTCCCATGTGTCGTAGTCGTAGCGGTGACCGCGGACGTACAGCATCGTGTTCATCGAGCTGGTGCCGCCGATCACCCGGCCGCGGGGCAGGTAGGCGCGGCGCCCGCCGAGCTGCGGCTCGGGGTCCGTCTCGAAGTCCCAGTCGAACGTCGTCTTGAGCTGTTGCGAGAACAGTGAGGGGATCTCGAAGAGGCGGCCCCGGGCCGGCGGCCCTGCTTCGATCAGAGCGACCGTGACATCAGGATCCTCGGACAGACGGCCCGCGACCGCACAGCCGGATGAGCCGGCTCCGACGACGATGAAGTCATACGATTCCCTGTCCATTGCGCCTCCACGGAAGTCCGGTCGCCCTGATCGGCGGCGTGATCCCTGGAGACGCTAGAGACGCCAGGCACGCTCGGCACATGCACGAGGTGAGCAATATTCGCCTGCAGGACTGCACACTGTGGCGCCGCGGTCCAGGAGCGGTGCGGACCTACCTGGTCGGAACTCCCGGTGCACACAGTGTGCACCTTGATCGCCAGTCATTGCCCATCTCGTGTATGTGATGCATTCAGGTAGCTGTTTAGGCTCTCTCGGAAATACCGCGGCAAGAAGGGGATTCTCGATCATGTCCGACCCGGTCCGTCAGGATTACACGCCCCCGGAGCTTCGGCCCGATTCTCTCGTTTCCGTCGGCACCTCCGAAGAGATCAGCACCGATGTCCTGATCATCGGCTCCGGTATGGGCGGGTCCTCGCTGGCCTGGGCGCTGAAGGACTCCGGTCTCGACGTGCTCGTCGCAGAACGGGGCCACTTCCTTCCCCGTGAACCCGAGAACTCGCAGCCGACCGAGATGTATATCAAGGGCCGGTACAAAAACGCCGGCTATTGGTACGACGGCAGCACCGGCAAGCCGTTCGCGCCGGGTGTGTACTACTGGGTGGGGGGAAACACCCGTTTCTACGGTGCCATGCTGCCGCGATTCCGGCGCAGTGACTTCACCGAGGTGGAACACCACGAGGGCGTCTCGCGTGCCTGGCCCTTCGGTTACGACGAACTGGAGCCCTTCTACACCGTCATGGAGCAGTTGCTCCAGGTGCACGGGCAGCCCGGCGAGGACCCGACCGAGCCGCCTCGCTCCAAGCCCTACCCGTATCCGGCGCTTCAGCATGAACCGGAGATCGAGCGGTTCTCCCGATCGCTGCGCAGGCAGGGCCTGCATCCGTTCCACACACCGAACGCGCTGAACATCGACACGCAGGCCGATCGCGCCGCCGTGACGACCGCCGACGGCTGTCCGGACGAGACGGGCATGAAGTCCGACGCCGAGAACCGAATCCTCCTCCCCGCGCTGCGCGACGGCGTGAAGATCCTCACGGGTGCGGAGATCACCCGCCTGATCACCTCGCCCGACGGCCGGAAGGTCGTCGCCGCCGAGGCACGGCGCGCGGGCCGGATCATCCGTATCAACGCCAGGACCTTCGCCCTCGCCGGAGGTGCCGTCAACTCGACGGCGCTGCTGCTCCGTTCGGCCGACGATGCGCACCCTCAGGGTCTCGCCAACTCGTCCGGACTGCTGGGCCGCAACTACATGGTCCACAACAGCACGTTCTTCGTCGGGGTCAACCCCCTGCGGACCAACCCCACACAGTGGCAGAAGACGCTCGGCCTGAACGACTTCTACGAGGCCGGACCGGGAACGCGCTTCCCGCTCGGGAACCTCCAGATGCTGGGCAAGCTGCAGGCCCCCATGCTCAAGCCCGCGCGTCCGTGGGCACCGACATGGGCCCTGAAGTTCATGGCGGCCAGAAGCCTCGACATCTACCTGACGACCGAGGACCTCCCCTCCCGGGACAACCGGGTACGCGTGGACGGTGACCGCATCCTCATCGACTGGACGCCGACCAACCTCGCGCCCCACCACGAACTCGTGCGCCGGGTGACCAAGGCGGTCCGCAAGGCCGGCTATCCGCTGATCTTCACCCAGCGCATGGGTATCGAGACCAACTCCCACATGTGCGGAACGGCCGTGGCGGGTCACGACCCGACGCAGAGCGTGCTCGATCCCCTGTGCCGCAGCCATGACGTCGAGAACCTCTGGCTGACCGATTCGTCGTTCTTCCCGTCCTCCGCGGCGCTCAATCCGGCCCTGACGATCGGGGCGAACGCTCTGCGGATCGCCCCGGCCCTTGCCAGGGCGACGAAGGGCTGACGTCGCAGCGGTCAGGCACGCCGCAGGTCAGGTTCGCCGCAGCGTGGGCTTGCGCAGCAGGTCGTTTCCGCGCACGGCCAGTTGCAGCCGCTGCTGGTTGCTGACCTGCGTGAGGTCGAGGCCGAGTATCTCGGAGAGTTTGTCGAGGCGGTGGTAGAGGGTGCGCCGCTGGATGAAGAGTTCCTCCGCCGCCCGCGCCTTGTTGCCACCGCAGTCGAGGAACGTGCGCAGGGTGGGCAGCAGAGGGTTCTTCGCCAGTGCGTCGTGCTCCAGGAGCGGACCGAGTTCGTCCTCGACGTAACGTCTGAGCTCGGGACCTTCGGAGAGTGCGACGAGGAGGCGCAGAGCTCCGAGATCGTCGAAATGACGCACTTCCGTGGTCGAGGCCGCCGCTGCGACGGAGGCCGCGCTGCGGCTTTGGCGCAGCGCCAGAGGAAGTGCCGCCGGCTCCACGATGCGGCTGATGCCACCCCGTATCCCGTGATCGGCCAGCAGGGTCTGCGCATGGTCGGTGTCGGCGCGGGTGGGCAGGCCCACGACCGCCACGTCGAAGTCTCCGGTGTCGCCCACGACGGCGGGCCAGCCGGCGTCTTGCAGAAGACGGGCGAGGAGGTGGTCCTTGATGGGCTCCTCGTCCCCCGCCCATGCCGTGACGACGACCAGGTCCTGTCCGCGTAGGTCCTGGCCGAGCGCCAGGCTGAGGGTCACGAACCGCTGCGATGGCGAAGGTCGCCGTTGCCTTGGTGGCCATCCATGCCCTGGGGTCACAAGCGATTCGCCACCTGCCCCTGGCCGGCCTCGACCGTTCGGCAGGGCGCCTGGTCGTCCCAGCGGGCCCGGACGGTCACCGACGAACAGGTGGCCGCCGATCGGCACGCGCTGGTCGACGACTCCTGTCCCCCATGTGCTGCGGACGTGGCTGTGCAGGCTCGACGCAGACGGATCCAGCGCGTTCCTGGCCCGGACGCCCGTCACGGCTCTCGCCGGTCAATCGTCGTGCTCCGAGCCGATGAGCAACGGGAGCGTCAGCCTCTGCTCTACCCACACCCGCTCCGCTCAACACCCCGGGAATACCGAGGAGACACCCCCACGAGCTGGTTCTTCCGTCCCCGGATAGCCGGGGCCGGTCGAGCCGACGACGCGGGCCACCTCGTTCGTGGCGGTGGCTGGTCGTCGGCTCGGCTGCTGGGGCGACGGCGAACCCGTGACGCCGTCAGGGTCTGGTCGGCTTCACCTTCTTGTCCGTGCCGTTCATCCGCACAGTGACGTTCTTCTGGTTCCGTGCCCGATCGGCCACGATCCTGTACGACGTGACCTTGCCGTTCCGCCACTCGCAACTGACCTCGTAGCCGCCCCGGGCGCGGAGGCCGGTGAAGGACCCCTCGGGCTTCCAGTCGTCCGGCAGGGCGGGCAGGAAGTGGATGACGCCGTCATGACTCTGCAGGAGCATCTCCGCCACGGCGCCCGAGATGCCGAAGTTGCCGTCCATCTGGAAGGGCGGGTGGTTGCAGAACAGGTTGGGCAGCGTGTTGTAGCTCAGGAGTCCGCGCAACATGATCTGGGCACGGTACCCGTCACCGAGGCGGGCGAAGAGGGCGGCTCGCCACGGCCAGGTCCATGAGCGACGGCTGTCACCCGATACCGTCGCGGCCGTGAACGGGACGCCTTCCTTCTCGCCGCACCGTGCCTTGAGCGAGACGAGAGCGGCGGCGGCGAAGTCGGGGGCCTTCGGGGTGATCTGGCGGCCCGGGTAGACCGCGAAGAGGTGCGAGGTGTGGCGGTGGATGTCGGTGGGGCTGTCGATGTCCTCCTGCCATTCCTGCAGCTGGCCCCACTTTCCGATCTTGTTCGGCGCGAGGCGTTTCTGCATGTCCGCGACCCTGGCCCGGTAGGCGGGATCTGTGTCGAGTGCCGCTTCGCAGCCGAGGTAGTTCTGGAAAAGGTCCCAGATGATCTGCTGGTCGTACATGACGCCGTCCTCACGCGGCCCGTGCTCCGGGGACCAGCCGTCCGGTGCGACGAGGAGTCCGTCCTCGCGCTCCTTGAGATGGTCCTCCCAGAACTCGCAGATCTCTTTGATCATCGGGTAGGCGACGGCGCGGAGGTAGCCAAGATCCTGAGTGAACGCCCAGTGCTCGTACAGGTGTTGCGCGTACCAGGCGCTTGCGACGGTGTTCCACTCCCACGCGTTGCCGCCGAAGATGCTCTGGCTGGTGCGGGCGGTCCAGCCGCGCGTGTCGGCGCCGAAGGCATTGCGGGTGGCCACACGGCTGGGCACAGCCACCTGCTCGATGAAGCCGACGAGAGCCTCGTGGCACTCCGGCAGGTTCGTGGTCTCGGCTCCCCAGTAGTTCATCTGGACATTGATGTTGGTGTGGTAGTCGGAGGCCCACGCCGGCTGGTTGCTGTCGTTCCAGAGACCTTGGAGGTTGGCGGGCAGGCCGTTCGGGCGGGAGGAGCTGATCAGCAGGTATCGGCCGTAGTCGAACATCCACTGCTCGAGCGTCGGATCGGCGCCGCCGGCCGCGTAGCGCGCCAGCCGGGCGTCGGTCGGCAGAGCGAGGACGGCCTCCTCTGAGGAGCCCCAGGCCACCGAGACGCGGTTCATGAGGGCCTGCGTCTCGGCGGTGTGCTCGGCGCGCAACTTCTCATAGGGCCGCCGGGCCGCCTTTTCGAGCATCCTGACGACAACCGGTTCCGGATCGGCTCCGCGCCACCCGGCGGCAGCGTCGAGCTTGTAGTCGGTACGGGCGTCGAGGAGCAGGGTCATGGTCGTGCAGTCTCTGAACCGGAGCGTCGATCCGTCGGCGCTGAAGTCTCCGTCGGTGTGCACGACTCGGACGGTGCACGCGTGCTTGAGGCCATTGCCCATGACACCGCTGAAGGCGATCCTCCGGGCACCGGCGTCGACGGTCGTGGGAGCCTGGTCCTGTCCAGACCTCAGCGAGATCGCTCCGGAGAGTCCCCGGGCGCTGTCCGACGTGTACCGGAAGACCATCACGTCCGCGGACCGGCTGGCGAATGCCTCCCGCAGGACGCGCCGTCCCGGCGCGCCGAAGCGGGTGACATGGACGCCCTTCACGAGGTCGAGGCTGCGCTCGTAGTCAATGACCGTCCGCAGTGTCCGCGTGTCGAAGCGCTCGCCTTCCAGCGCGATCTCCGCGATCTGGAGGCCGGTTGAGGAGGCACCGGGGGTCAGGGTGAGCCGGTAGACACGGTAAGCCGTGCTGTTGCTGATCCGGAAGGTCTGTCTCTCGCCACGGCCGGCGAAGGGCGCACCGGGGTTCTGTGTGTCGAGGGTCGTCCAGTCATACCCGTCCTGCGACGCCTGGAGCAGCCATCGCCGGGGATCCTCCCGTGGACGGTCCGGGGCCGACGTCAGCGTGTACGACGTGACGGCGACCGCGCGGGGCAGATCGGCCTGCCAGACGACCGCATGTGCACCGCTGGCGGCCCGCCAGACTGTGGCCGGATCGCCATCCACCGAATTCGAGATGTCCGTGGCCCGGGCGCCGGTCCCCGCTCCCTTGGAATGTCCGCTCGGCGATGACAGGTACACCGGACTGCCCCCGCCGAGGTCGACGCCGGCCAGACCGATCTCGCTCACCTGGAAGTGGCTGACGCCGGCCTTGGGGACGAAGTCGAACCGGTAAAAGCGGTAGGCGACGCTGTCGGCGCAGGTGAACTCCTTCGTCTGGAAACGGCTCTCGAAGGGTGCGTCCAGAGTGCGACTGTCCAGCGTGGTCCAGGAGGTGCCATCGGCGGAACCCGAAAACGTCCACTCCTGCGGGTCCCGCTGCGGCACGTCGTTGGCGCTCGTCAGACGGTACGACGCGATGGCGACGGGGGCGGGCAGCTCGACCTGCCACTGCACTTTCGAACCTGGCCCGTCGATGCACCACTTGGTGCTCGATGCACCGTCGTACGTCTTGTCGACACTCTCTGATGCGGAGCTGCTGTACGGTCCCCCCGGGGCCGTGACCTTCGGACTCGTACGGGAAGCGAAGGTGACGACGACGTCCCCGAAGTTCCGGTACGAACCGAAGCCGGTCATTCCGGTGTCGAAGTCGCTGTCTGGTTTGCCCGCGAGAGCGTTGTCGTAGTTGTTGACCCCGCCCCACAGACTGTGTTCGTTGAACTGGATGCGTTCCTCGTAGGGGTCGGCAAAGAGCATTGCGCCGAGTCGCCCGTTGCCGATCGGCAGGGCCTGCGACTGCCAGTCAGCCCCAGGGACACTGTACTTCAGCGCCTTGCGCGAGAGGGCTGGCCACTGGAGGGCCACCGACGCGTCGTTCCCTGCGGCGAGGGCCTCTCCCACGGGGGTGCCGCCGGTCAGCTGAGTGACCAAAGGTGCGAAGGCGAGGGCACCGCCGAACTTCAGGATGCTCCGTCGCTGCGGTTCGGATTCATTGATCACAGTGAGATCTCCCGGGCAGCATTCATAGGCTGTTTCGCGCGGAAGTGACAGCCACATCGTCGTATTGCGGGGGCGCGATCATCGTCGCCGACAAATAGATGGGATGTCTAGGGGTGGGGCCCTGAGTGATCCGACAAGATCGCCGACCGGGCACGGCACCCTTCGACCCTGCTGTACGCCCTCAGCACGCTCCGCACTATGAGCGTCGCCCTGTACTACTGCGCGAACCGGACGATGCCGCTGACGGATGCCAAGACGACCGCTGGCGACAGGTCGTGCTCGCGGCGGGTAACGAGAGGCCACGGTTCACCTCCGCTCGCGCAGGGATAGCTCCTTGGGCAGGAGCCGGTCGGCGTGGTCACGGGCTTGGGCCCCCGTACTTCAGCGGCCCAAACTCCGTGCGCAGATCGGGGATCGCAACGCCGAGACCGGTGTCCTGCCCCAGCTGCTCCGCGCCGGCATCGACCAGCAGAGCCTCGAAGACCACTTCCGGCGGACTCTGGGCATCCGATCGCCTCTGGAGCTGCGCACCACCGTTCGAGGCGGCGTTCACCAGCCCGTCCCCGCACCCCGTATCCCCGCGGAAGGCCCTCATGAGTCCCTCACCAGTTGATACCGCTGCCAGCATCGAAGCGTTCATCCGGCGCGAAGCCGCGGTGGCCGACGACGACCCCTGCTTTGGCCGGCAGGTGAACTTGTTCGACGCCGGATACCTCGACTCCCTGACGGTGGTGGCCCTGACCGTCCACATCGAAGAGGCACTCAGGACCCCGATCAGCGACACCGATCTTTTCGATCCCCGATTCGCCACGATCGACCGCATGGCCGAACTCGTTGCCGAGAGCGCCGGCCGGACCTCGGACGCAGCGCCCGGCATCACGGCCGACTCCTGATGCCGACCAGATGCTCGCCCTCCAGCCCGGGGCACCCGAGGGGACTCCGCGTTTCGGCCAAGATCGTTCTCATCTCGGACCAGGCCGGGCAAGGGTCGTTGCATCCCACATGTCCGACCACCCCGCCCTTGGGCGGAAGTCAGCGCGTCTCAAAAACGTGCGTTCGAGGAGCCCTCCGCCTCGTTGAGCCAAACGCACTCGAACCATCACGCGAGAGGAACAGGAGGAACCGTTGGCCCCGGCACAGGACAGCACACCCGAACCCGCGAGGGGTCCGGCTGATCCCGCCTCACCCGGAGCAGCGGCCCCAGCACTCCCGTCGCAGCGGATCGTCCAGGACCCCGGCACAGCGCGGGAGGCTATGGTCGCCCGGCTGGAAGAGGCTGGCGTTCTGCGGCCCGGCCCGGTGCGCAACGCCCTCCTCGCGATCCGGCGCGAGGTGCTGATTCCCCAGGCCTATGTGAGGCGCAGCCAGCCAGGCGAGGAGCCGCCACGGTGGGAACTGCTGGACTGGGCGGAGCCGGCCCACCGCGACGAGCTGCTCACTCTGCTGTACGGCGGGGAGAGCGTGGTCGTCCAGCACGCCGGCGAACGGCTCCTCGGTCGTGTCCCGGGTCCGAGGTCCGGGGGAACGATCACTTCGATGTCGAGTGTGGTGGGCATGACGGCCGGGCTCCTACAGAGCCTGGACCTCCAGCCGGGGCAGCGGATGCTGGATATCGGCACCGGCGCGGCCGTGACCGCGGCAGTCGCTTGTTGGATCTGCGGCGATCGGACCGTGGTCACGCTGGATCGCGATGTACATCTCACCGAGGCAGCGCTGGCGCGCCTGGCCGGTCTCGGTTACCGGCCGAGGGCGGTGACCGGGGACGGAGCGGACGGCTGGCCAGCCGGCGGACCGTACGAGCGGATCTTCGTCTCGTACGCCGTCCCCAGGGTGCCGTCGGCCTGGGTGGACCAACTCGCGCCGGGCGGGCAGGCGATGGCGACCCTCAGCGGCACGTCGCCGTCGTGGCCCGGCCTGGCGATCATCACCGCCACGTCCGGCGGCCGCGTACGAGGGGAACTACGTCCGGTGGAGTTCGGGCATCGGCCCGGTCATGGATTCGAGCGGCTATGTATTTCGCGGGAATTCCTCGACCGGATCGAGGCCGGGGACGAGAGCCGCGTCGTCCACACCAGCACGGCGCCTCCACCGGACGGGGCCCACGGATTTTGGCTTGCTCTCGATCACTTGCGGCCCGGGCTGGTCCGCAACTGGTCTGCCGGCCACGTGGTCATCGGGGCCCCGGCCTGTGGTTCATGGCTCACCGCCCGGGCTACTGGAGCCGACCGCTGGAGCCTGACGGCCTGTGGGCCTCGGGACATCTGGGGAGAAGTCCAGGACGTCGCCGGTCGCTGGAGGGCCGCCGGGGAGCCGTCCACCTACCGGCTGCACCTCGAGGACACCCAGCAGTGGGTCACCGCTGGCGCTGCCACCGCAGAACTCTCTTGGGTGCTTCCCAACACCGACACCACGGGCGCCGAGGAGGAGCAATGACCGCTCGCGGTACCCGGGCTCCACTGCCCTGGTCCAGCAGCGAGCTTCAGCTCGCGGTCCGGACGACGATCACCCCAACTCGTTCGGCCCGTGCCCCCGCACCTACCAGGCCCGTGTCCTCCGAGGACCTCCCGAGTGATCCGAGGCGTGAGTTCGTACACCACGCCCGCCCGTATCTGTTCCCGACCTGCAAGAGGTGCTGACATTCCGCCCGCCCGATCCGACATCAGCGCTCTCGTGCAGATGTACCTGACGCGCCATCCCTCCGAACACGGCGCGGTGGAGCCGTTGTTGACGCTGCTCGAAGAGGCACAGGAACCGACGAGCCGCACAACGATGCCAGCGCACATCACGTGCAGTGCCGTGGTGATCGACCGGGATCGGCGTGTGCTGCACATCCTTCACCGGGCGAGCGGTCTGGTCCTCGTCCCCGGCAATCATCCCGAGCCGGGGGATCGCACGTTGCGCGCCGCGGCGGTGCGCGAAGTGGGCGAGGAGACCGGGATCAAGGCAAGCGATCTGTGCCTCACCCCGCAGCGTCTCGGAATCCCGATCGACATTGACTTTCACGACATCGAGGCCCGCCCGGACATAGGGAGAACCGCCGCACCGGCACTACGACGTACGGTTCGCCTTCTACCTGGTCGGGGAGCATCACGAGCTCGTTCTGCAGGATGCGGAGGTCGCAGGAGCCGAGTGGCGCGGATTCGACGCGGTCAGCTCCCCGACACTGCGTGCCAAGCTGCTGGATTCGGGGCTCGACGGCCGACCGAAGGCGGTGAACGCCTCTGCGTTGTGTGGCCGGCGGCGAGTCGTTCGAGACCCTGCAACTGCTCCTGGCCACCACACTGGACGGGTTCTGCCGACTCGCGGTGGACGGCGAGCACGACGGCGGCCTGGCGACCGTGCCGCGCGGCGCGGACGCGGCCGCCCTGGTGAGTGAGGAATCTCTGGCGTACCTGACCCACGTCCTGGTCAAGGACGGTGACACCCCTGCCGAGCGCCGCAGCGAGTTCATCGTCCACGCCTTCGGCCCCGCTGGCGAGGGCCTCGCCCAGCAGATGGCCGCTCGGGTCCGCGATTGGGACAGCACCGTCCGTGCCGCGGGCTATCCCCACCTGACCGTGCACCCAGCCGGCACGGCGGACCAGGAACTGCCCGAGGGCCATGTGCTGGACAAGGCGGATTCCCGGCTGGTCTTCCACTGGCCCGCCCTGGACAGCAGCGCCCCGGCCACAACAACAGCGGGGGACCTGACGAGCGCCGCCGACTGCCGGTGATCGCGTGGACCACCCTCATGCGGTCACGCACTGCCTCCACGCCAACAGCCACACCATCAGCACCACCGACCTCCCCCGCGAACAGCCCCTCGCTGCCGCACTCGACCGATTCGGCGCCCCGACCCGAACTCCCTGAAGGAGACACCACACCGTGCACGGCACTGTCTGGGACACCATCCACCGACTCGCCCGCCGCTTCAACGAACACGACGCCGCGCTCGGCCTGCACCAAGACGAGCAATGGAGCCTGCAAGTCCTCAAGATCGCCGAGGAGACCGGGGAAGCCTCCCAGGCGGTCATCGGCGCCCGCGGCACCAACCCCCGCAAAGGGACCGCTCCATGGGAGGACGCTCATGCGGAAGTCGCGGATGTGGCCATCACGGCCCTGGTCGCCCTGGCCCGCATGCGCCCCGACGACGCCGCGGAGTACCTCGACCGGCATCTGGCCGCCAAGTCGGCGAAGTTCCTTCCCTCCGGTCCCGCGTCAGTCCCGGCCCCGGCGGAGCCGGCATGAGCAACTTCCGTTCGACGCCGCAGCCAGGACCGGGCCACACACGAGTGCTGAACCTGCTGGAAGAGGTCGAAGGAGGCTGTGCGTGACGGCTTCCGATGAGCCACTCCCCCATGCCGCCTCATCTTCGGCGCCGGTGGCCGCCAAGGACACGGTCAACCGGGACCTCATGCTGTTCAACAACGGGCTGGCGGTCGGGGTGCTGGGCGGCGCGGTCACGTCCGTCGCGCTGCCGAGCCTGGCCCTGATCACGCTGAGGGCGACGCCGCTGGAGATGAGCGTGCTCTACGCCGCCCAGCGGTTCCCGCCCGCGCTGACGGCCCTGTTGGGCGGGGCGCTGGTCGACCGGCACCGCAAACTCGTCTTGCTGACCTGGGGCAAGGTGGTGGGCGGAGTGCTGTTGCTGTGCGTGCCGCTCGCCGCGTACCTCGGTCGGTTGTCGCTGCCGCTGCTGTGTGTCGTCGGCCTCCTGCTCGCCGCCGTCAACGACGTCTCCTCCACGGCTGGGATCAGCTATCTGCCCTCGCTCGCCCGGGGTGACAAACTCGCGTCCGCCAACTCGAAGATGGGTGCCCTGTTCTCCTTCACGGACGCCGCTGGCAGCTACCTCGCGTCCGGCCTGATCGCTCTGCTCGGTACGAGCAGAGCGATCGTCGCCGACGTCGCCTCGTACTTCATCAGCGCCGTGTGCATGACGCGGATCCGTACGCCGGAGCCGCCGCCGAGCCCTCGGCCGGCCGACAGCACCCTGTGGCGGGAGATCCGCGACGGGCTGCGCTACACCACCCGCCACCCGGTGCTGTGGCCGCTGGTGCTGTCGAACACGGCCTTGTCGCTGGCGATGACTGCCTGGGACGTCCTCTACCTCATCTACGTGATCCGGGAGTTGCACTGGTCGCCGGTCGCCCTGGCGGTGATCATGGGGTGCGCGAGCGTCGGCGGCGTCGTGGGCGCGCTGGCCGGCCGACGGCTCGCCCGCCCGCGCGGCACGTGGTGGGGTGTCGGCCCGCTCCTGCTGTGCGCGCTGGCCCTGCAGCCGCTCATCCTGGTGCCGGTGCTCTTCGCCGGGCCGGGCCTGCTGTGGCAGATCATCATCGGGGGTTGCGTCACCGTCCGGTTCGCCGGGGCGACCGCGCACGGCTCGACCCAGCGCTCGGTACGCCAGGGCGTGTGCGATCCCCGCTACCAAGGCCGCCAGCAGTCGATCGGCACCTGGGTGACGTTCGGCCCGAGGTTCCTCAGCGCGCTCGCTGCCGGCGCGCTCGTCTCCGTGATCGGTCTCGGCCCGTCGATGGCGGTCGCAGCGGCCGCCACGGCCGCAGGATTCCTCGTGCTGGTCCGCTCCCCCGTCCGGCGCCTTCGGGCCATGCCGACAACCGGCGACGGGTGAGGCCGCCCTGATCTCATGCCGCGTGAACCCACCCCGGTCGGCGCGCTACCGGCACACCCTCACACCTTCTACCGTGAGTAGTTACGGCAGAACTCATCGCAACAGGACCTGTCCCGGGAGGACACTTTGATCGACCGTCGCCACGTGCTCTCCGGCGGGGGCGGTGCCATGGCGTCGGTCGAGGTCAAGTCCCCTCCTTCTCGTGGTTGTAGGCGAACGTCGTGGCGTCGTTGCGTCAACGACGAGCAGGACCGGTTCGAACACACGTGTTTGAGTCGGAGCGGAATCCGCATCAGGGCGCGACAGAGCGTTGGTGGGCCATGCATCGACCCTTGGGACGTCCAGGGCGGCGACAGACGGGTCGGTGGCCGAATCGCCGAGAACTGCTCTGGGCGGCTCGGTGCGCGAGGGCCCAGGCAGAGTCACGGTCGCGGAGGTTCTACCAGCCGGGTTCCGTGCTCAGCGGCTTCCCCTCCAGGTAGCCGTGCAGCCCTGCGGCAGGGTACTCAATGACGTCCTCCGGCAGCTCATGGAGGGTGAACCATTCGAGTGCGAGGCACTTCTCCGGCTCCTTGTTGACAGGCTCTCTCTCCCGCTCGGTAGCCAGGAAGAAGAAACCGATCCGCTCGGAGTCCCGGCCCTGCCGGTGATGGACGACCTGGACGAGGCGAAGATGATCCAGGGAGGCCACGATGCCGGTCTCCTCGTACATCTCGCGGGCCGCGCCGACGGGCAGGGGCTCGCCCTTGTCGAGTTTGCCCGACAGCATGTGCCATCGGCCGCGACCGTACGGTCCGCCGCGCTGAGAGAAGAGGATCTTGTCGCCGTCGCGGAGGAATACGTGGGTGTCGATGACGGGCTGTGCCGGTTGTCCGCTCATGTTCCCTGGGGAGTCGTCTGGGTGGGTGAGGCGACCGACGCTAGCGGCACAACCGGAATGTCGTCGACGATTCGGCGCGCTACGTCCGAAAGGCCCGAGAAGGGCGAGACGGTCATGCGGCGGCGCGAAGATCCCTCAGCATGACGGCGAAGTTGGGGCTGTCGAGGACGGGCTGGCGGTTGCCCACCTTCCGGTACTGCCAAGTCTCGTAGAGGGCTTGCACCTTGGGGTGGTCGGGGTCGACCAGGAGAGCTGCAAGGGCCTCCGGCCGACTCTCCAGCAGAGCCGCGTGCAGCCGCTCTGCCGTGCCGGTCTTGCGCCACTGCGGGCGCACCATCAGCTCGGACACGTGGAACGTGGAATCGTCCGTCGGCGGCGTGCTGACGTGCTCGCGCCACCATTCACGGCCGGAGGTGGCCGGGGCGCCGTAGGCGAACCCGACCGGCTCCTCGCTGTCGTAGCCGATGGCGCAGGCGAAGCCCGGGTTGTCGCCCCAGTGGTCGACGAACCAGGGGAAGCGCTCGTCGAACTCGGTCATGTCGTCCGTGTACGCGTCGGCGTGCACGTCGAGGAGCGTTTGCCGGATCTGCGGTAGGTCGTCGTGGCCGTAGTGCCAGGCGTTCGCCCGGTTGCGTCGGTACGTCTCGGGCAGGGCCGCAAGCGCACGGTAGGAGGCGGCCTCAGCCTCCGCAGGATGCCCCACCACGTCCCGCACGATCGCAGTCGATCGGTACGGCGCGCGAGGTCACCCTCCTCTACCCCCGGGCCGGGCAGCCGGGCCCGGGGCAGTTCCGTCGGCGGGCCGTTGCTGTGATGGTCGGCCGACGAGTCCTGGCCGATGTGCGCCGAACCGGACCACTACAAGCCGTTCGACGCGTCCGTAGTGCCGGAGCCGGTCGCGATGGTCCCGGTAGTCCAGCTGTATGCACGGTATGTGCCCGGACTTGTCTTCCCCGCCGATGCTGCCTCGTTTGGAGCGCGGGGTCATCGTGGCCAAAAGCCAGTTGAGTTGGTGCCCTTGGTGGGGAAGGGTCTGTGGTCATGGAGTTCTTCTGCTATCACCGTGATCGGTCCGGCTCCCTCGCGTTACGCGAGGAGTTGCTGGAGGAGCACTGGTCCTACATGGACGGGTACGCGAAGGAGCCGATCGCTCGCGGCCCGACCTTCGCCGATGACGGTGAAACACCCACCGGAAGCGTGCACATCGTCGACCTGCCCGATCCCGCCGCCGCCCGTGCGTTCGCCTTCGACGAGCCCAACTACCAGGCCGGCGCCTACCGGGACGTGCTGTTGCGCCGGTGGCGCAACGTGCTGGGGCACACCATGCGGGATTTCCCCGGTGGCCGCAGTGGTGGCAACCGGTACCTGGTGCTCGGTCTCGGCGAGGGCCCGGCCGCCGACCTTGCCCTGCCGCTCGACCGGGACGAGCTGGTCGCGTACGGGCCGCTGCTGTCCGACGACGGCGACACCTGGCTGGGTACGGCGGTGCTGCTCAGGGCCCCGGACCCGGACACGGCACGAGCTGTCCTGACTGCGGACCGGTATGCGGACATCGAGGTCCACGACTGGGAGTTCGGCGGGCGTCGATGAGCCACGGAGGCGCCGGGCTGATGTCATCTCCGGTCCACATTGACCTGGGACAGGAGCGGTGACGGTGGCGATGCGGGCGGTTCCACTGGTGGGCGGGCCGGTGGAGTTACGGGGTGCGCTGGACCTGGAGACCACACAGGCAGGGGTGATGCCGCGCCGGTTGCCCGCGTGGACCAAGGCGCAGTACCAGGATCCGTCGGTCTACGGGGTGACCGTGATGCCTTCGGGGGTGCGGCTGGTGTTCCGCACCGATGCGCGCGCATTGGAGTTCGAGGTACTCACCTCCACCGGCCAGCTCGACTCCGACCCCCACCCTCGCCCGACCGGGATGCTGGAGTTGCTGGTGGACGGCGCCTTGGCCGGGCGTCAGCGGGCGCCGGTGGGCAACGTGCTGCGGATGGCGGGCCCGGGGGCCGTACAGCGACTCATCCCGGGCGAGCCAGCAACTGTACGGTTCGCCGGGCTGCCGGCCGGCATAAAGGGCGTCGAGTTGTGGCTGCCACAGCAGACCCCAACGGAACTGGTGGCACTGCGCGCTGACGGCGACGTCCTGGCACCGCTGCCGGACGGGCGGCGCCGCTGGGTGCACCATGGCAGCTCCATCAGCCATTGCATCGAGGCTGACGGCCCGACCGGGACCTGGCCGGTGGTGGCAGCTGGGCTCGGCGGGGTGGAGGTCATCAACCTCAGCCAGGCGGGCAACGCGCTGCTGGATCCCTATGTCGCCCGGACGATCCGCGATACGCCCGCCGACCTGATCAGCCTCAAGGTGGGCATCAACATCGTGAGCCTGTCCGCCTTCCGGCTGCGGACGTTCGGCCCGGCGGTCCACGGATTCCTGGACACGATCCGGGACGGACACCCGGACACCCCGCTGCTGTTGATCTCTCCGGTGAGCTGTCCGACCCTGGAGGAGACCCCCGGTCCGGCCGCGACCGGCCCGGACGGCAGGCTCGCTGCCCTGGGCGACCCGGCCGATGTGGCCGGCGGGGCATTGTCGCTGGCGGTGGTCCGTGCCGAGCTGGCCCGGATCGCCGCAGCACGACAGGCGTCCGATTCCCACCTCCACTATCTCGACGGGCGCGAACTGCTCGGCCCCAACGAGGCAGACGACCTCGCCGACGGCCTTCACCCCACCGCCGCCGCATACCGTCGCATGGGCAAGCGCTTTGCAGCCCACGCCTTCGCGACCGACGGTCCCTTCCGCTGAGTGAGCTGGGCTCCACACCCCGCACCAGGTGTGGAGCTTCCACGCTCCTCCGACCGAAGATGGGCGGTGGGGGATTCAGGGCACTGCTCGCCTTATGAAGGACGGGTTCGTCTGACCTCTTCCACTGGAACGTCGTTGCCGCCGTTGGGGCGGCGGTTGCGCGTGCTGCTGAGTGCAGAGCGTTTGGTGGATGATCTGCGCCGCTACGTCGGCATAGGTCTGCCGCCCGGCACAGTGGCGTTCACCGGCAGCCGGTTCGAGCATCTGGCCGGTGAGGGAGACCGGCCGGAGATCGCCGACCAATCACGGCGGAGGACCTGGTCGCGGTGCAGACCTTGTCGGTCACCGTTCCGACGCCTGTCGCGCTGGACATTCTGGAGGGCCGCCTCGGCGCGTAGCTGTCCGGTCTGCTGCACGCCATTCCCAGGGACATCGACATGGCCGACGCCGAAGAGGACGTCTTGGCCGAGGGCTCGCCGGCGGACCAGTCCTGGCGACTCCTCTGCGCCCAGGACGGCACAGTAAAGAAGCCTGGCGGTGGCGAGCGTGCGGCCATCGGGGCTGAAACCCACCGAGGTGACCGCGCCGGTGTGTCCCTTGAGGGTGTTCCGGTTTCGGCGGCGCTCGCCAGAGAACCCGTCTACCAGGAGCTTCCTCAATGCGCAGGACTATCCAACTCGCGGTCAGCGACGCCATCTTGGCAACGGCTCACTGGCAGGATCGTCCTGTGGCGGAAGCGGATCTCTAGTCAGGCGTCCCCTCGCGCCCGCTTGCTCGGGCGAGGCTTCGGGCCTGCCCTTCGTGAATGTCGCTTGCCCACTCCCAGCCAGGCTTGGGCGATACGACCCGTGGGTCGCTGGAAACCCGGGCGTCACGTAGGTCCTCCACGTACGCTCGATCCAGTTTGATCCTTGCGCGTACCTCCTCGTCCCTGGCGACGGATCCGTGTCCGGGGATGAGGACATCGACGTCGTCCACTACGCCCTCGAGCACTCCCAGCCCGACGAGGTAGTCCTCAATCGGGTTGCCGGTGTCGTCGAACATGGGAACGAAGACATCGGAGAGCATGTCGCCGGCGATGAGAACTCGGCGTTCTTCGATCAACAGCGCCGCATGGCCCGGGGCATGCGCCGTATGCTCAATGATCCGCACCGTGGGGCCATCCCAAGGAAGCTGCGCGGTTTCAGCAGGCAGACCAGTGATGAGGCCGTACAAGGCCAGCGGTGTGTCCTCGGCGATTTCCGGCGGCAGCCCCTCGGCGACGCCGGCCTTCCAGTCCGCGTTCGACAACACGTCCTGCATGAAGGCCGCGCAGCGGGCTGTGCCGTAACGAGGCGCTTCGCCAAGTTCGGCATGCCAGAGCACGTGATCCCAATCAGGATGCGTCGAGAAGCCTGCCACCACGGGCTGGCCCAGCTCACGAAGGTCGTTCGCCAGGCAGGTCATTTCGGCGCCGGTAATCCCGACGTCTACGAGTAGCACGCCGTCCCTGCCATGCACGACAACGGTGTTGTTCTCGAGCAACTCACTCTGGTGGATCAGTACACCCTCGGCGACCTGCTTCAGCATGCGTCCCTCCCGTTTGAAGACTGCGGCCGCGTCTTGACCGGCACTGGGTCGTTGGCCCTGCTCAAGATCGAACTCCCTGCCCGGTTTGCAGCGTCACCCTGCCAGAGGGTCTGACGCACATCAACACAACCGGACGGGGGTGTGCGATGGCGACCCTCAACGACGAGACCGTCCACGGAGGCTTCTTCAGTGTTGAGGTTATGTCAGCTGACGGCCCTGAGATGGCACTTCAGGTTGGAAGAGGCTCGGTCTCCTGTGGACAGATTCCGGCGGCCACGCGCCGGTCCACCGCTGAGGCAGGGTTTGTGACGTTGATCGGCAGTTGGCGGATTTGATCGGTAGTTGGCGAGCCGTGGTCTGGCGACTGTGAGTTGTGGTCGTGTACGGAGATACGCGGCGGCTCGGGCTTGCCCCGGTCCCGGTGCAAGCCATGCCTGGCCCGTGGCGAACGGACAGCCGCCGCGGACCACGCATGCGACCCTGCCGGTCGCGCCGGCACGCCGTACGTCAGCGCCGTGCGTCCTCCGAGGCGTCCAGGAGTGGCAGGCCGGCCGCGTACCGGCGCAGGTATCCCGCGGTGGGAGTGTCCGCGCCGGCGACGGTGTCGGGGGTGCCCTGCGCGACCACTGCGCCTCCGTTGGGGCCGGCTCCCGGTCCGAGGTCGATCACCCAGTCCGCGGACGCGGCGACGGGGATGTCGTGTTCGGCCACGACGACGGTGTTGCCGGAGTCGAGCAGCATGTCGAGCGCGTCGACGACCCGCTGGATGTCGGACGGGTGCAGGCCCGAGACGGGTTCATCGAGGATGACGAGGCCGGCCTTGCGGCTCGCCGCGCCGCGCTGGATCGCGGACGCGAGTTTGAGGCGCTGGGCCTCGCCGCCGGACAGCTCGGTGGCGCTCTGGCCGAGGCGGAGGTAGCCGAGCCCGACCCGGTCGAGCGCAGTGAGGGTCTCCGCGAGCTGCCGGGGTTCGGTGAAGACCTCCCCGGCCTCGGCGACGGTCAGGTCCAGCACCTGGTCGACGGACAGCCCCCGGTAGGTGACCTCCAGGGCCTCGGGTCCGTAGCGCCGGCCGTCGCACGTGTCGCACACCACCCACATGTCGGGGAGGAAGTGCATGTCGACGAGCCTGCGGCCGAAGCCGGTGCAGGTCTCGCAGCGGCCGCCGGTGGTGTTGAAGCTGAACCAGGAGGCGTCGACGCCGCGCGCGCGTGCCGTATCGGTGGCGGCGAACAGTTTGCGGACGATGTCGAACGCCTTGCTGTACGTGGCCGGGTTGGATCGCGGCGTGCGCCCGAGGGGTTCCTGGTCGACCACGGCGACCCAGCCGAATCCGTCGAGTCCGGTCACCTCGCGCACGGTGTCGGCGGCCGTGCCTTTGAGGGCGGCCGCCGCGCCCGCGGCGAGTGCGCCCAGGACGCTGCTCTTGCCGCTGCCGCTGACCCCGGTCAGGCAGGTGAGCCGCCCGGCAGGGAGGCGCAGCAGCTCCGCGGCCATGTTGTGGGCGCGCAGGCCGTGCAGTTCCACCCAGTCGGCGTCGTCGCGGACCGGGCGGAGGGTACGGCGCAGCCGCGGCCCGTTGCCGGCCAGGTAGCGGCCAGTGGCCGAGGTGGGGTTGGCGGCGGCCAGGGCGGGTGAGCCAGAGACCAGGACCTCGCCGCCGAGACGGCCCGCGCCGGGGCCCATATCGACGATCCAGTCGGCGCGGGCGATCAGTTCGGGGTCGTGTTCGACGAGGAGGACGGTGTTGCCGGCTTCACGCAACTCCAGGGCGATGCCGAGGAGGTGATTCTTGTCCGCCGGGTGCAGCCCGGCGCCGGGTTCGTCCAGGACGAAGATGACGTCGCTCAGCGGGGTGGCGAGGTGGGGGCCGAGCCGGGTGCGCGGCAACACAACCCCCGACAGTGTGGCGGCGCGGGGGGAGAGCAGGAG
>NZ_JBEYXP010000090.1:0-29359 GCF_040704615.1 Streptomyces sp. NPDC046862 | reverse complement strand
GTGGGGCGGCAGTTGAGGCTGCGGCGGGAGTCTGTGGGGATGCGGGCCGCCGAGTTCGGGGACGCGGTCGGGTACGGCGAGGACATGGTCTACAAGATCGAGGGGGGGAAACGGATCCCCCGGCTCGACTATCTGGACAAGGCGGACGAGGTGCTGGGGGCGGGTGGGCTGCTGGCGGCGATGAAGGAGGACGTGAAGTAGGTCAGGTACCCGAAGAAGGTCCGGGACCTGGCGCAGATGGAGGCCAGGGCGGTTGAGCTTCAGCTCTACGACCCGCTGAACATTCACGGGTTGTTGCAGACGCCGGAGTACGCACGCGGGCTGCTCCTGATGCGTCGCCCCGCGTACACCGAGGACGAGGTGGAGAGGTTCATCTCGGCGCGCGTGGCCCGCAAGTCGGTGTTCGAGCGGGATCCGGCGCCTGAACTCAGCTTCGTTCTGGAGGAGTGGACGCTGCGACGTCCGCTTGGTGGGCACGCGCTGCTGCGCGGCCAGCTTGAGTATCTGCTGGAGGCCTGGCAGTTGCGGAACGTCGAACTTCAGGTGATGCCGATGGACCGTGAGGAGCATGCCGGAGTGGATGGCGGCATCGAGGTACTCAAGTTCGCTGACGGATCGGCGGTGGGACGCTCGCCAGTGGTGGCCAACGGCCGGCCGGTCTCGGAGCCTCGGCAGCTCCGTATCCTTGAACTGCGGTACGGCATCATCCGGGCGCAGGCCCTCACACCGCGTGAGTCGACCGCCTTCATCGAGAAACTGCTGGGGGAGACATGATCCGCAAGATCTCGGCCGGGGACGCCTCGGGCCTGGCGTGGTTCAAGAGCAGCTACAGCAGCGGCAGTGAAGGCGACTCCTGCGTCGAGATCGCCACCACTCCCGGCACGGTCCACGTCCGGGACTCCAAGGACATCCAAGGCCCTCAGCTTGAGCTGACGCAGGATGCCTGGGCGGACTTCGTGGCCTACGCATCGGGAAGCTGACCTCACGATCCTTCGGATGCGTTGCCCCGTCCTCTCTGTGCTTACAGAGCATCCGCTGAGGGAGGCCGGCCGCTGAGAACGGCAGCTTGATCAGACGGGTATTTCAAATATGAGCTCGAGGCCGTCCTTCTCGTCCCATTGCTCTCCGACCTCCGCGAAGCCGAACCCGGAAATCGTGGCTAGCGATGCGGTGTTGTCAGGGCTGATCGTCACCCGCAGGGTCCTGACTCGGGCTTCGGCAACGGCCCGATGCATCAACGCGGTCAGTATCGCCCGGGCATAGCCCTGACGACGGTAGCCGGAGACCACCGAGTAACCGATTTCCACCATGCCCGCCTCGTCCGGCGGTCCGTGGAACCCGGCGTACCCCACCACGGCACCTTCCGGATCAGCTACCACTATCTGGGTGAGCCACCCCGCACAACCCGGGTCCGAGGTCAGCTGATTGACCCGATACCGCCACACCCACTTCGCCGTGTCGGTGACGAAGTACTCGGTGAGAGCGACACCTGCTTCGGCACTGGCTTGAGCAAGGTCGTCGTTCAGCAAAGCGGTCATGGCCGTGCTCGACAACTCAACGAATCGCAGGGACTTCGGGCTCGTGCCGGCTGGGGTCCGGCGCTCGGCTTTGTTTGTCACAGCGCGCATCGTCGTGGTGAATCCAGGACGTGTCCACCTGATTTCGCAGTGGCCGATGCATGCCCTGACCAGACAGCGAAGCCGCGACGAGCGGTGAGGGCGGAGCCGGGGTGGCCCCGCCCTCACCTTGCGGGGCATGGGGGGTTTGTGCCCCGCGCTGGGGGAGTTCGCCGGTGCCGACTACGCGGCGATCTTCTGCTTCAGCGTCGTGACGCGGTCCTTGATCTTCTGCTCGGTCTCGGCGCGCTTGCGGTCGCGCCTCTCCTTCGACTCCTCCTTGCGGATCCGGTCGGCGGCCTCCGCCATCGCCTTCAGCTCGACCCGTACGGAGTCGGCCGGGCGGCGCTCCAGGACGGCGTCGTAGCGCATGGCGAGCAGGTCCAGGGTTTCGGTGTCGCTCTCGCGGACCTCGGCGAGGACGGCCGTGCCGTTGGGAGGGACGTGCTGTGAGTAGACGCCGACCGTGCCGGTGGCGGCGGCTGCCCGCTTGTAGTCGTGGCCGCCGCCGATCAGCGCGCCGACGCTCCAGCCCATCAGCATGCCGAGGGGTCCGCCGAGTATGCCGACCAGCGAGCCGACGAGTCCGCCGACCGCCGTGTTCCTTCCCGCCATGGTCTCCATGCCCTCGGGGACGCGGACGGTGCCGTCGTCCAGGCGCTCGATCAGGACCGCGGCACGGACGTCCGTGGTGGCCGAGGTGAGGTGCTTGAGCACGCTGAGTGCCTGGTAGGCGGTGGCCCGGTCGGCGAAGCGGAGGGCGATGGCGTTCTCGTTCGTGGTCGTGGTCGTGGTCGTGGTCGTGGACATGGGTGTCTCCTTCGGCTTCCTGGGACTTCGTCGAACCTGTGGCTGATGGTGTGCGCTTCGGCGACCGGCCTCCGCTCCATCTGTGAGACAGTATGTATCGAAGAGAAATTGTGAGTCAAGGTGTCTCATAGCTGTTCCGTGAGAGAGGTGCTCCTGATGTCCCGGACGAGCGACGACCCCCGCGCCCGCCGCAGCCGCGCCGCCTGCCTGGCCGCCGCGACCGAACTCCTCGTCGAGGGCGGGCCGGAGCGGGTGACCCACGCGGCCGTCGCCGAGCGGGCGGGCGTGGGCCGGGCCACCGTCTACCGGCACTGGCCCGATCTGCAGTCCCTGCTGCTCGACGCGCTCGCCACCGACGCCCGCCCCCTGCTCACGCTGGACGACGGCCCGGTCCGCGACCAGCTCGTGACCCACCTGGCGCAGCAGGCCGACTGGCTCAACCAGCCGGTCTCCGCGTCGGTCATCGCCACCGTCATCGAGCGGGCGGAGCGGGACGAGGGCGTACGGCGCATCCGCGAGGAGATGTTCGGCCGCGCCGACGAGCACCTGACCGGCATGCTCACCTCCGCCGTCGAACGCGGCGAACTCCGCCCCGGCATCGAGGAACACGCCAGGGACCTGGTCTCCCGGGTCCTCGGCCCCCTGCTGTTCCAGCGGTTCATGCTCGGCATGCGGCTGGACGAGGACATGGTCGTCCGCGCGGTCGACTCCGCACTGGCGCCGTGGCTGCCGAACGTGTGAGGCCCACCGCCTATGAGTGACGAGATGAAGTGGAAGGACAACCACCGGGTCACTCCCGTCGCTTTTTCCCCTCCAGTTGCGCTACATACTTCTCAAACTCATGTGCATCAAGGGCACTTGATGACGAGGAGACGAGGGGAAACACGCGTTGACCACGCAAGAGCACAACTCGTCCGGCTGGGGCCGTCGCCTGACGCGGCTGGGGATCGCCGGAGCCACCGTGGCGGCCCTTGCCGTCACCGGGACGGGGACCCCGGTGATGGCAGCCCAGACGCCCAGGACAGCCCAGACGACTCAGACGACTCAGACGACCCTGACGGCCACCCAGGACGACGCGCCGCCCGTGCCGTCCCTCGCCTGGTCCGACTGTCAGGGCGGCTTCGAATGCGCGAACGCCCAGGTGCCGCTGGACTACCGCGACCCGCAGGGCAAGACCATCACCCTCGCGGTGATACGCAAGAAGGCCGCCGACCAGTCGAAGAAGAAGGGCACCCTCTTCCTCCAGCCGGGCGGCCCCGGCAACTCCGGGGTGGACTTCGTCCGCGGCAACTACGCGGACCTGCCGGCCGCCCTGCGCGACTCCTTCGACGTCTTCGGCTACGACGTGCGCGGCGTCGGGCGCAGCTCCCAGGTCGAGTGCTGGGACGACCCGACGTACACGCAGGCCGTCACCGCGGCCAAGGGCGTCCCCGGCCCGGACGCCTACGAGCCGGCCGTGCAACAGGCCGCCGCCTTCGACCAGGCCTGCCAGGACCGCGCGGGCGACCTGGTTCCGTACGTGGGCACGCAGTACGTCGCCCGCGACATCGACCTGCTGCGCCAGGCGCTCGGTGAGGATCAACTCACGTACTACGGGCGCTCGTTCGGCTCCTACATCGGTACCGTCTACGCCGCCATGTTCCCGGACCGGGTGCGTGCCCTGGCGCTGGACGGGGCGTACGACCCGAAGCACTACTCATACCAGCCGTACGAGTACGACCGGCCCCAGTACCTGGCCCTGGACGGCGCGATGAGCCGCTTCCTGGACTGGTGCAAGGCCGACCAGGCGACCTGCGGGTTCGGGGACGGCGATCCGCGCGCCGCGTTCGAGAAGCTCAAGGCCGACCTCGACGCCAACCCGGTGCCGACCGCGAACGGCGGTCAGGCCAACGGCTACACCCTCGTCTACCGCCTGATGTTCAACATCAACTCGGGCAAGGTCATCTGGCCCTCCTTCGGCGAGGCCCTGCGCAAGGCGCAGCAGCGCGACAACACGTCCTTCCTGCTGCGGCCGCCGTCCCCGGCCAGCTTCGACTTCCTCAACCCGAACGTCGTGGTCGAGTGCGTCGACAAGGACTACCCGAAGAACCCGGCCCTGCTGAAGCGGCAGGTCACCGAGAACGCCAGGCTGGCACCGCTGCTGGGCCCGGCGATGGCCTACGGTCCGCCGACCTACGACCACCAGCACGCCACGGCCTGCGCGCAGTGGACCGGGGAGCACCCCAGCCGCTACGAGGGCTCCTACCGCGCGAAGGGCTCGGCGCCGATCCTGGTCATCGGCAACACCGGCGACCCGGACACTCCGTACCAGGACGCGGTGGCGCTGTCCCGGGAGCTCGACAACGGCCGTCTGCTCACGTTCGACGCCGAGGGGCACACCGCCCTCAACCGCAGTGTGTGCGCGACGGACGCCATCACGGGCTACCTGGTCGACCTGAAGGTCCCGGCCCGGGGAACGACCTGCGCGGACGAGACCCAGCCGCCGTCCTCCACGCCCACGGTGGCTCCGCCCGGCACGACACTCGGCGAACTCCGCAACGGCGTCAGCGACCGCCTCGACCGCATCGGCACCCTGCGGGCCGCGCAGTAGCCTGTATACAGACAGACAGACAGAGGCAGGGTGCGGCGGAGGCGGCGAGGAGTTCCATGGTCCGGGCCACGGGCAAGAGCGAAGCGGTGTACGAGCGGCTGAAGGGCGACATCGAGTCGCTGCGCCTGCGGCCCGGAACCAAGTTGAGCGAGGTGCAGCTGGGCGAGCGGCTCGGCGCCTCGCGCACCCCCGTCCGCGAGGCCATCCGGCGTCTCGCCCGTGAGGGGCTGGTCGACTTCGTGCCCGGCGAGGTGGCCCGGGTCGCCGCCATCTCGCTGGGCGGGGTGCGGGCCCTGTTCGAGTTCCGGATGCTGCTGGAGCCCCGGGCTGCCGCCATGGTGGCAGCCGCGGGGGCGGCGGACGAGCGGGTGCTGGTCCCCTTCCGCGAACTGCTGGAGCGGCTGGAGGAGTTCGAGGAGTCGTTCCGGCCTCTGGACGCGGCCGCGCAGGCGAGGTCGTACCACGACTTCTACGAGGTGAGCGAGGGTTTCGACCAGGCGGTCGTCGTGGCGTGCCGCAACCCGTATCTGGCGCGCACCATCAGCGATCTGCGCAGCCAGACCGTGCGTCTGCGACACCTGTCCCACAGCGGGCCACGCCGGATGCTGACCTCCCTGGAAGAGCACCGCGCGATGCTCAAGGCGATCACGAACGGAGACGTCGAGGCCGCCGAGGCGGCGTGCCGGCACCATCTGGCGCAGACTCTCCAGGCCCTCATCGAGAGCGTGACGAGCCAGGACTTCGTGATCGGTGCGGAGGTGCACCTGGACGCCGCCCGGTAGCGGTCGCGGCCCGGCGGTTCGGTTCCTCTCGGACCGTGTTCTCTTCGCCCGCCTTCCTGTATACAGGACTGGATACAGTACGTGGATGCAGCAGCACCAGCACCCGCCGGGTTCGACGTGAAGGACACACAGATGCCCCACACAGTCGGCGCCGCCGACCTGCTCCGGTTCGCCGCCGCGTCCACCGAGACCTACGGGGTCCCGCCCGAGGACGCCCGTGTCCTCGCGGACACGCTGGTCGTCGCGGAGCTGTGGGGCCACGCCTCCCACGGAATGCTGCGTCTGCCGTGGTACCTCTCGCGGATCACCAGCGGTGCGACCGCCGCCGTCGCCGCTCCCGCGACGGTCGGCGACAACGGCGCCGTACTCGTCGTGGACGGCCGGGACGGCCTCGGCCAGGTGCTCGCGAACCGTGCCGTCGGCCAGGGGGTGGAGCGCGCCCGGCGGCACGGCATCAGCGCCGTCGCCGTACGCAACTCCGGTCACTTCGGTACGGCCGCCTACTTCACCCGCAAGGCCGCCGAGCAGGGCTGCGTGGCGCTGCTGGCCACCAACGCCAGCCCCGCAATGGCCCCGTGGGGCGGCCGGGAGAAGCGGATCGGCACCAACCCGTGGTCGATCGCCGCACCGGGCGGCCGCTACGGCACGGTCGTGATGGACATCGCCAACACCGCCGTGGCGCGCGGCAAGATCTACCACGCCCGGGAGCGCGGCGAGCCGATCCCCGAGGGCTGGGCGGCCGACGCCGACGGTGTCCCGACGACCGATCCGCGCCGCGCGATCGAGGGCCTGATCCTGCCCATGGCCGGCCACAAGGGCTACGCCATGTCCTTCATGTTCGACGTGCTGGCGGGCGTGCTGACCGGCAGCGCCTTCGGCTCGTCCGTCGTCGGCCCCTACCGGCCGACCGGCCGCAGCGGCGTCGGCCACCTGCTGATCTGCGTCGACATCCGGTCGATGGCCGAACCGGCCGAGTTCGAGCGGCGGATGGAGGCGCTGATCGAGGAGACGAAGTCCACCCCCGCCGCCCCCGGCGCGGCCGAGGTCCTCGTCCCCGGCGAGCCGGAGGTCCGCACCGCCGAGCGCCTGCGCACCGAGGGCATCACGGTCGCCGACGACACCTGGGCCGCCCTGGCGCGCATCGCCGACACCACCGCCGTACCCCTTCCCCAGGAGATATCCGCATGATCGCGCTGACCGTGTCCCTCCAGGTCGTTCCCGGCAGCCGGGACGACTTCCTCAAGGCCATCGAGGAGAACGCCTCGCGCTCCTTCACCGACGAGCCCGGCTGCCGCTACTTCGACGTCGTCTGCGACCTGGAGGACGACCACCACTTCGTCTTCCACGAGATCTACGACGACGAGGCCGCCGTCGAAGCCCATCGCGCCGCACCCCATTTCAAGGTCTGGCGCGAGGCGGCGGCGCGGTACGTCGTCCCCGGCAGCCAGGTCAACACGCTCTCCCGCCGCCTGTTCCACCACTCCTGAGCGAAAAACGAAAGGCGTCCCGATGTGCACGCACCACCTGCTCATCCACCCCGACGAGGTCGAGCGCTTCGACCGCGGAGGAGGCGTCGCCACCCTCCCCTACGTCGGCAAGTGGAACTCCGAGAAGTCCCTCATCACCACCGGCCAGACCGTCTTCCAGCCCGGCACCGGCCTGCCCCTGCACAGCCACAACGTCGAGGAGTCGGTGCTGATCCTCGAAGGCGAGGCGACGGCGGAGATCGACGGTGAGTTCTTCGACCTGGAGCCCGGTGAGGCGACCTGGGTCCCGGCCGGCGTCCCGCACCGCTTCCTCAACCGGGGCGAGGGCGTCATGCGGATCTACTGGGTGTACGGCGGCCGGGACGTCACCCGCACCATCACCGCCACCGGCGAGACCTTCGCGCACCTCTCCGAACACGACAAGGGAGGGGCGCCCACCGTGTGAGGCGCGCCAGGTGGGTACCAGACCCCGGAGAAAGCTGGTATGCAACCTTCCGGCATATCCATAGGTCTTACCCCACATCATCGCCATACGGCCAAGGGGGAATCATGCGACGAATCGGAGCGGCAGTGGCGGCACTCGTCCTCGCGGGCACCGGGCTGGGGGTCGCGGCGAGCACCGCGAGCGCCGTGCCGACGGCCGCGGCACGGGCCGCGGCCTGCCCGACGGGCTGGGGCAGCGGCGCCAAGGGCGGTGCCACCGCCGGTGCCGTACCGCTGAAGGACATCAGGACGGGCCGCCACGACTGCTTCGACCGCATGGTCGTCGACGTCCCCGGTGGTGGCAGCCACATCGGCTACTACGTCCGCTACGTCGACCGGCTGTACCAGGACCCGTCCGGCGAGTACATCCCGGTCAGCGGCGGGGCGGTGCTCGACGTCCGTGTCGGGGCGCCGAGTTACGCCCCGGAGAGCGGCGCGCCGACGTACTCGGGGAAGGTGGGCCGCCCCCTGCCCGGTGTGAACGTCTCCGGGTACAGCACCTTCCGGGACACCCGGTTCGCCGGCAGCTTCGAGGGCGAGACGCAGATCGGTCTCGGTGTCCGCGCCCGGCTGCCGTTCCGGGTGGTCCAGCTGGACGACCGCCTGGTGATCGACGTGGCCCACAGCTGGACGGGCAGCCGCTGATCCTGACACCCAGGCCAGGGCCTGTCGTCTGGATCACGCCCGGGCCGCGGGGCCCGGCCCGGTCAGTTGGGCCGACAGGTCGTCCACCTCGGACGCGTAGAGCTGCGCGGGGTCGAAGCCCATGCCGGTGAAGTGGCCCGCCAGCTCCAGGGACAGCAGGCCGTGCAGCCGGGTCCAGAAGGTCAGGGCCCGGCGGAGGGCCGCGGGCGGGGGCGGAGTGGTCGGCCGCCCACTGCCGGTGGCCCTCGACGTGCGCGTCGAACGCCGCCGCACTCGTCGCCGCACTCGCCGCCGGACCTTCACGGTCCGCCAGGTCCAGCGCGGCACGTGCGTCCTGTGGAGCGGCCCGGCGATCGGCGAGGGACTGCGGACCGACAACGGCGTCCACCTGTGGCGCTTCACCGAGGTCAAGGGCGGCGTACGCGTCCACACCGGGGAGACCTGGACCGGCGACCAGGTCGAAGCGGACGTCCCCACCGCCACCGCGGCACTCGGCGCGGGCCTCGAAGCATGGCTGAACGACCTCAGGATGACCGCCGAGGCCCGCGCCTGAACCGGGGGCGGGGACGAGGAGCGGGAGGGAGTCGCTCGGCGCCTCGGCGCTTCGGCGCTTCGGCGCTTCCGCGCTTCCGCGCTTCGGCGCCTGGTGTAGCGGGCTACACCACGGCTGGGGAGTGCACGCCCTCGTGGCGCCGGGCCGATGGCGGAATCGTTGATCCCGCAAGGTCAACGGCTCCCCGCAGGGGAAGCCAAGAGCCCCCGGAACACGTTCCGAAACACGAAGGAAGACCCATGAAGGCGCTGCTCTCCTCCCGTCCCGTCCTGTGGTTCCTGTTCCTGTTCAACCTCGTTGTCGCCGCGGTCGCACCCTTCGCCGTCGACGGCACGCAGGGCCTCGTGACCGCCGCGGGCATGGGGGCCGTCTCGCTCGGCGCGGGCGCCGGACTTCTCCGCGGTCACGGGCAAGGCGCCTGACCTCGCCCTCTCCCTGAACGAAACGGCCCCGGACACCTTCCGGGTCATCCGGAACTGCGGTTCCCGCCCGCCGCGGCCAATGCTTGAGGCGGGGGCTTCGGAACGAGCCGGGCTCAGGAGGTCGGGATGGGACGTCTCAGCGGACAGGTGGCGATCGTCACCGGTGCGGCCGGCGGGATCGGCGCCGCGGTGGCACGCCTCCTGGCGGCCGAGGGCGCCGCCGTCGCGGTCACCGACATCCTCGACGCCGAGGCGGCGGACCTGGCCGCGGAGCTCGGTGACCGGGCCCGCTCCCTGCACCTGGACGTCAGCAGCGAGGACGGCTGGCGGGCGGCGGTGGACGAGACGGAGCGGGAACTGGGTCCGGTCTCGGTGCTCGTCAACAACGCCGGGATCATGGAGTGGGGCACGATGGAGGAACAGAGCCTCGCGTCGTTCCGCCGGGTCATCGACGTCGACCTCCAGGGCCCGTGGCTGGGCATGCGCGCGGTCGCGCCCTCGTTGCGGCGGGCCGGCGGAGGCGTGATCGTGAACATCTCGTCCCTCGCCGGGCTGACCGCCTACGCCGGCATCGGATCGTACGTGGCCGGCAAGTGGGGGCTGCGTGGGCTGACGAAGGTCGCGGCGCTGGAGCTGGCCTCCGACCGGATCCGCGTCTGCTCCGTCCACCCCGGAGCGATCCGTACGCCGCTGACGGCCGGCTTCGACGACTCGTACACCGCCGGGCAGCCCGTTCCCCGGTTCGGTGAGCCCGAGGAGGTCGCCCGCATGGTGCTCTTCATCGTCGCCGACGCCACGTTCTCGACGGGCAGCGAGTTCGTGCTGGACGGCGGTGTTCTCGCCGGCCCGCTGCCCATGGTGCTGACGCCCGACGAATGACGGACGGACCGGCTGGCGAACGGGGCGCCGGTGCCTGCGTCGAGCGGATGTGCGGGAAGGCTGGGATGCTGAGGGAGAAAGCGCGCCCATGATCCGACCTTGAGGGACGGTGGTGGTGAGCGCCGTGGCCGAGACCGACGACAAGACCTCGGAACCAAGCGTTCCGGATGGTGCGGCTGGTGCCGCTGTTCCCGATGATGCCGCCATCCCCGCTGTTACGGCCGTTACGGCTGTTCCGACCGCCCCGACCGCCCCGACCGCCCCGTACGCCGACCCCCTGGGCGATCCGTTTCTGCGTACCCGGTTCGCCCTTCCGACGAGGCCCGGCACGTTTCTTCGGCGCCAGCGGCTCCTCCGGCATCTCGACCGGGCCCTGCGGACGCCCCTGACGCTGGTCAACGGGTCGGCCGGCGCGGGCAAGACCCTGCTGGCCGCCGACTGGGCCGCGGGCCTGAAGGAGCCGGTCGCCTGGCTCACCGTCGAGGCGGGGGACCGGCGTCCCGGGGTGTTCTGGGCCTACGTCCTGCAGGCCCTGCGCTCCGGCGGAGTGCCGGTGTCCTACGAGGTCGGGTTCCCGGCGGACCCCAGCCGGGTGGACCGCGGGCTGCTGACGGCGCTCGCGGCCGAGCTGAGCGGTCGTGACGAACCCGTGGTCGTGGTGCTCGACGAGTACGACCGCGTGCCCGCGCCGGAGATCGCGGAACAGCTGGAGTTCGTGCTGCACCACGCCGGGCAGGGCATGCGCCTGGTCCTCGTCACCCGTACCGAACCCCTGCTGCCGCTGCACCGCTACCGTGCGGCCGGCGAGCTGACCGAGGTCCGCGCCGCGGAGCTGGCCTTCACCCCGGAGGAGACCGTCGCGCTGCTGGAGCTGCACGGTCTGACCCTTCCGGTGCCCGCCGCGCGCACCCTGGTGGACCGCACCCGGGGCTGGGCCGCCGGTCTGCGGCTGTGCGCCCTGGCCGCGCGGGAGAGCGCCGACCCGGAGCTCTATCTGAAGGAGTTCGAGGCGGGCCGGAGCGCGGTCGCGGACTTCCTGCTGGCCGAGGTGCTCAAGCGACAGCCGGAGGAGACACAGGACCTCCTGCTGCGCGTCAGCGTCCTGGAGCGCTTCTGCCCCGAACTGGCGAACGCGCTGACCGGGCGGACCGACGCCGAACCCCTGCTCCTCGGGCTGCACCGCGCGAACGCGTTCGTGGAGGACCTCGGGCACTCCTGGTACCGGCTCCACCCGCTGTTCGGGGAGATACTCCGGGCCCATCTGCGCGTACGTCTGCCCGGCCTTGAGCCGGAGCTGCACCGGCGGGCCGCGCGGTGGCTGCGGTCCACGGGATCGCTGCCGGAGACCCTCGCCCACGGTGCCGCCGCCGGCGACTGGGGGTTCACCGCCGGCGCCCTCGTCGACGACCTGGCGATCGGGCAGCTCTTCACCGGTCTGCGCTCCGACGACCTGGACCAGCTGTTCTCCCGGATGGGTCCCGAGGCGGCGAGCCCCGCGGCGGACCTCGTCCGGGCGGCCCGCGACCTGTCCCGGTACGACCTCGACCACGGTCTCGCCCACCTGCACCGCGCGGAAGAGTCCCTGAACGCCGGGGTGCCCGACGCGTTCGACGTGTCCGACACGTCGGGCCTGGCGGCCGCCCGGCTGAGCTGTGCGCTGCTCCAGGCGCTGGCCGCTCGGCTGACCGGATCCCCCGGACGGGCCGAGAAGGCCGCCAGGGCCGCCGACGAGCTGCGCCATGACGTCCCCGCGCACCTCCTGGACCGCCATCCCGAACTCACCGCGCTCCTGCTGACGCACCTGGGCTCCACCCGCCTGTGGGCGGGAAGCTTCGAGGAGGCGCGAGCCGCCCTGTCCCTGGTGACCGGCGCTCCCGGTAACGCCTCCACCGTCCTGCCCAGGGAGGAGGCGATGGGGCTCCTGGCGCTCATCGACTATCTGAACGGCTGGCTCGGCAGGGCGGAGCGCAAGGCCCTGGCGGCGGTGTCCGAGGAGGAGCGGTTCAGCCTGCCCCAGCCGTGCGGCTGCGGCATCGGGCGGCTGGTCCTCGCCGCCGTGGCCGTCGACCGCGACGAACTGGGCCGGGCCCAGGAGCTCCTCGACGAGACGGAGCAGCTCCGCCGCGCGACACGGGACCCGGTCACGGCGGCGGGCCGGGCCCTCGCCACGGCTCGTCTCCTCCTCGTGAGGGGCCACGCACGCGCCGCCGTCGAGGCGGCGGACCCGGCCGTCTCCGCCGCCGTGGCCTCACCCTGGGCGACGAGCCACGAGGCGCTGGTCGCCTCCGCCGCCCAACTGGCCGAAGGACGGCCGCAGAGGGCGGCCGAGGCACTCCAGGGTGTGTCCGGCGACCAGCCCGCGTGTGCCGTGGAGGCCGCGCGGATACAGCTGGCCACGGGTCATCCGGGGGAGGCGATCGACCTGCTGGACGGCATCCGCAGCGGTGGCCGGTCCGGCCCCGCGGTGACCGTCCGGGCGGCGCTGGTGCGGGCCCGGGCCGCGGAGGAGGCGGGAGACACCGCCACGGCGCGCAGACTCGTCGCGCAGGCGCTTCTGGACGCCCGGCGCGAGCGGCTGCGGCGCCCTTTCCTCGACGCCCGGCCGTGGATCAGGCCGCTGCTGTCCACGGCACCGCTCCAGGAGCTGGCCACGGGCTGGCTCACCTCCGGTCCGGCCCCGCGGGGCGGGCCGGCCCGGCCCGAGGCGCCGCAGACCTCACCGCTCGTCGCGGCGGAGCTGAGCGCGCGGGAGCGCGACGTTCTGGAGCGGCTGGCCCGGATGATGTCGACGGAGGAGATCGCCGCCGACCTCTACGTGTCGGTGAACACGGTGAAGACCCACCTCAAGAGCGTCTACCGCAAACTGGCGGTGAACCGGCGCAACGACGCGGTGCGCCGCGCGCGTGACCTCCGACTGCTGTGACCGCACGTGACCTCCGGCTGCTGTGACCGCACGGCGGGCGGGTGCTGTGACCGCACGGCGGGCGGGTGCCTGGCATCCGGTCCCGGCATCCGGTCCCGTTGTCCACAGCTGTGGAAGTTCCCGACGTCTCGTGGCCGCGGCCTCTCGACCAGGACGGGTCACCTCCCCCGGGTGAGGTCCCGCAGCGGGCCGTGGCGGACGATCGTAGGAGAGGACGATCGCAGGAAAGGACACGTCCGCCCACCGCCTGTCTCCAGCCGCCCGCGGGAGCAGCTCATGCGCTACGAGATCCGCGTCGACGGACATCTGTCGGAAACCCTGGCCGAGGCCTTCCCGGAGCTCGGCCACGTGGTCATGGCCGGTCAGACCGTCCTGTTCGGCCCGGTCGTCGACGACGCGCAGCTGTACGGGCTGCTGGCGCGCTGCCAGTCGCTGGGCCTGCGCATCCTTGAGATGCGGCAGCTGCCGGAGTGACGGGGGCGGCAGCTGCCGTACTCGAGAACTCTCCGCCTCGGCTCAGAGGCTCTCCGCCTTGACCCGCCCCGACCGGACCGCCGCCCCCAGCGCCTTGAAGTCCCGCTCGTTCTGGTCGGCGTAGGACTGGGCGAACTCGGTGAGCGCGTGGTCGAAGCGCTCGCTGCCGCCCAGGTAGGAGGCGATGGCGACGGCGTCGCCGGAGCGGGCGTGGGCCCGCGCCAGGGACGCCCCGCACAGCCGGCCGAAGAGGGAGAGCAGGGGCGGGTCCATGGTGTCCGGCCGTGCGATGCCCTTCCAGTCCCGCAGCTGGCGGACGTAGAAGTCGCGGTCCTGTCCGTCGAGGCCCACGGCGTGCGTCCAGCCGAGGAAGATGTCGCTGGTCGTCTGGATCAGGCGCTGTCCGGACACCACCCGGCGGCCCTGGTTGTCCCAGCGGTCGCCGCCCGTGTGGGCGGACAGCACCGACTCCTGGGCCTCCTTGGCCTGCAGCAGCAGGGGGTCGTCGTCGTCCCTGCCGAGCATGAGGATGATCCAGCAGCGCGTGCCGACGCTGCCGACGCCCACCACCTTCCGGGCCATGTCCACCAGACGGAAGTGGCGGAGCAGGTACCGGCGTTCGGAGGGCAGGGTTCGCACGTATCCCTCCAGAACCGTCTGCAGTTCCTTCTCCTGCCAGTCCTCGGCGGGGTCCAGCAGGTCCGCGAGCGGAACGATCAGCGGCGGGTCCGGTGCGATGCGCCGGCCCTCCACCGTGACGCGGGTGAGTTTCTCGAAGGCCTGGAGGTGGGTGCGCGTGCGGGCCTGCTTCGAGGCCTTGGCGGCGCGGTGCTCGGCCTCGGAGCTGACCGACGAGGCCATCAGTTCCCGCATGCGGTCGATGTCGTCCTGGGCGTACCAGACGTCCAGGGTGTGCATGCCGGCGAAGTCCCGCATGCGCTCCCGGTAGGCCCTCACACACGTCCGTACGGCGTCGTTCTGTTCCTTGGTGCCGAAGCCGTTCTCCCGGGCGGCCGTCACGAAGCTCGCCGCCAGTCGTTTGACGTCCCACTCGAACGGGCCGGGCAGGGTCTCGTCGAAGTCGTTGATGTCGAAGACCAGATGGCGCTCGGGCGAGGCGAGCAGCCGGAAGTTCAGCAGATGGGCGTCGCCGCATAGCTGCACCTGCAAGCCGGTGTTCGGGACGGGGCCCAGGTCCGCGGCCATGATCGCGGCCGCTCCGCGGTAGAAGCGGAACGGCGATTCGAGCATGCGGCCGTAGCGGACCGGCACCAACTCCGGTACGCGATCGGCCGACTGACGCTCGATCACGTCGACGGGGTCGGGTCGCTGCTGGTCCGCCTCGAACCATCCGTGGCTCGAACGCGGAGCGCGTGTGCGTGCCTGTTTGCCGTACGCCGCCCGCTCGGACGGCGATAGGGAGGAGGTGAAATCGCTCGGTACGGTCATGACTCGGCCTCCTGGTCCGGTGTCGTCGTGTCGGTTCCGGCCCCCGTCCCCCCGGGCTTCCCTGGTTCGGCCGGCTTCCCTGGTTCGGCCGGCTTCCCTGGTTCGGCCGGCTCCCCCGCTTCGGCCGGCTCCCCCGGCTTCGTCGGCTGCTCGGGGCCCTGGCGGCGCAGCCCCGCCTCGACCGCGCTCGCCAGCACCCGTGCGGCGACGCCGACGAGCAGCAGGCCTCCGGTCATCTGCAGCATCACCATCACGCGCCCCGTCTGGGAGCGTGCGGTGATGTCGCCGAAGCCGACGGTGCTGAAGACGGTCAGCGTGAAGTACAGGGCGTCCGTCCTGTTCAACGGCTCGGTGAACGAGCCCGGCGTGGTGCTCTCCAGCACGTAGTAGGAGCCGGCGAACAGGACCAGGAACAGCACCAGGGTGGCGGCCAGGGCCTCGACGGCCTTCAGCCGCGGGTGGGGCGAGCGCGCGATGACCCGTATCTCCCACGCGAACACCAGCACGACCGCCAGCAGGCCGCACGCGAGCAGCGTCGCCGCGCCGACGGAGCCCTGCTCGTTCAGAGGCAGCAGGTAGTAGGCGGTGACGAGACCGGCGGCGATGAACACCGCGCGGGCGATGCTCGCGCCCGCCGCCCGCCGGCGGGAGCGAAGCCGCCCGTCCCGCCGGTGCGTGTCCGGTCCGGACCCGGCGGGGCCCGGACCGGCGGTCCTGGAATCGCTCATCTCACGTGCCTCCCGTTCCCACCTCACCGCCGGAGCGGTGCGGACGGATCACCCGCCGTGGGTGACCCGGAGCCGCGCGGCGGGCGCGACGCTGAACCTGCCCGCACACCGCCCCGCACCGCTCGATCGTGCGAGGACGAGCCGTGCGCAAGGAGGAGTCATGACCATGCCGCATGGTCCGGCACCACCCACCGGACCGGAGCACAGGCCCGACGCGACGGCCACGGGCACCCCGGGTGACCCCGCGGACGTACTGGCCCGACTCGGCCGTTCCTGGACCTGGATCCTGGGCTCGGCCGTCGCGACGCTGGTGCCGGGCGTCCTGGTGCTGGTCTGGCCGGACGAGACCCTGCACGTCCTGGCGGTCCTCTTCGGCCTGTACCTGCTGGTGACCGGGGCGTTCCGTTTCGTGGCCGTCTTCGCCCGGGAGGGCCACGGCGAACGGCTCCCGGGGTTGCTCCTGGCCGTGCTGTACGTCCTGGGCGGGGTGCTGTGCCTGCGAAACCCGCTGCAGACCATCGCCGCGCTGTCACTGATCGTCGGGATCGTCTGGCTCGTGTCCGGCGTCCTCACCCTGTACGCGGCCATCGGCGCCAAGGACCTGCCGCACCGCGGTGTCGTCCTGGGCGCCGCGGTCCTCGGCATCGTCGCGGGGATCGTGGTCCTCGCCACGCCCATGGAGTCGGCCCTCGCCCTGACCCGGCTGCTCGGCCTGTGGCTCGTCCTGCTCGGCCTGACCGAGGCGGTCATCGCCTTCTCGTGGCGGGCCGCGCTCCACAGGGCGAACACGGCCGACGACGGCCCGGGGGCGCGCACCACGGGCCCGTACGACCCCGGCCCGACAGCCTGACACCGCGTCCCCGGCGGCGTACTCGACGAGGGGAGCCCCCCATGAACCCGGCCCCGGTCCCGGACCCGGACTCGGCCCCGGACCCGTCCCAGGCCTCGCCGGACCCCGGCAAAGCCCCACCCCCCGGCAAATCCCCTCCCCCCGGCCACGCCCTGAGCGACGCGGAGCGCGAGGAGTACGAGCGGCTGCGCCGGGCCTCGACGGTGCGTCACCGGCGGCTGCGCCAGGTCGGCGCCTCGATCCTCCTGCTGCTGGCCCTGCTGCTGGCCCCCCTGGCCGTCGTCGCGGCCTGGATCGACAACACGGTCTCCGACACCGACAACTACGTGGAGACCGTCGCGCCGCTGGCGTCCGAGCCGGCGGTACAGAACGTCGTGATCGACCGGCTCACCAACCGCGTCGTGAAGAACATCGACGTCAAGGCGGTGACGGACGCGCTCACCAAGTCCCTCCAGAACGCCGGGGCGCCACCCCGTGTCGTGGCGGGGGCCGACGCCCTCACCGGTCCGCTGCAGTCCGCGGTCCGGAGCGTCGTCGACCGGGTGGTCACCCGTGTGGTCACCAGCGACGCCTTCAAGACGGTGTGGGTGGACGCCAACCGGCAGGCGCACGCCGCCGTGCTGAACGTGCTCACCGGTGAGAACAGCGGCGTCGTACAGGCCAAGGGCGACACCATCCAGTTGAACGTCGGACAGCTCGTCGACGTGGTGAAGCAGCGCCTCGTCGACGCGGGCTTCGCCAAGGCCGCCGACATCCCGGCCCCCGACCGGACGATCACGCTGTTCGAGACGAAGAAGCTGAGCACGGCGCAGGACACGCTGCGGGTGCTGGACGTCGTCGGGGTGTGGCTGCCCATCGTGACCATCGTGCTCGCCGCCCTCGCCGTGTGGACCGCTCCTGGGCACCGGGTCATGCTGATGATCACCGCTACGGGCGTCGGCGTGATGATGGTGCTGCTGCTCGTCGCGCTGGCCGTCGCCAGACGGGTCTACCTGGACTCGGTGCCGTCCTCGGCGCTGCCTCCCGACGCGGCCTCGGCGATCTACGACACGGTGGTCCGTTTCCTGCGCGACAGCACGCGCACCCTCCTGGTCGTCGCCGTGATCACAGGCCTGGCCGCGTACATGTTCGGTCCCGGACGGGTCGCCCGCGCCGTCCGGCACACCGCGGACCGGGGCACGACGGCCGCCGGAGACGCGTTGGGCCGCGCCGGGATGCGGACCGGCCGGGCGGGCCGCTGGCTGGCCGCCCACCAGAAGTGGACCACCGGGGGCGTGATCGCGGCGGGAGCCCTGGCGCTGCTGCTGTGGAACGCGCCCACGGTCGCCGTGGTGGCGATCGTCCTCGGCATCGTCCTGGCCGTACTGATCGTCCTGGCGATCCTCGCGGCAGCCGCGGGCCCGCCCTCGGCCGCCCCAGCCGCCCCGGCCGCCGGCCCGGAGGCAGGGGCGGCCACGTGAGCCGCCGGCCCCGCCCCGGGCGAGCCGCACGATCACCCGTGCCGGGTGAGGCCGCCGAGCCCTCGCCGCGGGCACGCTGAAGACGGCACAGAAGGGCTGCCGGGCGAGCGCCCGAGCACCCGGGACGGAGGACGGAACATGAACGCGACGACGTACCTGGCGTACGACTTTCCGCTGGCGAGCGCGTTCTTGACGATGCTCTGGTTCTTCCTGTGGATCCTGTGGATCATCCTGCTCTTCCGCGTCGTCGTCGACATCTTCCGGGACGACGAGATGGGCGGCTGGGCGAAGGCGGGATGGCTGGTGTTCTGCATCGTCCTGCCCTTCCTGGGCGTCTTCGTCTACGTGATCGCCCGCGGCAAGGACATGGGCCGCCGGGAGAAGGCCCAGGCACGCGCACAGCAGGAGGCCTTCGACAGCTACATCCGGGACACCGCGGGCACCAAGGGCACGGCGAGCAGTGTCGACGAACTCGCCCGGCTGTCGGAGATCCGCGCCCGCGGTGACATCACGGACGAGGAGTACCGCAGGGCGAAGGAAATGGTCCTGACCGGCCACGGCACGGCCGCGCACTCCGGTGCCGCCCCCGGTGCCGCCGGCTCCACCCCCACCTCCGGTCGCTGAGCATGCCGGACGACACGAAACGAGGAACCACGATGGCAGCGACACACACCCGGCAACCCACCACGAGGCAGAACTGGGCGAGCGGCCTGACCGTCTTCGCGGCCGTGATGCTCATGATCGGCGGCGTGCTCGCCATCTTCCGGGGGATCATGGGCATCGCCAAGGACGACGTCTTCGTCGCGACACCCGAGTACGTCTTCCGGTTCGACACGACCGGCTGGGGCTGGCTCCACCTCGCGCTCGGCATCGTCGCCGTGCTCGTCAGCTTCGGGCTGCTCCAGAACGCGATGTGGGCGCGCATCGTCGGTGTGGGCATCGCGGCGTTCATCCTCATCGCCAACTTCCTCTCCCTGCCGTACTACCCGGTCTGGTCGGTCGTGATGATCGCGATCACGGGCTTCGTCATCTGGGCGCTGTGCGTGGGCCGGCGCGACGACGCCTCCGCCAGATACGAGTCCGACCGGTACGAACGCACACCGCACCACGTGTGAGGCAGCCCAGGTGGACGTACATGACGTACACGGAGGGAACGGGAACGGACCAGGTGAGGGAGGGCCCGGGACGGCGCGGCAGGGCAGCGCCGGCCGGGCCCGCCTCGCCGTGCTCGCCCTGGCGGGCAGCATCGTGGTGCCGCTCGTCGTCGCGGGTCTGCGGAGCGTGCTGTGGGCGCTGGCCGGCGTCGCCGCGTTGGCGCTCGCCGCCGTCGGGATGTGGTGGGTCCTGGCGCACAGGGGTGTGGTCCGGGTCCTCGGGGCGGTCCTGTCGGTGGCCGCGCCGGCGGCCGTGCTCGCCCTGTACGCCGCGTACGACATGCTGTGGGCGGCCTGCGTGTCCCTCGCCCTGTGGGTGGTGGCCGTGACGTCGGCGCGTACGGCCCTGGCACCCGGGCGCGCCCCCGAACGGGCCGTGACCGAGACGCCCCGTCACCCCTGGATCCTCATGAACCCGCGCTCGGGCGGCGGCAAGGTGGGCCGCTTCCACCTGGTGGACAAGGCCCGCGCCGCCGGTGCCCGCGTGGAGCTGCTGGAGGGACACGCACACCAGGACGTCGCCGAACTCGCCCGGCGGGCCATCTCCGAGGGAGCCGACCTCCTGGCGGTGGCTGGCGGTGACGGCACCCAGGCGCTCGTGGCCGAGGTCGCGGCCCACCACGGCCTGCCCTTCGCCGTGATCCCCGCCGGTACCCGCAACCACTTCGCCCTCGATCTCGGCCTCGACCGCGACGATCCGGCGGCGGCCCTGGAGGCCCTGTCCGACGGTGTCGAACTCCGCGTCGACCTCGGGTACGTCGCGGACCGGGTCTTCGTGAACAACGCCTCCTTCGGCACGTACGCGTCCGTGGTCGCCGACCCCGCGTACCGCGACGCAAAGGCGCAGACGATCCTGCGGACCCTGCCCGGCCTCCTCACCGGCGGGGAGGCGACCGGACTGCGGATGCGGGCCGGGCCGACGCGGGCCGAGGGGCTCCAGGCACTGCTCGTCAGCAACGACCCCTACGGGCGCGCCGTCGACGCCACTCGTCCGGGCCGCAGGGAACGGCTGGATACGGGGCTGCTCGGCGTGATCGGCGTACGGGTCGCCGGAGCCGCTCAGGCCGCCCGCCTGGTGCGCGGCCCCGGCTCCGGCCCCGACTCCGGTTCCGGCTCCGGCTCCGGCTCCGGCTCCGGCGTCGAGGGGCTCATCCGGGTGAACGCCCGGGAAGTCGTCGTCGAGGCGGACGCGGACACCCTCCCGGTTGGCATCGACGGAGAACACGTCGTGCTGCCCGCGCCCGTGGTGTGCCGCAGCGCGCCCGGAGCCCTCCGCGTCCGTGTACCGCGCCATCGCCCCGGCGTCCCGCGCGGCAGCGGGACGACGCCCGACTGGCCGCGCGTGGCGCGGCTGGCCGTGGGACACCCCCGCTGAGACCACTGGCTGAGACCGCTGAGACCGGGCGGGCGCGTGTCAGGGGCGCTGCCGCCCCCACCCGTCGCGCCCGTCCGTACGGGAGGGCTGCCATCGCGGGCCGGGGTGGAGGGTCTCGTCCGGGGCCAGGCGCGACAGTGCCTGCGTCAGACGCACGCAGACCTCCTCCCGTCCCGCGCTGGTGCGTACCGCCCCGCCGCCCGCAGGTGCACCGGCACCGGCAGCTCAGCGGCGAGGACCGCATCTGGTCGTCGCCCGACGCCGAGCGCCCGCACGGCTGCCTGGCGGAGCCAGGGAATGCGAACAACTGCCCCATAGATCACCTGTTGTGGTGAGTGCCGCGTGAACGGCGGTTGTGTGTGCGGAAGTCGTACTACGGTCCGATGTCGTGAAGCTGGTCGTGCAGGTGAAGCTGCTGCCGACGCCCGAGCAGGCGTCGGCACTGGAGGCGACCCTGCGCGCCTGCAACCGGGCCGCCACCTACGCCTCACAGGTTGCCTTCGCCAAGCACCTCAAAGACCGCAATGGTCTGCAGAAGGAGGTGTACACGGACCTGAAAGCCACGTTCGGGCTGTCCGCGCAGCCTGCGGTGCGGGCGGTGAAGAAGGTCGTCGACGCCTACGCCACCCTGAAAGCCAACCTGCAGGCAGGAAACCTGGGCCCGCCCACCTCCAAGCGGCACCGCAGGGCGGTCGGCTCACCGATCACCTTCCGCCCGCAGGCGGCCCAGCCATTCGACGACCGCTGCCTGTCGTGGCAGTACGACGCGCGCACCGTCTCCGTCTGGACCGTCGACGGGCGGATGAAGGGCATCCGCTTCGCCTGCTCCCCCGACCAGCTCAAGACCCTCGTGACCTACCGCAAGGGCGAGAGCGATCTGGTGCAGCGCGGCGGGAAGTGGTTCTTGATCGCCACCTGCGAGATCCCCGACCCGGAGGTGTACGAGCCTGCCGACTGGATCGGGGTCGACCGGGGCATCGTGAACCTGGCCACCACCTCCGACGGCACCAACCACCAGGGCCGCCGCCTGTCCCGCTACCGGCGCTGGCAGGCCCGCAAACGCGCCGAACTCCAGGCCAAGCAGACCCGCTCGGCCACCCGCCGCGCACAGAAGGAACGCCGCCATGCCACCCATGTGAACCATCGGATCAGCAAGGAGATCGTGTCCGTTGCCCAACGCACCGGTCGCGGCATCGCCGTCGAGCAACTCGGCGGGATCCGCGAGCGGGTACGGCTACGCGGCGACCAGCGGGGCACACTCTCCTCCTGGCCCTTCCACCAACTCGGACACCACCTCGCCTACAAAGCTCGCAAGGCCGGAGTGCCGTTCCTGGAAGTGGACGCGGCTTACACCTCGCAGCGCTGTCCGCGCTGCGGGCACACCGAGCGGGCCAACCGGCCCGACCGGGACCATTTCCGTTGTCGTCTGTGCGGGCTCGCTGGCCCCGCCGACGTCGTCGCCGGGGTCAACGTGCGCGACCGCGCACGCTCGGCGTGGGCATTCGTCACCATGCCCGTCCCACACCCGGCCTGACCGGAGAGGGAGATGCGACCCGTGACCGTCCTGCCGTAGGGGGCAGTCGGGAGCGCGACGAGGTGTGAACGACCGAGCCAACAAGCTCGGCCGTTCACGGCCGAGAAGGTGACGTTACCAAGGAAGACCCGGGCGGAAACCCGGGTCCTCGTCGGCCGAGAGCCTTGCCGACCGGGCCGAGAGCCGGACCGGGTGAGTCGTGGCGCGTGGGTCAGCGCACGACCACGGCGGCCGTAGTGGCCGAGCCGTTCGTCCAGCCGTAGCGGTGGGCGGTGACCTTCACCGTGATCTTCTGTCCCCGGTCGGCCCCCACCGGGACGTACGTGGACTTGGTGGCGCCGCTGATGGACGTGCCGTTGCGCTTCCAGACGTACGTGTACGAGGTGGCGGACGGCGACCAGGTGCCGTGGTTCGCGGTCAGCCGGTAGCCGACCTTGGCGGTGCCGCTGATGGTGGGGGCCGTGGTCGCCTTCAGCGCCGGGCCGACGGCCACCGTGACACCGCTCGACGTCGAGGTGACCGAGCCGGCGTTGTTGCTGACGACGGCCCGGCAGGACACCTTGTGGGCGTAGTCGGAGGACGTCAGCGTGCGCGACTTGCCCGTGGCTCCGGAGATGACCGTGCCGTCGCGCAGCCAGGACCAGGCGACGACGGCGCGGTAGCCGCTCCACGACGCGATGCAGGCGACCGTGGAACCGGTGCGCGCCGTCCCGCTGACGTAGGCCTTGGAGGTGATCTTCGGCTTGGTCAGCAGGGTCTGCGACTGGGTCCACAGCTGGGAGGTGTAGGAGCCGGGGGACGCGTACACCGCCTCGCGCCACACGACCGTGGCCCGACCGTCGGGGCCCGCGGCCACCTTGCCGGACAGGGCGTCCGTGTTGGGAACGGCGGCGACGGGAGCGGAGTTGAGGGCGGTCGCCGTGCTCCACTTGCCGTCGGCGCGGACCGCCCACTGGAGGTAGTGGTCGTCGCCGTTGTCGATGCTCGGCGTCTGCGGCCACACCACCTGCACGGTTCCGTCGGCGCCGATGGAGGCGGACACCTGGTGGTCGACGTAGCCGGTGGACAGCGTCCTCGGGAGGGACCACGTGCCCGTGCTCGCGGTGCGGACGACGGCCCGTACGACCGGTTCGCCCGCGGCGCTGCTCCAGCTCTCCCACACGTAGGTGAGGTCGCCGTTCGGGGCGGTCAGGGGCCCGCTGTCGTCGCCGCCTCCGTTGAACGACGCGGCCACGGCGGTCTGGGCGGCACCCCAGGCCCCGGAGGGGGAGGTCCTGGTGGCCGACTTCAGGTCGCCGCTGCCCGCGCTCCACAGGACGGTGGTGGCGTCCTTGGCGTCCATCGTCACCTGCGCGTCGCCGGACGTGGCGTCGGTGCCGGGCAGTACGGCGGCGCTGCTCCAGTCCCCGCCCGCCGAGGCACGGGTGGTGGTGGTGACGGCGAGGTCGCTGCTGAACTCGTCGTGCACGGTCCAGACGGCGGTGGCCGCCCCGTCGGGGGCCACGGCGACCGAGAGGTCCCAGACGTCGCCGCCGGCGACGGAGGCCAGGGGCTCGGGCGTGGACCAGGAGTCGGCGCCGGGGGCGCGGGTCGCGGTCATCACCTGGTACGTCATCAGTCCGTCGCCCTGGGTCCACACCGCGGTGAGGGTGCCGTCGGCCGCGGCCGCCACGCGGGGCAGGGACAGGTACGACCCGTCGTACGCCGCGAGCGGGGCCGGGGACGACCAACTGCCCTGGGCCGGGTCCCAGGTGGCGGCGACGTCGGCCAGGGTGCCGTCCGTGCTGCTGCCGTCCTGCCAGGTCACCACGGCGTGCCCGTCGGCCGTCACCGCCAGGTCGGCTCCGGTGGACTGTCCACGACCGGTGACCAGGGTGTGGGGCGCACCCCAGGTGTCCCCTCCCGCCGGCTTGACGGCGACCTCGAAGTCCCAGCTGCCGGCTCCCGCCGCCTTGTCGCTCCACAGGGCGAAGGCGGTGCCGTCACCGGCCGTCCTGACGTCGATCAGGTTCTGCTGTCCGTCGGCGCCGGTCAGGGTGGTGGCGGTGCTCCAGGGACCCGCCGACACCGTGTACCCGGCGGCGCTCGCGGGAAGGGCGGCGCCCAGGGTGGCCGCGGCCACCGCCGTCGCCACCGCGGTGAGCGCCATGGCGGCGGCTCCCGGTCTCCGTGTCCTCAGTGCCACGACGGCTCCTGTCTGCGGAGGGCGCGCGGAGCGCGCCCCATGGTGCGGTGAACCTCGACGTGGGGGGAGAGGAGGACCGGCACCGGTCCGGCGCCGTCATCGTGCAGACAGTACCTGGCCTGGGCAAACAGTGATCGTCCGGACGGTCTGGAGAGAGTCTGGAGATGGTCTGGAGTGGGTCTAGGGAAGATCAAACTTTGCTTGTGCCGTCCACGACGGGTCGCGACCCGCCAGGCCCAGCGCGCGGTCGAACAGCGGCGCGGTGGGCGGCACCTCGACCTCGGGGCCGTACACCTTGTACTGCCTGGCCATGTCGGCCCGGCCCGCGACGTCCTCGTACAGCGCCGCCGCGAGTGCGTCGTCCACGCGCAGCCGCTGCCCCGTGGCCACCGCCAGGTCCCAGCCGTGCAGGAGCCATTCCCCGAGCACGATCCCGCCGATGAAGGGGGCGGGCAGCGTTCCGCCGCCGGTCAGGGACGTCTCGCCCGACCATGCCCGCGGATCGCTCCAGGCCTCGGCGGTCGCCGACGAGGCGGCGGCGTACGCCTCGGCCCAGCCCGGCTCCGTGGTGAGGTCACGGTCTTCGGCCGCCGGGTCCGGCTGCGGCCGCTGCGGCGGCTGCTTGAGCGCGGCGGCGTGCGCCAACGCGCCGGTCCAGTGGAACAGGTGGTTCACCAGGGCCCCGACCGTCATCTCCGGGCACGGGGTGGGCCGGTCGAGGTTCCCCGGCCCGACACCGCGCACGACCTCCACGGCCGCGTCCGAGGCCCTGGCCATCGCGGTTCTGAGCTCCATGCCGTCCATGTGGTTCCTTCCTCGGGTTCCGTGAGGCCACGGTAGGCAGGGAAGCAACAACGCGCCTTGAAGAAACGCGTCCCGAACCGTGTCCCGCACCTTTCAGCCCGGTCGGCACCCACCAGCCCGTCCGGCGTTTGAGGACGAGGCCCTTCAGGCCGACAGCGGGGGTCCGGAGGGAGCCCCACCCCTCACCCTCGGCGTGCCGCCCGCGGCCAAGGCCGCCCGGCGAGGCGCTCGATGTCGGTGTTGAACCGCTCCAGGTCGGCGACGAACCGCCGCAGCCGCTCCGCGGGCCAGTCGGTGAGAACCTCGGCCAGCTTGGAGGCGGTCTCCTCCCGCTGCGCGGCCAGCCGCTTCGCGCCCTTCTCGGTGATACGGAGCTTCCGGGCCACCCCGCCGTCCGGGTCGAGCATCCGCTCCACGAGCCCGTCGCGCAGGAGGGGCGCGGTCTGGCGGGTGAACGTGGACGGGGCGAGCCCGAAGGCCTCGACGAAGTCGGGGATGGACATGGGTCCCTGGACTTCGAGGCGGCTGAGCAGGACGTAGGCGCTCCGGTCCAGGGCGTCGGCATCGCGGGGCCCTCGGGGGGCCGCCAGTTCGCGGTGCCGCATCAGGATCAGCAGTTCCCGCTCGATGTGCTCGCCCGCCTCCCTGGCCTCCACGCCGTTCTCCTTCATCTCCTTCGTCTTCCGGTGGCCACACCCTACGTCGGCCTGCACGATGCGCGAGACGTGCAGAACGCACCGGTGTTGCATCATGCACAGCGCGAGTAGGGTGCAGTGCCAGCGAGGTCTCCTCCATCGCCCACCCCAGCGATCCCCACAAGGAGATGTCAGATGAGCCCGAACGACCCGGCCCTCCGCCTGCCCCTTCCCACCGACGGGCCACTGGAGGCACCGGCCGCATGGCAGCGGTTACGGCGGACGTGCCCGGTGGCCACCGTCGAACTCCCCAGCGGGGACGAGGCGGCGTACCTGACCCGCTACGACGACATCAAGGCCCTCCTGTCCGACCCGCGCTTCGTCCGCCCGACCGCCGAGGACGGCGCCGCCAGGATCGCCCCCGAGGGCGCGGGCGGTCCCGTCGCCAACGGTGACTCCTCGCTGGCCCTCGCCAACCGGGGTGAGGAGCACCTGCGGTGGCGGCGCCACGTCGGCAAGTACCTCACCGCCAAACGCGTGACCGCGCTGCGCCCCGGCATGACGGCCATCGCGGAGTCCCTCGTCGACGACCTGGTCGCACAGGGACAGCCCGGCGACCTCAAGGCGACGGTCGGCTTCCCGCTGCCGGTCTACGTGATCTGCGACCTGCTGGGCGCGCCCGCCGAGGACCGGGACCGCTTCTCCTACTGGTCCGACGCGTTCCTGAACGTCGGCCGCTACTCGGCCGAGGAGGCGAAGGCGTCGTACACCGACTTCGCGCGCTACATGTCCGAGCTCATCGCGGCCAAGCGCGCCGAACCCGGCGACGACCTGCTGAGCAACCTGATCAGGGACAGCGCGGAGGAGGACGAGGGCCTGTCCGACGAGTTGCTGCTGAACACGGGGATGGGGCTGCTGGTCGCCGGGCACGAGACCACCGCGAACATGATCGGCAAGATGGTCTCGATGCTGCTGGCCGACCGCACCCGTTGGGAGAGCCTGCTGGCCGACCCCTCCCTGGTGCGCACGGCGGTCGACGAGGCCCTGCGTTTCGACGCCAACTTCGGCTTCGGCGTGCGTCGTTACCTGGGGGAGGACGTGGAGGTGGGCGGCGAACTGCTGCCGGCCGGCACCACCGTCGTCTGCAGTCTGTCCTCCGCCAACCGCGACGAGCAGGTCTTCGCCGACCCGCAGGAGATGGACCTCACCCGCACCCCGAACCCCCACATGATCTTCGGCGCCGGACCGCACGCCTGTCTCGGCCAGTCCCTGGCCCGCACCGAACTCCAGGTCGTCCTCGAAACCCTGCTCCGCAGGCTGCCGACCCTCCGACTGGCCGTGCCCGTCGAGGAGTTGCAGCGTGTCGAGGGCCTCCTCGTCGGCGGCCTGCGTACGGTGCCCGTGCGATGGTGACCAAAGGGACGAATGGGAGGACGACCATGAAGGTCGGCGTGGACGAGGACAAGTGCTGCGGTGCCGGGCAGTGCGCACTGCTCGCGCCGGAGGTGTTCGACCAGCGGGAGGACGACGGCATCGTCCTCCTCCTCGACCCCGAACCCGCCCCGGACCGGCACGCCACCGTCCGGGAGGCGGCGGCGATGTGCCCCGCGGGCGCCATCACGCTCGACGACACTCCATGACCAGCCGTCATCGCCGACTGCCGTCGGGCCGTCAGGACCGGCGCTCCAGGACCAGGTAGCCCAGGCGGGCGCGCGTGATCACGTACCGGGCCCGGGGGTGGAGCCCGCGGGCGGTGGCCAGGGGGTCGGGATACCGGCCGCCGGTGTTGTCGAGGGCGATGTAGTCGGGCGTGATCCCGCGCGTGTTGCCGAACCAGAAGACGCGGCATCGGGAGGTGAGGCGGCTGATGGGACCGAGGTTGACCTCCACGGTCGCGCCGTCCGGGATGGTGGCCAGCATCTTCTCGGCGGTGGTGACGCGCTCGGGTGTGCGGTAGGCGGCCGGCTCGGTCAGCACGTGCAGGGGGAGGCTGGTGGTGAGCGCGAGGGCGGCCGCGGCGACGGCTGCGGGCAGCTGGCGCGCGTACGAGCGCAGCCAGGGGCGCGGGCTGCGGCGGACGGCGCTGAGGGCGTCGGCCAGGGCGAGGAACACGACCGGCATCAGCACCGCGCTGTAGTGCCAGTCCGTGCCCCAGTAGTGGTCCTCGGAGGAGAGGAAGCGCCAGCCGAGCGTGGGGAGCGCGACGAGGAACAGCGGTGAGCGCACGGCCAGGAGCCCACTGGTGGGGATCAGCAGCCAGGCCAGGGTCCCGAGCTTGGTCCCCGTGCCGTCGAAGAGGGCGAAGCCGCCGTCGACCTTGGTCCAGTAGTCGTAGTCGCCGGACGTGTTGAAGGCCGGGATGACGACGGTGAGCGTGACCAGGGTGGCGGCGACTCCGAGGGCGGCCACGGCCAGGGCGTACGGGACGGTGCGCGGGGAGGTGGGGCGGGCGCGGACGGCGACCACGACGGCGATGGCCGCCAGCGTCAGCCCGAGGTCCTCCTTGACCAGGACCAGCGGCAGGGCCCACAGCAGGGCCCGGCGCCAGTTCCGGTACAGCAGGGCCTCCAGCGCGAAGGCGATCAGCGCCACGGCGAAGCAGATCTCGTGGAAGTCGACCTCGACGGCGCGCTGGAGGCCCCAGGACAGGCCGTAGGCGATACCGAGGGCGAGTCCGCGGCGTCGGCTCAGGAGCGCGGCGGCCGCCCGCGTGACCGGCACGGCGGACAGCGCGAACAGCGCGGCCTGGGCCAGGAGCAGGGTGACCGGGGAGGGGAAGAGCCGGTAGAGGGGGGCGAGGAGAGCGGTGACCGGGCTGAAGTGGTCGCCCAGGACGTTGGTCCCGGGGCCCTTGAGGTCGACGACCGGCGCCTGGAGATGGGCGTACGCCCGCACGGCCTGCTCGAAGATGCCGAGGTCCCAGGAGCGGCTGGCCATGTACCGGTAGCGGGCGACGGAGAGCGTCGCGTACGCGACGAAGAGGACGGCCGCGAGGAGGTACGGGTCACGGCGGCCGGAGGACTCCCGGTGGCCGGACGGGTGGGGGCGCCGGTCACGCAGGGGGAGCGTGACCGGCGCCGGTATGAGCGCCTTGGCCGATATGACCGGTACGAGAGGCGCGGGCGCCGTCTGCTCCGGTGCCGGTGACACCGGGGCGTCCGGGCCGCCGGGCGGGGGCGTGGCCACGGGATGTCCTTACGAGCCGGACGGGACGAGCCCGTATGCCGGCTCCCCCGCGGTGTCCGGTGACGCCGTCGGCTCCGCCGCCTGTCTCTCGAACTTCTCGACCGTCATGAGGCTCCCCGGGATGACCATGTTCCACGACCTGTACGCCCGGGACGACGGAACGGTTGCACGGTGCCGGGATTATTGCCGAGCGGCGACGTATCTCAGGCGGTGGGGTCATCCCCGGGACCCGCCCGCGTCGGCCTAGTGACCTGGTTCGGAGATGCGTGAGCAGTAACGGCAGATTCGGTCGAGGATCTGGTCGGCCGTCTTGGCCCACTTGAAGGGCCTGGCCT